>JBGPGE010000004.1:0-83108 GCA_041483675.1 Binatia bacterium
CCGGAGATGCCGTGGTACGGCTACTCGCTGGGGCAATGGGACGAAGAGCTGGACGAAGAGGCGCGCCTCGCGGTCCAGGGGCGCCACTATGAAACGGGCGAGAAGCTGGCGAAGCTCAGGATGAAGGCTAAATAGGCCGGGGAAGCCCGGAGTACTGGAGTGATGGAGTTATGGAGTCCTGGACTTAAAACCCAGTACTCCAATACTCGCGTACTCCAACGCTCCATTTCGCTCGCTACCTCATCTCGTTCCACAGCTCTTCCATATAATCCCGGAGCGCCGCTTTGAGCGGAAACTGCGGGACGTAACCCAGTTCGGCTTTGGAGCGGCTCAAGTCGAGCGGCTGGTCTTCATCGTCGTCGCCTTCGCTGGTGACTTTCACCTCCACTTTGGGGTTCAACTCGCGCGCGACCTGGGCGAGGTCGGCGGCGCGGGTGACGACGCCGCTGCCGGCGTTGTAGATCCGCTGCTTCAAGTTCTGCGCTTTGCAGGCCAACTCAAGCGCCAGCGCGACGTCCTTCGCATAGACATATTCGTTGGAAAAGTAGAGCTTCGCATCGATCGTGAACGGCGCGCCTTTGATCACGTTCAACGCGAAGTCGCGCACTACCTTACCGACCGTCGAGCCGCCGACGTAATGGCCGCGGCCGAAGACTCCGGCGGGGCGGACAATCACGCTATCCAAATTGTACTGGTACGTATAAGCATGGAGCAATTGCTCGGAACAGACTTTTGTGGTGGTGTAGAGATTGTGGCCGCCGATAGGCGCGTCCTCCGTGACGGGGCCAGGCTTGATCTTCTCCCGATCGTAGACCCCAAACGTGCTGACGAAGACCACGCGTCGTAAACCGAGCAGCCGCGCCGCTTCGAGCACGTGGATCGTCGCCAGAATATTGTTCGTAGCGCCGGTGTAGGAATTCTCCGCGACTCTTTTGCCGATCAGACCGGCGGTGTGCACGACCGTATCCACGTTGGACTGCTTGAGGGCGCTTAGAAAAGCCGGCAGGTCGCGCATGTCGGCGGCGACGATCTCCGCGCGGTTCTTCCCGACGATCTTCTCGATGTAATCTCTGTTGGGGGATAGGTCGTACAGCGCGACGCGATCTCCGCCGTCGGCCAGCCGTTTCGCCAGGTGGCAGCCGATCAGGCCGGCGCCCGTGATTAGAACGTTCATTGCGGGTCCTCCTTTTGGTAAACCTTCGGCGTCAACTTAGGCGATGGAAACGCCCCTGTCAATCGAACTATTTCGCTTGCCTTTCTCCCGGCTAAAGGTTAACTTCTACGCGCTTTCGGCAAGGAAAGGAGTACCACCATGCGCATCTCCACCCATAGATATTTGTCGGCTGCGATGCTTGCGGGCTTCGCCATAGCTGCGATGGCGGTTCAGGTTACGGTCGCCGAGGCTCAAGGCATCAAGATCAAAATCGGCAGGACGACCGGCGGCAGCGGCTTCCATATTCCTTCTTACGTCGCGATGGAGAGGGGGCAGTTCAAAGCGGAGGGGATCGACGCGTCGTTTATCGCGTCCACGGCAGGCGTGCTCGTCAGGGCCGCGATCGCCAAGGAGATCGAGTTCGTGCCCGTGCCGGGCGCGGGGGCGGAGGCGATGCTGCGCGGCGCGCCGCTGGTATTTTTCGCCGGTGAATCTTTGATCTCGCAGTGGACCATTACGACCACTCCGGACATAAAAAGAGTGGAGGATCTCAAAGGGAAGACTTTAGGGCTCGGCAGGCCCGGCTCCGCCGACTACAGCGAGGTGGTTATCGTACTCAGCAAGTTCTTCAAGATGGAGCCCGGCAAAGACTACAAGGTTATCAGCTTTACGGGCGAGCCGGACCGGATCGCGGCAATGATCAACCGCTCGGTCCAAGGCGGGGTGCTCTCGTTTCCCCATGCGGCGCGGGCCGAAGGCGAGGGGATGAAGATCCTTCTGAGGACCGGAGATCATCTTCCGAGATTGGGGGGGACCTTCCTCACGCACAAGGATCTGATCAAGGAGAAGCCGGACGTCGTCAAGCGGGCGATCCGCGCGATCGCCAAGGCGACGGACTACATCAGGACCAACAAAAAGGGAACGGTCGAGGTCATCCAGAAATTTTTTCAGATCGACAACGTTAAAATCGCCGAGAGCATCTACCAACAGGTGTACGACAAGTACTCGCCGGAGATCCCGCCGGATCTGCTCCGCGATCTGTTCGAATCGAGGATGACGCCGGAGTTGGGCTGGCCCGCGGGAAAGCCGGTGCCGGATATCGAGCAGTTTGTCGCGCGCGACTTCTTAAGCGGAACGCTCAAAGAGATGGGGTGGAAGGCCGCGAAGTAGAATCCAGGAAAGTCGTGGAATATCCACTTGCGTCATTCCGGCCAACCCCCGCGAAAGCGGGGGGCGAGCCGGAATCCAGGGAAATCAGATGCTTCTGGATGCCCGCTTTCGCGGGCATGACGAACGGGGACAGGGGATTTCTTTTGCAAAGTTCCAGGACAGTCCGTTAGAAAGTCTTCGCCGTCTCCGGGCGCCAGTGGCTGAGGTTCGACTCGATTTTCTTGACCGAGAGGGTCAGGAGCGTCGAGAGCGCCATGAAGATGAAGACGCCGACGAAGACCACGTCTACTTTGTAATTGGTCGCCGCCGAAGCGATCATGAATCCCAAGCCCTTGCTCGCGCCGAAAAACTCGCCCACCACGACTCCAAGAATCGCCCGGCCGATCGCCAGCCGTAGCCCCGCGATGATGTAAGGAACCGAATTCGGCAGCACCACGACCCGGATCACCTGCCACTCGCTCGCGCCGAACGAGCGCACCATGTTGACCAGCACGCGGTCGACGTTTTTCACGCCGACGTAGGTATTGACCAGCAGGGGAAAGGTCGCGCCGGCAAAGACGATCATGATCTTCGACCAGATGCCGATGCCGAACCAGAGGATCAACAGCGGCAGCCAAACCAGGCGCGGCGTGGCGTTGAAAGCGGTGACGTAGGGATCGAGCAGCGCTTCCAAGGTCCTTGATCTTCCCATCGCCATTCCGAACGGCAGGCCGACTACGATTGCCAGGCCGAGTCCGACGAGAAACGCGACGGCGCTGACGGAGAAATGCTCCTGGATCTGTCCGTCGGCGAGGAGTTGGAAAAACGCCGCCGCGATCTTGGACGGCGTCGTGAAAAAGAGCGCGAGCCCGCGCGGGAGCGTTGTCAGCCACGGAACGGCTTCCCAGAGGAGCAACAGAAGAGCGATGAAGCCGCCGCCCAGCAGGAGAGGCTCGTGCTCTTGCTTCATCAGACCTCCTCCCCCCGGCGCCACGGCGCGATCACGCCCTCCAATTTCCGCATGATCTCCGTCAGAATCACCGCCGCGAGAGACATCACGATGATGCCGACGAACATCTCCGGCAGCCTGTAGGTGTCGCCGAACTTGGAGATCGCGAAACCGATCCCCTCCGAGGCGGCGTAGTACTCTCCGACGATGATGCCGACCAGCGCGCGGCCGATCGCCAACCTGGCCGCGGCGACGATGTAAGGCAGCGTGCCGGGCAGGATGACTTTAAGATAGAGATCGCGCTCCTTGCCGCCGAAGGAGCGCACGACGTTGATCAGCAGGGGATCGGCGGACTTCACGCCCGCAAACGCGTTGAAGATAAATGGGAAGACGGAGAGGAGAAACACCAGGACGATTTTCGCGAAGAGCCCCACGCCGAACACGACGATAATCAGCGGGGCCAGGGCGACGAGCGGGCTGGCGTACATCGCCGTCAAGAACGGATCCAGCGTGTATTCCACCCGGCGCCGCCAGCCCATGACGAGACCGAGAGGAATGCCGACGATCACCGCGAGGAGCAGCCCCCAGAAAAACGCTTTGCTGCTCACGGCGAGATCGTGAAGCAGGCTGCCGGTGAGAATCTGCTCTTCGAACGCCACGGCGATCAACGACGGCTTGGTGAAGAAAAATGGATCTACGGGAATGACGTAGGTGAGGCACAGCTCCCACGCCCCGATCAGGCCGACCAGGGAAAGCAGGCCGAGGATCGCCCTCCGATGCTCGTAATATTTATCTCGCAGGGCCATCGCCGACTCCTGTGGCGGAGAGTTCCTCCTTGAGAGTATTCCAGATCGCGGATTTGATCTCGTTGAATCCCGGAGAGAGTCGCATCTCATAATCCCGCGGCCTTGGCAGATGAATCTTCAGAATGTCTTTAGTTCTGCCCGGCCTGGCGCTCATGACGATGACGCGATCCGAGAGATAGGCCGCCTCTTCGATGCTGTGGGTGACGAAGATGACGGTCTTCCGCGTCCGCTCCCAGACGTGAAGCAGCTCGGTCTGCATCAGGTCCCGCGTCTGCGCGTCGAGCGCGGCGAAAGGCTCATCCATCAGCAAGACCTGCGGATCGGTCGCCAGCGCCCGCGCCAGGCCGACGCGCTGCTTCATCCCGCCGGAAAGCTCGTGCGGATAGTGCGACTCAAAGCCGGCCAGCCCCGTCATCTGGATCAGCTCCATTGCCCGGCTCCGTCTCGCTGCGACGGCCACGCCTTTTAGCTCCAGGCCCAGCTCGACGTTCGCGAGCACCGTCCGCCACGGCAGCAGCCCGAACTCCTGGAAAACCATCGCCCGCTCCTGGCCGGGACCGGTAATATTGGTTCCATTCAGGCGCATCTCGCCGGAATCGGGCTTGACCAATCCGAGGAGAATGTTCAAAAAAGTGCTCTTGCCGCAGCCCGACGGCCCCACGATGCTGACGAATTCTCCCGCGGCGACTTCGAGCGAGAATTCTTTGAGAGCCGTGACCGGCTCGCGGTTTTTGGATGTAAAAGTAAGAGTGACGTTAGTCGCCTGAATGCAGGGGGTCATTTAGAGGCGTAGTGTAACGTTTTTGGGGTTTGAGTTACAACAGGCTATAGTTAGCCAGAAGGCAGAAGGCAGAAGGCAGAAGGCAGAAGGCAGAAGGCAGAAGAGTTTCTATGCTACGGGATTCTCAGTGAGCCGGCGGTACCCGCCATCGAAATTCCAAGGTAACAACCTGAATGAATGCGATCAGGTCGAGCCTGGACCCAGTCTTCGAGATTTGGCCGGCCAGCGTTCCAACGGAGGAACGCCGAGTTCCCGGCGTAGTCTTTTGACGGTTTCGGTGGATACCCGATACCGACGGGTGATCGTCCGTATCGGCAGCGATAGAATTGGCCGCAGTGTAGGAGTGGCTATGACCGGCCGCGTGTCAACACAAGGCGGGATACCGCGCTTTCGCCGCTCCCTTGCCACGCTTTCCCGCTTCATTCCGTATCTCTCCGCGATCTCCCAGTCGGTCGCCTTGCCAAGCAGCGATACCATCTCTTTTGTCCATGAAATGCGTCTATAGTGATAGAAGCTCGGAATGCCCAACCGCGTGCGCTGGCGCGCAACCACTCCTCCGATTGTTCCGAAGCGCTCGGCAATCTTGCGATCGGAATCGGTGCCCAACAAAGCGATCTTTCTTTTTGTCCAGTTAAAGGCGCGCGGCTGGCGTTGCTCGGGGACGTCGCCATGCGGCGGGATGCCCAGCCGTCGCCGCTTGTGCATGACCAAGTACTTCGGCAGCCCAAGTTTCTCCGCGACTCTTGCATCGAAATCCGCGCCCAAAAGTAGAATCATCTCGGCGGTCCACTGAACCGGCGGACGGTGAGGCGAAGAAGGGTCAATTTTCCGTCGGCGCCTCTCATCTCGGACCGCATCCAGGCTCACGCCCATTTTTCGCGCCAATTGACCATCCGGAATCCGTCCCAGAAGCTTCAGGAATCTGGCCGGCCACCGCAGTTGAAGAGGGTGGTGCGAGTCACGTTGGATTTCAGCCGGTTGGATTGTCTTGAGTCTTTCGGGAGAATTTTTCCGGAGCATTGAGCCACCTCAGCGATAATACCCGTTATCCTCCGGTTTTCTCCGCGAGGCGTCTCGCCACGGTGATAAAGCCGGTGTGGGCGATCAGGCTGTTCGACGGCAATCGTCATTTCTCCAGATAGGGGAGTAGATCCGTGTGGTGTCCGATCATTTTCCACTTTCCGTTTTCTTTGCGGAATACGTTGGTGGCTCGGATGGACAGCTCCTGGCGCTCTCCTTTTGCATTGGTATTCTCTCCCTTCTCGTAATTGTGCGTGACGGCGATATCGCGGCCTACCGTAACGCGCATATCGACAGCTTCCACCTTGCCTCCGAGCTTCAAGGCGGCCTGCGCCTCCCAATTTTCCAGCACCTGCTTCCAACCGACCTGGAATCCTCCCCCGGGGCCCATGTAGGTGACATCGTCTGCGTGCGACCAGACCTCCTTCATCGGCTCCAGGTCGCCCGTAAACATGCTGTTCAACGCGGCATAAAACTGCGCCACCGCGCTCATAAGGGCTTTTCCGTCGTCCTCCGACGCTGGCTTAGACTTGGCGCAAGAAAAACTCACAAGCGCCCATAGGATCAGTGAGATCGAAACCGTCCTTTTCCCCTTCATCGTGATACCTCCCTGGTTCTCGTTATCAGGCGCCGTTCGCTCCCGCCGAAAGCTGAAGGCGTCCTCTATCCTCCAGCTTTTTCCGCGAGACGTCTCGCCACGGTGATGAAGCCGGTGTGGGCGACCATGCGGTGCTCGGGGCGGACGCTCAAGCCCTTGACGTGCCAGAAGCGTTGCAGGGTTTCCATCGTCTCGACGCAGGCGAAGCCGCCGTGGTCTCTCAGGGACTCCACCGTGGTCTTTATCTGCAGGACGGTCGGGACGTAGCTGAGCACGATTCCGCCGGGGCGGAGCGCATTCCAGGCGCGCTCCGTCACCTGCCAGGGCTCGGGCAAGTCGAGGATGATTCGATCCAGGTCGCTCTCTTCAAGAGACTGCGCGACGTCGCCGAGCTTGAGCGTCCAGTGGCCCGCCGGGCCGAAGAATCGGGCGACGTTTTCCCGCGCCATGTGGGCGAAGTCGTCGCGCAGCTCGTAGGAGATGAGATGGCCCATCGGCCCCAGGGCGCGGAGCAGAGCGATCGTCAACGCCCCCGCGCCGACGCCGGCTTCGACCACCCGCGCGCCGGGAAAGATATCGGCCCACACGAGAATCTGGCCGATGTCTTTGGGATAGATGACCTGCGCCTGGCGCGGCAGGTTGGGAACGAGCTGCGTGAGCGTGGGGCGAAGGACCAGGAAAAGATCGCCCAGCGACGAGCGCACGAAAAAGCCCTCTTCTTTGCCGAGAAGGTCCTCCACGGCGATCTTGCCGCCGCGGACGGAGATGGGTTTTCCGGCCTCCAGCCGCTTGAGATATTCTCTTTGCTTGCGGTCGGAGAGGATGATCGCATCGCCTTCGCGCAACGGTCCGGTTCGAGTCATCTGATTGCGATTCCTTTGGAAATCTCGATCGGCCTTACCGTTTTCGGGGCACTCTTCTTCGCCGGCCGTGCCGTCTCAGCCAGTCGGCGATCGCCTGTTCCTTGAGCCTTCCTTCCGCGATTCCCATGACGAAACTAAACTTTGAATCAAATGAAGCCTTGATGTCGTAGGCATTCAATCTCAACGTGAGGCGCATCGCCTCAAAGCCCGTGCGTTTGTTCCCATCGATGAACGGGTGGTTTTTAATGATGGAATGACCCAATGCGGCGGCTTTGCTGAACAGGTCGGGATAGAGATCCTCGCCCCCGAACGAGGCCTGGGGCCGATAGACCGCGGACTCCAGCAATCCCTGGTCGCGCACACCCGCGCTTCCTTCACTGCGTTCCATGATCTCCTGGTGAAGGTAGAGGAGCTGTTTGGGGTAAAGATACCTCACGCCTTGGCCAAGCGCTTGAGAAGCTCTTTATCCTCGGTGAGCAGCGCATCGATCTCACGCCGAAGTTCGGCCGAGATGACATTTTCCTTCATTTCCCGCAGAACCATATCGATCCCCTTACGGACGAGGGCGGATTTTGGAATATGCGTGGCTCGCGACACCTGGTCGAGCAGCTCGACCTGCCGCTCCTGGAGCTTCAGACTGATCGCCTTCATTTTTCGATCAACCTCCTGTCGGCACTATATCCGACAATACTCATATTGTCGAGTATGCCTTATAAACCGGTTTGGTTCTCGTTCTCGAATGTCACGTTTCCCAATATCACCCTCCAGTTGGCATTTCGACGGCGCGGTGATAACTCTGGCACATTATGGCAGAGCAAGCTCCGCGACAGCATCACGAAGATTGGCACACGCCGAAGGGGAGGGCGATCCGGGAAGTTATCTTCGGCATGAACGACGGCCTGGTGACGACGATCGGGTTTCTCGCGGGAGTCACGAGCTCCATCGCGCAGAGCCGCTATGTCCTGTTGGCGGGGATAGCGGAGGTGGTGGCCGGCGCGATCTCCATGGCGCTCGGCGCCTATCTGGCCACCAAGTCGCAGCGGGAGTTTTTTCATTCCGAGATCGAGCAGGAAAAATGGGAAATCGAGAAGACGCCGGAGAAAGAGGCCCAGGAGATTCGGGAGATCTACGGCGATATGGGGTTTACCCGCCCCGAGCAGGAGATGATCGTCAACCGGGTCACGTCGGACAAAGATCTGCTGCTGCGTTTCATGAAGCGCGAGGAGCTGGGCCTGTTCGACGAGCACCTCGACGATCCGCTCCGCGTCGCCTTGACCATGGGCCTGTCCTTCCTAGTCGGCTCTCTGCCCCCGATCCTGCCGTTTTTTTTCATCGGCGATCCGCACAACGCCGTCGTCGTCGGGATTTCGCTTTCGGTGCTCTTTCTCTTCGTGGCCGGCGTCGTGAAAACGCGGCTGACCAAGGTCAACCCGATTCGCTCCGGCCTTGAAACTACGGTTCTTGGAGTGGCCGCCTGTGTGGTCGGCTACGGGCTTGGCTGGCTGGCGGAGAAATTCGTTTGAGGCCGGAGGGTGAATCCATGCGCAGCAGAATATTGATTGCAACCGCATGCGGGACGCTGTTGCTTCTCTATATAGCGCGCGCGGTTTCGATGGAGGCGTCGGGCGAAAACCCGTTCGAAGTGCTCGGCCCTATTCCCTCCGACATCAAAAAAACTCGTATCTATTTAAACCTTGACCAAGTCTATGATGATCCAAACAAGGGGTACAAGGGGCCTGACTGTCTTAGATATCGCTCGGCTGTTTACGATGACCTCAAAGGATTGCAGCGTGAAATGCACGCCACACTGGGCCAAAATTTCCGCCACGCTATAAAGGAGGCCGAGAAGGAAAAAGCCGCAACCAAAGACCCCAAGCGGAAGAAGCAGATCGGGGAATGGGAAACGAAGCTGAGCGTAGCCGTCCAGCAAATGAACAAGCAGATCGATCAGGACTACGAGGCCGCTGTCAAAAAAGTGCACTTCAAAGTGCGCTGCTCCGACAAATAAGCCGCCATGGAGAAAGCGCGCCGGGGAGAGACGGTTCGATCGGGTCCGCCGCGCGTGCGGCAACGGCGGCGGTGTTAACGGGCCCCCGAGCAAACCTGACCTTCGATCTTGCAGCTGGCGCCGCCATAGGGGCGGCATTCGGTGAGCGCCTTGTTCGCCGCCTCGCGCTGCGACAGCCCCCAGGCCGAGCCATAAGCGCCCTTGTTGCCCAGCGCCAGCGCGCCGCAGGCGTTGCGGAACGTCACCAGGACCTTGCAGTCGCTCGCGCCTTTGTTTTCCTTGCGACAATTGGCGACCGCGGCGTCGGCGGCGGCCCTGGACGAGCCGTAGTCGCGCGAATATCCGTAGACTGTCTTGAGCGCCGAATAAGCGATCGCGCCGTGGCGCTCGGCTTCGAGGCCGCAGCGACTCAGGCAGACGCCCTGCTGACTCAAGCAGGTGTCCGGGTTGCCGCTGCAGCTGCGATAGGCGGACGAGCAATCGGAGGCGCAATCCGCCCACGACGGCGACGAGGCGGCGATCAACCCGATCGCGGCCAGCACGATGATGCGAATGGCGGTAATCATGAGGCCTCCTTGGTCATTGAGTGATAGGAATTTAAAAAAAGCTTATCAAGCGGTGTGGCGCCCGTAGCCTTTCCGGCTGAGTTCATCGATCAGCTCCTTGACTTCCTGCGAGCGGCTCATGTCGGCGACCAGGACGGCGTCGGGCGTATCCACCACGACGGTATTTTTCATGCCGAGCAAAGCGATCAAGCGTTTGCCCGAGTACGCCAGGCAGTCGCTCGATCTGAAACTCAGCCAGCGGCCCACGCCGGCGTTGGCGCGCTTATCCTTCGGCAGCATGCGGTGGAGCGCATCCCAGTTTCCTACGTCGCTCCAGCCGAAGCGGGCCTCCAGCGTGACGACTTTTCCCTCGGATCCGGCCTTTTCCAAGACCGCGTAGTCGATCGATCGGTTCGGCATCCTCCGGTACTCGCGTTTGAGGAGCGAGACGCCTCCGGGAGGCAGAGTCGCGAGCCGTCTTCCCCGCGCGATTCCTTGAATGCGGTCGAGGCCGCGTGCGATCTCGGGAGCATAACTCGCGAGCGATTCCAGAAGGGTCGAAGCCCGCCAGATAAAGATCCCGCTGTTCCACAGCGCTCCGCGCCGCATCAGCCGCCGGGCTTCTTGCAGCCCGGGCTTTTCCACGAAGCCTTTGACCTGGTACGCCGCGGTCGCCTTTCGTCCTTTCAAGATGTAGCCGTAACCGGTCTCCGGGTAGGCGGGTCGAATCCCCAATGTGACCAGGGCGTTCTGTCGTTGCGCCAATTGCACGGCGGCCTGCAGCGTCCGACGGAAGCGGCGCGGATCGGAAATCCAGTGATCGGCGGGAACAACTACCATGACGGCGCGCGGATCTCTCGTCATCAGATCCACGGCGGCAAGGCCGATGCAGGGCGCAGTGTTGTTTCCCTGCGGCTCGATCAGAAAGTTGGACTTCGGCAGAAAGGGCAGCTCTTTCATAACCGCGCGGGCATGGTTCTTGACGCACACGACCAGCGTGCGGCTCGGCCCGAATGCCGGCAAGAGCCGGTCGACCGTCTCGCGCAGGAGGCTCTTGTCGCTAAAGAGCCGGAGCAACTGTTTCGGCCGCCGGGGCCGGCTGAGCGGCCAGAAGCGCGTTCCCTTGCCGCCGGCCATAATCACCGCGTATGCTCGCTCCTTCATTCCTTCACCTTGGTGGGGTAGATATCATAGAAAGGATGAAGGATGAAGGATGACTCAGCTAAGGGCTGAGAGCTTAGAGTCTAGGGCTCTTAGCTCTTGGCTCTCGGCTCTTGGGTAGTTTTATGAAGGCAGAGTCTGACATACCGTGCTTCTGGACGGTGCAGGCCGATCAGCAGTCGATGCGGCTCGATGGGTTTGTGCGGCGTTGCTTGCCGCACCTTTCGCTGCGCCAAGCGCAGAGCGCGATCGGCGAAGGGGCGTTCCGGGTCAATCGTCGTCGCGGAAAAAAAGGCGACCGCCTGCAGGCAGGAGATGCCGTCGAGTTCGACGGCGCCCCGGAATGGCTGGCGGCGGCGCCTTTGCCCGGAGCGGATCTCAATGTCATTGTGCGCTACGAGGACGAATCGGTTCTGGTGTTGGACAAACCTGCCGAGATAGCGACGCACGGTTTTTCCGCGCGCGCGACCAAGAGCCTGGCGAATTTTTTGGCGGCTCGCTACCCGCTGCTTCGCGGCGTGGGGCGGAGCCGGTGGGAGCCCGGCCTCGTCAACCGTTTGGATCGCGGCACTTCGGGCTTGGTGCTGGCGGCCAGGGACCAGGTTGCGTTCGACAATCTCCGGTCGCAGTTTAGCAGAGGGTTCGTCAAGAAAAAATATTGGGCGCTGGTCTGGGGAAAGACACTCGACCGGGGCGCGATCGATCTGCCGCTGGCGCACGATCCCCGCGATCGGAGAAAGATGCGCGTCGCTTCCGCGCCGCGAGGGCGCGCCGCAAAAGCCAAGATATGGCAAGCTTCGACGCGCTTCCGTCTTGCCGGCCATACTGAAAAATTCGGCCTGCTTGAAGTCGAGATCGACACGGGCGTGACGCACCAGATCAGAGTTCATCTCCAGGCCGCCGGCCATCCCATCGTCGGAGATCCGTTCTACGGACGGGAGCCCAACCCGTTGGGTTTGACCCGCCAGTTTCTGCACGCCTTTTTTCTCGGCTTTCGCCATCCCGGAGACGGCCGCGAGATGGTCGTGGAAAGCCCATTGCCGGAGGACTTGAGAGAAGTGGTGGAGCGGTTGGGACTTCAGTTCTGACCGGCGGCGCTTTTGATTCCCCTGGCTTTGGCGCAGGCGCCGCAATAGTTCATCTGATCCTGGGGATTTTCGACCCACCCCTCGTCGAGGTTGTGGCAGATCTTTTTGCACGCGAAGCAGACGAAGTAGAGGCCGTCGATGCTCTTGTTGATCTTTTCCCGGTTGAGCACGCGCCCTTTGAGCTTCTCGACGCGGATGCCCAGCAGATCTTCGTAGTTTTTCTTGATCTTGAGCCGGCCGGCCTCGTCGCTCGGCAGCCCTTGCTCGTCGGATTCATCGTGGTTGTGCTCGTCCAGCGAGCTGTGGCGCCTCGCCCTGGCGGGCGATGATTTTTTCTTGGTCTTCGGCATGATCCGGCTCAATTTGAAACGCCGGCGAATGTCTTCGCGCCGGCGTTTGGTGAATTCATATTGAAGCGGCGCCGAATTGTCAACCCCGGTTGCGCATCGCACGCATCGCGCATCCCGCATCCCGACTCTGATATCCCGAGCGGAGCGAGAGGATCAGTAGTGCTTGCCCAGCGCCTTTAGACCGAGCCATGCCTCGGTGCTGCTCGAATCGACCGCCAGCGCTTCGCGGTACTTCAACTCGGCCTCCTTCGTCCTGCCGAGTTGGGCGAGGGCCTGAGCCTGAAGCACGCGCCACGGGGCGCTGCGGCGGCGGGTGCGGAGCGCCTGCTGGAACGCCTGGACCGCCTTCTCCCATTGCTTAAGCTGCGAGTAGGCCTTGCCGAGTTCGGCGTAAAACGCGGCGGAGTCCTCTTTCACATCTTCTTTAGTCCCCGCTTCTTCCAGGAAGGCGACGGCCTCGGGATAGTTTCCTTTGGCCGCCGCAAGCTTTCCCAGCGCGAACAGGACTGCGGCGTGCTTCGGCTGCATCTTCTCGGCCTCGCGCAGCCACCTTTCAGCCTCGTCGAGCTGCTTGCGGAAGAGCGCAATGTTGGCCAGCCCCAGGTAGGGGAGGATCTCGCCGCGGTGGAGCGCCGCGGCCTGCTCGTAGATGATCTTCCCTTCGGTGGTCGAAAGCTCTTCGACCAGCGCCAGAACCTGTTTGATCTTGTCGGGCGCCAGCTCCAGGACCTTCTGCGCGACGATTGTGGCCTCCTTGGTATTTTCCTGCGCGACGAGAATCTTCGCGCGCAGCAGATGGGCGTCGGCGTCGGCGGGCTGCAAGCGCAGGGCTGCGTCCACCTCCTCAAGCGCGCGGTCGTACCAGTTGCTCGCGTAGAGCGCCTGAGCGCGATGCAGGTTACGCCTGGCCGGCTCAGCCCATAATGCGTCCCCCGTCCAGGGGGGCGCAACCACGAACGGCTCCATAATTTTTCGATTCAGCTCCGAAGTCGGCTTGCCCAGGCTGCGTGGCGCGGAGAATTCCAGCCGCGCGTTGTCGTCGGTGTTGATCTCGGCGCGGTCGGCCATCGCCAGCAGCTCTTTTTTCCCCATCCGGTAGAAGCCCAGCACCGCATCGATATCCGAGAGACCGAGATCTCTCAGGTCTCCTCGCAGGGCGGGGTTGTCGGCGAAAATTCGCCGGGACCTGGGAAAATCGAATTGCAGCTCGCGCGAGCTCCCGACCAGCAGGAAATCGCTCTCCTGCATGTTCCACACCGAGATGTGCGGGAACGATTCTCCGAAGGTGCGGAGCACCATGCGGAAGTCGTCCGGCGACATGGAGTAGTTGTGGATCCATTGGGCGAAGACGCCGTCGGGCTTGAGCTTGTTTTTGGCGACCGCGTAGAATTCTTTGGTGAACAGGCTGGCGATGCCCGCGATCCAGGGATTCGATGGCTCCGAGATGATCAGGTCGTAGAGGCGCGGCACGGCCATGATATAGTTGCGGCCGTCGGTGGGGATCACGCGCACGCGCGGATCGTCGAGGATCTTGCCGTTCTTCTCGGCGAAGAAGCGCGCGGCTTCGACCATCGCCGGCTCGATCTCGAGCATTTCGATCTTTTCCACCGGGAAGGCGCCAACGGCCCGGATCGTCATGCCCGTGCCGAGCCCGATCACGGCCACCTGCTTGGCCTCCGGATGGAGCAGCATCGGCAGATAGCCGGTCATCAGCATCGTCAGCGCGTCGCCGTAGGAGCCGTCCACTTTGCCGTTGGTTTTCAGGTAGCGGTAGTCGCTGCCGAAGCTCTGATGCACGCTGACGGTGGCGGTCAAACCTTCGCGATAGTAGAGAATCTCATCGCGGTGCATCTCCTCCAGCCGCAGCGAATCCGTCGGGATTTCATGGTAGCGGCCCGCGTAGACGGTCACGCCGCTGGTGAGAATCGCCCGGTCCCAGAACGGAAAATGAAAGGCAAAAAACGCCAGCGCCCCCGCCACGACGCCGCCCAGCGCCAGACGGCGGATTCTGCCCGGCCGCGGGTCGGCGATGAGCAGCGCCCAGCCGACCGCCAGATTCAGCAGCGCGCCGATCACGATGGCGTTTTGCATGCCGACCCTCGGCAGCAGGATAAAGCCTCCGGCGAACGCCCCGACGATGGCCCCGACGGTGTTGGCGGCGTAAGTCGTGCCGACGCCGCTGCCGACCCGGTAGAGATTCTGCGTGAACAGACAGACGACCAGAGGAAACGTCATGCCGAGCAGCAGCGCCGGCAGGAACATCACCAGAAAGGCGACCGCCACCTGGCTCGCGAGAAAAAGCTGAAAGACATCGCCGAAGCCTTCGTGGAGGCGGAGAAAAATCAACGGCAGTTTTTCAAACAGCGGAATGGTGGCAAGGGCGGCGCAGCCGACCGCCAGCTCGAGGAGGCCGAACACGCTCGCGCGAACCTCTCGCTTGCCCCACAGCCGCGCGTAAAGATAGCCGCCCGCGGCCAGGCCGACCAGAAAGGTCAGCAGCATGGTGGTGAAGGAATAGACCGAGCCGCCGATCACCAGCGCGAGAGCGTGAGTCCAGGCATTCTCGTAGACCATCGCCGCCGCGCCCGAGATCGCGATGGACAGCAGCAGCAGCCACTCGATCCCGGTGCGGGCGCGCGGCGCGTCCGCACCGTTGGCGGACGCGGCCCCGACTGCGGCCGTTTCGTCCGATGCCCGGCGCGGGAGGCCGAAGAAAATCATGATGCCGCCGATCAGCAGGTTCGCCGCCGCCGCCGTGTAAACGGCGCCGCTCATTCCCAGTTGAGGGATTAGATAGTAGCCGGCGATGGAGCAGCCGAAGACCGCGCCCAGCGTGTTGGTCCCGTAGAGGTCGCCGATCCGCTGGCCGAGGTGGCTGAAGCTGCGGACGAAATATTGGCTCAGCAAGGGCAACGTCGCGCCCATGAGAAAGGTGGGCAATATAAGCAAGACAAACGACAGCGCGAGGAGCAGCAGGGTGAAAAGCGCCGGCTCGCGATCGTAGAGCCAGAAGAGCCGGGTGTAGATTTCCAGGGTGGAGCGAAAGAGCAGTGGCGCCAGCACGCCGTAGATGCCGATGCCGACTTCCAGCATGCCGTAGAGGCGCAGGAGATTCTTGCGGCGGGCCGCCAGCCGGCCGAAGACGTAACTTCCCAGCGCGAGGCCGGCCATGAAGGCGGCCAGCACGGTCGCGACGGCGTAGGCCGAGCTGCCGAAGATCTGCGTCAGCATGCGCATCCAGACGACTTCGTAGACCAGCGCGGCCGCGCCCGAAAGAAAAAAGCAGATAAATAGTAAAGGGATCATAGTTGCTTCTTCTCTTTCATCCTTTATCCTTTTAGTCGCAAGCCCACGCATACCGTGACGGCCGAGAGAGCGAGTAGTAAATAGGTCGAGACTTTCAGACGCCGGGTCGTCCGCTCCAGCTCCTGCGGCGTGAAGCTGTCGCCGCCTTCCTGCCGGCGGACAAAGCGCAGTCCGACTCCCATCGTCTGGTAGGTGCTGAATAGAATAAGCACGAATGCCAAAGCGAGCTTCCAGGCCAGCGTCGCGCCAAGCTGCTGCGCGAACGCGCCGCGGTAGACCGCCTTGAGTTCAGTGATCTGGAATGCGCCGGAGAGCAGCAGCACTCCGAGCGCGCCGGTTTGCAGGGGATTGTAAAGCTTAAGGCCGCGCGCGAGCAGCTCGGCGCGGCCTTCATGAGTCTTCATCGCGGAAACGCATGGGAGCAGAATCGCCAGCAGGCCGACGACCGCGCCGAGGTAGACGGCCAGGGCCATCACATGAAGCCAGGAGCTCAGCATCGAAGGAGATTATCCCCAGCCGAACGGGCCGTTGCGCTTGGCCGCCGGCGTCCCGGGCGCGTCATAGCTCTGGCTGATCTCGCTCAGCCGCGCCTTCACGTTTTTCAGCGCCTGGCGCTCTCGCGCTTCGAATCCGCGCAGCTCGGCCTCGTGCCGCGCACGCGCCGCTTTTAACTCCGAATCCCGTTTGGCGCGGAGCAGTGCCAGCTCTGTTTCACGCCGGTCGTAGAACTCCTTCAGCTCGGCGCGAAGGCGAAAATTGAGATCGTCCTTGATCACAGTGGATTTGTGGCAGTGCGGACACCAGACGACGTTGCCGATGCGAAAGTGGCCCAGCGGAAGCTCGTAGAGTTGGTCGCATTTATAGCAGCGCAGAGGAATCTTCCATGCTTCCGTGTCGGGCAGCGTAGGCAAGGGGATTTCGGGCTCGTGGCCGTCCGACGGCTCGACGACGGCGGTTTGCGTCGCGGCCCGTGGCGCGGCCGGCGCCGGTTTGGGCTCCGTCTTCTTAGCGGCCGCGGCCGCCGGCGCGGCTTTCTCGGCCCCTTTGCGAAAACGCGATTCGAACGTTTCGCCGAAGGCGACGTCCTGATGCAGCGCGCGGGCGCGACCGATCAACGCCGCTTCGCTCTCGACGTTGTTCGGATCGGTGACGCAGCAGTCCACCGGGCAAACCGCGGCGCAGGCCTCGTAGTCGTGGAAGCCGACGCACTCGGTGCAGAGCTGGGGATCGATGACGTAGATTTCGTCGGCCTGCGAGATGGCGTTGTTCGGGCACTCGGGTTCGCAAGCGCCGCAGTTGATGCACTCGCTGGTGATCATCGTCGCCATGACTTCACGCCTCCGGAATTGCTGGATTGGGTGGAACAGAAATGAAAGTAATCCTAGAGGAAAAACGACGTGGATGCAAATGTCGCTCGGACGGGGCGGGTCAGTTCGGCAAACGTTTGTAGGGGCGACCCCCCTGGTCGCCCAAAGACCGGGCAGGCACGGGGGCCTGCCCCTACGACTTCAATTTTATCAGCTCGATCTTGTAGCCGTTCGGATCTTCGATGAACGCGATTTCCGAGCCGCCGTGCTTCATCGGGCCGGGCTCGCGCACGATCTTGGCCCCTTTGGCGCGCAACGCCTCGCAGGTCTTATAGATGTCTTCGACTCCGACGGCGACGTGGCCGAAAGCGTTCCCCATCTCGTATTCGCGCGTGTCCCAGTTGTGGGTCAGCTCGATCACCGCGCTTTCCGATTCCGTCCCGTAACCGACAAAGGCCAGCGTGAAACGGCCCGAGGGATAATCTTTTTTTCTGAGCAGCTTCATGCCGAGCAGGTCGCAATAAAATCGCACCGACTCGTCGAGATCGTTGACGCGGATCATGGTGTGGAGAATTCTCATAACCCCTCCTTCTGCGGACCCGGCGGGATCATAGCGGTTTCCCGCGCGCGCGACAACGGGGTTTCATTCAATGTAAAACCCCGCCTCTTGAGGCGGGCACAAAACCGATGGGGTTTCCAAAGGGGAGAAGCGGTAGCTCTCCCCTTTGGATGTTGATTGACAACGCCGCGGTCAGCATATAGAAGCCGTTGAAATGAAAAAATCGACCATCGCCGCCGGCCTGCTCATCAAGGCGCTCGTGGGCCTGGGGCTGATGGCCTATTTTCTTTCCGACCTGGACCTGAGCCGCTTCTTCGTGACACTCCGCTCCGCCCGGATGGACTACTTCCTGCTCGCGCTGGCCGCCTATCTCGTAGGCAAACTTATCACCGCTGTGCGCTGGGCGTTGCTGGCCCGACCGCTTGGTTTTACCAACCCGCTCAAAGATTTCGCGCTTTTTTACTATATCGGCATGTTCTTCAATCTGTTTGCGCCGAGCACCCTCGGCGGCGACGCCGGCCGGGTTTTCTATCTGTCGCGCGACACGATGGAAGAGTCGCCGCGCAGCCGGTCGGAAAGCGCCGGATTGGCCCTGATTTCGATTCTCGCCGATCGCGCCATAGGTCTGGTCGTTCTCGTCTGGGCCGGCGCCGCCGGACTGCTGCTCTTCCCGCAGTATGCTTCGCTCATCCCGCGATCGCTGCGCCTTGCGACCTTCGCGCTCGCGGCCGCTCCAATCCTCGGATGGGCGTTGTTTCCGCTCGGCGATCGCCTCGCCGCGAAGATCGACCTGCCGTTGGCGCAAAAGCTGCGCGGCGTGGTTCAAGCCTACCGGAGCCGCCAGGGAGTTCTGTTGCAGAGCATCGGCCTGTCGCTGGCGTTTCATCTGATTCAACTCTGGATTCAGCTCCTTGCCGGCCATGCGCTCGGCTTCGATATCCCGTGGTCCTACGCGCTGGTCTTTTTCCCGATGGTGGATATTCTCAGCATGCTGCCGGTGAGCTTCAGCGGGATCGGCCTGCGCGAAGGAGGCTACCTGTTTTTTCTCGGCAGGCTCGGCGTCGGCGCGGAGCAAGCGGTGGCCTGCGGCACACTGTGGCTGGCGATGTTGATCGCCAGCGGCCTGGTCGGCGGAGTGGTGTTTATTCTCAACCGAGGGACAACGCGGATACGACCGGATCGACTCTGATCTGAACGGGATGGCCCGCCGGGCATCTAATCGTCGGCGCCGCTGTCGCTGCTGGTCGGGCCCGCCTGTTCGGCGGGGCAATCCGCCTTGCTCGCGGCGAGCAATTCTACCAGGGCCATTTTGTTACGCTGTGACGACGCAACCAGCCGCGTCTCGGCCGGCAGGCTCTCCACGTTCTTGGCGGGAACGAGGAAAAACTCGCCGCGCTCGCCGCAGGCGATGGACTTGCGCAACACGCTGCGGTCTAACCGATAGGTAATCGTCATCATCTCGGTGTTGGCGGCGTCCGCCGTCACAAACAGGGGAGCGGTTTTCGGCGCTCCGGCGCGGATCGTTTCTACCAGGGCCGTGACCTTCTTGTTCGACTTCATGTGCGTCCACAGCATGGGATTGAGGGTTAGTATGGCGACGTCCAGCAGCGCGATTGCGCCGCCGACTCGCTTGGCAC
This sequence comes from Binatia bacterium, assembly GCA_041483675.1. Taxonomy (GTDB): domain Bacteria; phylum Desulfobacterota; class Binatia; order UBA9968; family UBA9968; genus 2-12-FULL-60-19. The sequence goes on from JBGPGE010000004.1 coordinate 19,281, forward strand.
TCAGCGTGGAACGCCGCAGCGTCTCCGCGATCGCGCGCGCCGCCAGCAGGGCGATGGCCGGATGAATGGGAAGCAGGTAAACCGCGCGCTTGCCGACGGCCAGAGCAAAAAGGCCACAGATCGCGATCCACCAGACGTGTAGGAAGCGGCCGGCCGAGTCCTGGTGTTCTCCACGCATGCGCTGGATAAGAGCCCAGGGTAGCGCCAAGTTCCACGGGAGCGTTCGGGTGGCGATCCAGCCTAACAGCGTGAGGTTAGTGTTGCGGGTCGAGAAACTGGCGGTGTTAAAAAAATGGTCGATGTTCTCATACACTAACTGCAGCCTGATAAATTCATTTCCCCCGATGCGGTAGGCGAGGGCGTACCAGCCGACGTCGATGAGGAGCGCGAGGCCCACAAGAGGCCAGGACCAGAATTTCCAAACCAGCGCGAGCCGTCTCTCTGCGGCTAAGAATCCTATAATCACCAGTCCGGGTAGCACGATGCCGATAGGTCCTTTGGCGAGCACGGCGCAGGCGGCAGCGATGTAGCAGGTTACCTGGGCGGCTTTTTGGGCGTTGCGGTACCAGAAAAAGAAGCCGGCGATGGAGACTGTGACGCATGCGGCGAGAACCATGTCGACCCGCGCTTCCGTCCCCGCAACCCAGAATTCATACATTCCAAGGAGGGCGCCGACCGCAAGCCAGGCCGTTTTACGGCCGCCGATGGCTCTGCCCATCAGAAAGGTGGCGACCATCATGACCTCGGCGGCGATCGCCGACGGCAGTCGCACTGTAAAATCAGAGAGGCCCAAGAGGAACGCAAGCAGAGCCGCGATCCAGTGGAAGAGGGGGGGTTTAAACGGCATCCCTTCGTTGGGGTCGGGCAAGATCCATTCATGATCGTGCACGATATCCTGCACCACCAGCCCCTCCCGCGCCTCCCCGTGCTGCGAAATTGGCGGGGCGAGAAACGCCCAGAGGATCAGCGCGGCAAAGATGGAACCTAATAGAAGGTAGTCGGCATGCTTCATTTTTTCTTCGAGCCGGAAGCAAGCTCTTTAAATCATATCCATATCCGCTGGCCGGCGCTGCCGCGTGGATTGCACTTGTCGCATTACACGAATCTTTGAGTAATATGCCTCACCAGCGTTACGGCAACCTTTCGCAGATGTTACAGTTTTGAAAGGTTACGAGTAATCAAAACTAACACGATTTGCTGGAAGATTTGGTCGGGGCGATCCTCTGCGGAAGGAACGTTGCCCGAAAAAACTCCGCCCAATTTTTGTTATTTTGCGGAAAAGCTCAACGCAGCGCCCGGCGTGATGCAGGATGCCCTTCGACTGGGCTCAGGGCAGGCATGATACACGATGCGCGATACGCGATGCGGGATGCGTTACCTGTTGGCTGCGACGGCGATCTCGCCGACCTGATCCAATACCGTGGCAGTACCGAGCTGAGCGAGGTTTTTTTGTTTGACAAAAACGAGGAGCCGGCGGTCCGATCCCTTCCACTCGTTAAAAAACTCATCGAAGGTGAATAGCACTTTTCCATAGCCGGCGGCGGGCGGCGGCTGCTTTTCGGCGACATAGACGCTGCCCATCACGTTGCTCTTCTCGCCCGCCCAGACATGCCAGATCGGCTCGCGCACCCGAAGATAGAACGGCAGGCTTGCGAGGAAAGTATCGTAGACGACGAGTCCGTCGCCGGGCCGGATCAGCGATGCCGCCTTTTCGGCCAGCTCTCTGTAAGAACGGGTTTCGGAGAGCGGCTCGATGAAGCGGTTGATAAAGCCGAATGAGAAGAAAAATAGCAACGCCGCGCAGGCGAGCACTTTGCCCTGCTGCCGCGCCCGGACGAACCGCACGGCGAAGGCCGATACGACCAGTAACACAAGAACGACGCCGGCAACCGTCGCAACCGTTCCCGGCGACTGCAAGAGCGCCTCGCGCATGGGGCGCGGTAGGATGGCGGGCCGGATCGCGCCGACGGCGAAATAGACGACGAGCAGGCTTTGCGCCATCCACGGGAGCGACAAGTGCCACAGATCGCGCCTGGCGGTGTCTTGTAGCAGCTCCGCGATGGTCTTGCCTGCAAGGATTGCCAGCGCCGGAAAAACGGGAAGGATGTATTCGGCGAGCTTCGAGCTTGAGAAACTGTAAAAGACGACCGGGACGACGGCCCACAGGATCAGATAGAGGGAGAGGTCGTCGAGCCGATGTTGCTTGAGCCGTTTGACCATCGCCGGGAGGAGACAACTCCAGGGCAAAAAGCCCACCAGCGCCACCGCTAAAAAAAAGTACCATTCTTTATCGCGCCGAAAATGGGGGGTGAGAAAGCGGGTAAAATTTTCCTGCCCCAGAAAGTAACTCAGATAGCCGGGATTGCGCGTCTCGGCCCACGCATACCACGGCGCCACGATAGCGATGAACAGCAGGATGCCCCACGGCAGCTCCATCTCTTTCAGCAGCGCCCATCGGGTTTTTAGCAGGATATAGAAGAAGACGATCATTCCGGGTAGCACAAAGCCGATCGGCCCCTTGACCAGCGTCGCCACGCCCGCGGCGGCGTACATCGACAGGTAGGCCGTCCGTTTCCGTCGCCTATTGTGCTCTACGCTCGCCCGGTAAAAGGCGCAGAGCGCAAGGACGATAAACAGGCTCAGAGTCATGTCCAGCTTGACGATGCGGGAGAAGGCATAGTGCGCGATGCAGGTCGCCAGGACAAAGCCGCTCCACAGGCCGGGCCATTGGCCCAGCAGGGATCGAACAAAAAAGAAGATTGCGACGATCACGGCGAAGCCCGAGAGCGCCGAAGGCAGGCGGGCCGTCCATTCTGAGACCCCGAAAAATCGGTAGCTCAACGCCGTCAGGGCATATGAGAACATCGGTTTTTCCAGGCGCGGGGTGAAGTTGTAGTGCGGAGTCGTCCAGTCGCCGAGCAGCAGGATCTCGCGGGCGATCTCGGCGTTCCTGCCCTCGTCGGGCTCGAACAACGCCGGGCCGCCGAGGTTGTAGAGCAGCAGCGAGAGCGCGAACAAAAAAAAGAGAGGCGCAATCCAGCAGGATCGACTCGCGCCGGATGCAGGAGGAACGGGTTGGGCGATCTCCGTTTTTCCCATGGGTCACTCGTCGCTGTCCGATGAAGAATCGTCGTCCTTCGAATCTTTCAGCTCGACCTTGGCCTCTTCGCCGACGGCGATCAGCACGAGCCGTAGCTTCTCGGGAACGATGGGATCGCCCGGCTCAACCAGCGTCACGCCGGCGATTTGACGCAGCCGTTGCCATTCCGCTTCCTGGGTCAACAGGAAAAAGGGCGGCTTGGCCGTGGCTGCGTCGATTTCCGGCGCGTTGAAGAGCAGACGCCGGTAAAAACCGGCGGGAAATCCGCCCGCGCGGTAGATCACGAGCGGCGCCCGTTCGCCGATTTTCTCTTTCGCGCGGAGCATAAAGGATTTGGGCGCCAGCTTGTCGGCGAACGCGGGGTGCACGGTCGTCTGGAGCAAAAAGTAAAACGCCGCCATGACGGTCGTGAGCGCGGCGAAGCAGCCGCGCCACGCCCCCTTTCGGAACGCGATCAAGGCAAATAGCGCCGGGATGCCGGAGAGCGCCGCCAACGCGGCGACGGCAGGCCGGTTTTTATCGAGGACTTGCGCGACCAGCGGCAGCAGCTCGCGGCTGCGGCGATCGAGCCGGCTGCCGACCAGTTCAACCAAATTCCAGCCGGCGAGCTCCGCGGCAAACACCGCGGCGAGCAGCAGAAGCGCGACGGCGACCAACCCCGTGGCCGCCTTCGCTACGCCTACCCAGGACACGTTTCCTTCGGTCAACTTCTGCCACCAGGCCCCGAGGAGCAGCGCTACCGCGGGATAGAGGGGGAGAATATAAACCGGGCGCTTGCCGATCGAAAGCGATGCGGCAACGAAGACGGCCGCAAACCAGATCAGCGGGTAGAGCAGCTTCTCTTCGTCGAGTCGCCGCCGCTGCTGATAGAGAAAAATCGCGAGCGACGGCAGGAACAGGCTCCAGGGCGCCAGCCCGGCCACGAGCTTGGGGAGATAATAGTAAAAGGGCTGATTGTGGCCGGCGCCGCCGAGCGGCGTCAGGAGGATCTCATGCACGATCTGGCGCGAGAAAAATTGTTCTCCCCCTTTCCACAGGGCCAGAACGTACCAGGTTGCGGCCACGGCGATGCCGACCGGTACGGCGATAGGCAAGTGGATCTTTTTGAGAAAGGCGAAGTCCCGCTTGCAGGCCAGAAACGCCAATCCGGCCAAGCATGGCAGAATTGCGCCGACCGGTCCCTTGGCGAGAGTGGCGAGACCGAGCAGCGCGGCCATCAGTAATGATTTGAGCAGGCCGCCGCGGGATTGGTAGAGATAGTAAAAACAGAGAAACGACGCGAGCATGAAAAAAGTCAGCGTCATGTCGACGCGCGCCGTGGTGGCCGCGCGCCACCATTCAAAACTGGTGGCGAGGACGATTGCCGAGACAAGCCCGGCAACGCGCCCCCAAAGGGCGGCGCCGGTGAGATAGACCAGCAGAACGCCGGCGGCGCCGAGCAGGGCCGACGGAAAGCGCAGCGTAAATTCATTCAACGAGCCGCTCGCTAACGCGGCGAGCGCCGCGAGCCAGTGAAACATCGGCGGCTTGGAGGGAATGTCCACGCCGCCGCGCAGCGGGAGGATCCAGTTGCCAGCGTTCCAGATGTCCCACACCACAAGCCCTTCGCGCGGCTCGCCTTTGTTGTAGAGCGGGACGCTGCCCAGGCCCCAGAAAAAGAGCACGAAGCACAAAGCCAGGAGCAGCGCGATGTCCGCGGCGCGAAAACCGGGACTATTCGGCGCGGCGACGTTGGCGGAGGGAGATGCGGCTTCAGGCATGGAGGTCATTCAAAGCTCGACGGCGATTTTTTCTCCGCCGGCCCGCAGGGATTTTTCTCCGGCTTCGAGCAGCGCCAGAACTCTCAGCGAAAAGCCGCCGTCCGAGATCGGCGCGTGGCGCCGGCGGATGCTGTCGAGAAAATCGGTTACGGCCGCGGCCAAGGGCTCTTCCCGGTCGATTTCGAGCTTGCGCTCGGCGGTGATCTTCGACGGGATGGTGTTGGCTAGATCGTCGCCCGTCGGCTCGGCGGTTGCTTGGAGGTCCGTCGCGTATTCGTACACCGTCAACGCGCGCTTGTCGAAGCGCCCCTCGTAGGTCAGGAGTTTTTTGCTGCCGATCACGGTCAGCTTCGCGGTGTTCTCCGGAGAGAGCCAATTGTGATGGATAAACGCCGAGCTCCCGTCCGACATGTCGATCGTCGCCATGTTGAGGTCCTCGACCTCGCGCTGCAGGTAGCGGTAGCCTTGCAGCCGGATGGCCACGGGCCGGCCGGGGAGCAGATGCAGCAGGATCGAGGCATCGTGCGGCGCCGAGTTCCACCAGACGTTGGAGTCGCGCTTGATGCGGCCGAGATTCAACCGCTGCAAAAACAGGTGGTAAATCTCGCCCAGCTCGCCTTTTTGGATCAGCTCCCGCGCCATGCGGATCGCCGGGTCGTAGAGAAAGGTGTGGTCGACGAACAGGACGGCTTTTTTGGCCTCCGCAAGCCCGACCAGACGGCGACCTTCATCGACCTGGAGCGCGAGCGGCTTTTCGATCCAAACATGTTTCCCGGCCTCCAGGGCCTTTTGAGCGAGCGGAAAATGGGTTGCGGGTGGCGTGACCAGAAGCACCGCGTCGATAGCGGAATCTTTCAGGACCGCGTCAAAAGAATCCGTCGTGACCACCGCCGGAAATTTCTGCTTAGCGTTGTCGCGGAGCGCGGCGCTCAAGTCGCAGACCGTCTTTACCGAGCAGTCGGGCGCGCCGATAAATTTAGGCAGTAGTTTCTGCCCCCAGTAACCGGCGCCCACCAATGCAATGGATATCTTCATAATTTTGGATTTTGGATCCTTCGACATCGCTCAGGACAGGTTTTAGATTTTGGATTCATAAAGCCGGCTCTGTCAATCGGAAATCGAAAATCGGCAATCTAAAATTCTAACGAAACTCCTTGATGCGAAAGGGCGGATTGGTCCGGGCCTCGACGAAGCGCGCGAGGTTTCGCGCGTTGGACCAGCACGCCAGCGCGAGAACGGACGCGGCGAGTGCCCAGCCCGCCCAGCCGACAATCGCGAGGACAACGGCTGCGACAAAGAACAACCCCTCCAGGCAACGAAATCGCGCCGACCAGGTCTCCACGCCGCGCACGGCGAACGGAATCGCCCACAAATCGCGCACCACTTCAAACACGCGCCCGAGGCCGTAGTGCGAGCTTCCCGACTTACGCTCCCGGTCGAGGATCTCGACCTCCGAAAACTCATCCGCCCGCACGCCGAACACGACCGGAGAGAAGCGGTTCATAAATCCCTTTGGCACGTACTTTCCTTCGAGCACTTCGCGCCGGTAGGCCTTGAGGCCGCAACCGCAGTCGTGGACGGCGACGCCGCTGACGAGGCGGATCAGCGCGTTGGCCACCTGCGAGGGGAGGCGGCGGTCCCAGTAGCTGCCGACCCGGTTGCGCCGCCAGCCCGAAACGACGCGGTAGCCCTCGGCCAGCCGCTCCAGCAGGGCCGGAATGTAGGCCGGGTCGTTCTGGTAGTCGCCGTCGATGGTCACAACGATCTCACCCGACGCTTTGGAGACGCCGGCGAGCAGCGCCCAATTCTCGCCCACGTTCGACGCGAGATCCACGTAGTGAAAACGGCCGTCGTGGTCGGCGATGTCTTTCATGACGTTGAGCGTCCCGTCGCTGCTCGTATCGTTGACGAAAATAATTTCGTAGGGCCGGCCGAGCCGGTCTAGCCGGACTAGCCCATCTAGGCTGTCGCAAATCGCTTCATACAGAGGGCGCGCGTTGCCTTCCTCATTATGCATGGGCGCGACGACGGAGAGGTGAATGGGCTGCACGGGTGCGGTCAAGGCCTTGTCGAAAAGTAGTCGTTGACCGCAGCGCTAATATAAGCCACTTCTTCGTCCGTAAGCTCCGCGAAGACGGGCAGCGCGACGTTCTCTCGCGCGTATCTCTCCGCCTCCGGCAGAGAGTACGACGGCAGAGCGTGCGACCGCCAGGCCTGGTGATGGTGCAGGCAGAGCGGGTAGTAGATCCCGGTCCCGACGCCCTTGGCTTCCAGAAACTTTCTCAGCCCGTCGCGCTCCGGCGTCTCGAGCGCGTATTGATGATAAACGCTCGCGCGGTCTGGAAACTCCGGCGGGGTCTTGACCGGTAGCCGGCGGAACGCCTCGCTGTAACGCGCCGCGATCTCTCTGCGCCGCGCGTTGTCCCGGTCGAGCGTGGGAAGTTTGACGCGCAACGTCGCCGCCTGCAGCTCGTCGAGGCGGCTGTTCCAGCCGTAGATCCGGTGGTCGTATTTTTCCGCCTGCCCGTGAACGCGCAAGAGCGCGACTTTGTCCGCCAGGCCGTCGTCGTTGGTTAGCACCACGCCGCCGTCGCCGTAGCAGGCGAGGTTTTTGACCGGCCCCAGGCTCATCGGCGTCATAGCCCCGAATCCCGCCGCCCGCTTGCCTTTGTACAGCGCGCCGTGCGCCTGCGATGCGTCCTCGACCACCAAAATATTTTTTTCCGCGGCGATCTTCAGGATCGGCTCCATGTCGCAGGGCAGCCCAAGCATGTGGACGGGGACAATCGCGCGGGTGCGGGAGGTGATCGCGGCTTTGAAGCTTGCCAGGTCGGGGCCGTAGTCGCCCTTGGCCTTGTCGATCAGAACCGGAACCGCGCCCACGGAGAAAATCGGCTCGATCACCGGGGCCGGCGCATGCGCGGCGAGTATCACCTCGTCGCCCGGCACGATGCCGAGGGCGCGGAGCGAAAGCTGAATCGCGTCGGTTCCCGAGGCGACGCCGACGGCGCGCTTCACGCCGCAATAAGCGGCGAACTCCCGCTCGAAGGCGGCGAGGTTCGGCCCGCCCAACAGCTTCATCGAAGCCAGCGCCTCGTCCCACCGGCGGCGCAGCTCGGATTCAATCGCGCGGTACTTTCGGGTCAGGTCGAGAAGAGGAATCTTCATTGGAATCGCCGGCAATGCTCCGGGAGATTATCAAAAACTTGAGGCGAGACGGAATCTCGCTCACGGCATCAGCAAAACTACTACATGAATTTTCATCAAAGCACAAATCTTGGCGGCGCGGATCGGCCGGCGCGGTTGCAGTCGGATGGCGAAGCCACTAGAAAGAGACGAGGCCATGAATCTGCTCGCGCGCGCTCCGACGGACACTCGCACCGACTGGCTGCTCCTGATCAACGCCATGCTCGGGAATTTTGTCGCCGGGTTGTCGACCAGAATCTTTATGATCTCTCTGCCCACGCTGGCCGCCGGCCTGGGCACGGATATCCGGGGGATCGCCTGGGCGCTCATCTCTTTTCAGCTTGCGGCGATCAGCTTTTCGATCGTCTTCGGCCGGCTGGGAGACATCTACGGCAGGCAAAAAATTTACGGCCTCGGCTTCGTGACCCTTACGCTCGCCTCGCTGCTCTGCGGCCTCTCCCAGACGATTCTGCAGCTCATCCTGTTCCGCTTTGTCCAGGGCGTGGGCTCCGCCATGACGCAGTCGGCCGGCCGCGCCCTGGCGATGGACGCCGTCCCGGAAGGACGGGCGGGCAAGGCGCAGGGAATCATGACGATGGCGTTTCACTCCGGGTTTTTCATCGGCCCTCCGCTCGGCGGTCTGATGATCGACTACGTGCACTGGCGCGCCATTTTCTTCCTGATCTTTGGTTTCGGCCTGGCGGGCCTTGCGCTGAGCGCCGTGAGGCTCAAGAGGCAATCAAGTTCGCCGGCTGCCGCCGGCGGGGCTTCGGTCGATTACGCGGGCGCGGGCCTGCTCATCACGCTCACGTCGCTGTTGACGTTGCTGCTGGACCACAAAGCAGCGGAGTTGATCGGTATCGCGAGAAAGGATGTATTGCTCCTGGCGTTCGGCGCGGCGTTGTGGGCGTTTTTGGCGCATGAGAAGCGGGCGCCGAGCCCGATGGTCCATTTGCCGCTGTTCGGAATAAAGATGTTCGCGTACAGCGTGATCAGTCTGCTCGCGCTTTCGATTACCCGCGGCCTGGTCGGCTTCTTGCTGCCGTTTTATCTCCAAGACGTTCTTCAACTCTCGCCGTCGTACATGGGCCTTATCTTCCTCGCGCCGCCGATCTTCACCGTGAGCTTATCCGCTTTGGGCGGCCATATGGCGGACAGGGTCGGCCCTCGAATACCGACGACAATCGGCGTGCTGGCCTCTCTCGCCGCGGTTCTGATCGGCGCGGTCTTGAGGGTGGATTCTCATTGGCTCTTGCCGACCGCGATGCTCGGACTTACGGGCATCGGCACCGCTTTTTTCAACTCCGCCAACCAGGCGGCGATTCTCGGCTCCGCGCCGAAGGAGCATCGGGGAATGGCCAACGGGATGGTGCACACGGGTTTCGAGCTGGGGCATATGCTGGGCGTGTCGTTCGGCGGGCTTCTGTTGGCGCTCGCCTTCGGGTATTATTCCGGCACGCCGGGCGCGGCGCCAAGCGCGGAAAATGCGCCGGCGTTTGTTTCGTCGATGAACGCGAGTTACATCGCGGCGAGCGCGATCACTCTCGTGGCGTTGTTCACTTCGCTCATGCGCGGGAGCGGGATGATACGCGCCGCGGAAGGAAAGGGGCATTGAGATGGAGCGAGGAATGCCGGGGGTTCGCAGTGTTCGGCGACCTCGGGGCAGGCCCTTCCGGTCGACGGCAATAGGGCGCTGGTTTTTTCGAATCTTTGCGGTCGGTGCCGTCGCCCTTCAGGGCCTGTCCCTCGGCCGCCGGGAAACACTGCGTCCCTGTTCATTCAGGTTACTGGGATAGAGCTTTGCTTGCAGGAAAGAATTAGGAAAAGGAGACCGTTTTATGAAATTAGAAAATAAGGTGGCCGTGGTGACCGGGGCGGGACGCAATATCGGCGAGGAGATCGTCAAGATATTTGCGGAGGAGGGGGCGCGCGTCGCGATTGTGGATTTGGACAAAGGGCGGGGCGAGAAGGTGGCGGCCGAAGTGAACGCCGCTCATCCAGGCTGCGCGATGGCATTGGTATGCGATGTCTCCTCGGCGGCGGATGTTGAAAAGATGGTCGGCGCGGTTACGCAGAAGTGGGGCGGCGGCATCGATATTTTGGTCAACAACGCGGCCTGGACCGACCGCAAGAATATTTTAGACCTGACCGAGCAGGAGTGGGACAGGGTGATGAACGTGACGCTCAAGAGCGTCTTTCTCTGCACCAAGTTTATCGCCCGCGTCATGGTGGACGAGAAGCGCAAAGGGCGCATCATCAATATCGCTTCGACCTCCGGCTATACGGGCCGGCCCGATGCCACCGCCTACACGGCGGCCAAGGGCGGAGTGTTGAATCTGACACGCTCGCTGGCGATCCAGCTCGCGCCTTATGGGATACGCGTCAACTCGGTCACGCCCAACCGCATCGGCTCGCCCGTGGGCGAGGACGTGGTGCCGGAGAACCGCTACGTCAAGAATCTCGCCGGGCGCCGAGGGACGCCGAGGGACGTGGCGCAGGCGGTGCTGTTTATGTGTGGGGACGAATCCGACTTCATCACTGCCGCCGATCTCCTGGTGGACGGCGGCGCGATGGCCGGGAGAATATAAAATGGCCGGTTCGTTAGGGACGGAGGCCGCTCCCTTTCGGATGCGGAGAGGGGTCGTCACTCCCGCGGAAGCGGGAGGGTGGAGTCTCACCCCCTCTTTGTCTCCCCCTTAGCAAGGGGGAGATTTAGTAGGGGTCCTGGATTCCCGTTTCGGCCTGAGGCTGATCCGTCCGAAGCCCAGTGGCGGATTCACGGGAATGACGCGAGAGGGGCAAGCCCGTCACAACTGCGCGGCCTTCAAGCGACATACTCGAATCCGCCTACTGAAGTGTTTACCGCTTTTTTTCTTTCACGAACATCAGCAGGATCATTCCCGCGACGTATGAGCAGGCGGCGACGTAGAAGGCGGGGGCGAAGCCGTAGCGGTCCATGATGTAGCCGGTGACGAGGGTCCAGATGGGCGCGGAGATGAAGCCGACGAAAAAGTAGATGGAAAAGGCGGCGTCCGCCAGCTCTTCCGAGGCAAAGTCGGCGATCATCGCCTGGGTGAGCGAGCCGCGCGCGTTGACGACGGCGCCGTAGAGAAGCAGGTTGACGAAGAACAGGGCGTCCAGCCCCGTGTGATGTGGGAGCCACACGGTCATGATCGCGGACAGCGCCAGCGTGATCTGCACGATGAAGGAGCGCTTCCAGTATCTATCCGACAACCAGCCGATCGTCAGCGGCCCCACCAGCGCCGCGCCTTGCAGCGCCGTCAACAGCAGGCCGCCGCTCGAAGCCGAGACCGAAAACTGCTCCATGAAAAAAGGCACCAGGTACGTTGCGTTGACGCCGGTGCCGCGCCCCGCCGCGCCGACCATCAAGATCAGAGAGGTCAGCATGAGGTTGCGGTCCTTCAAGCATTTGACATAGGCGCTCAGGCCGGCCTGGGCTTTGGTTTTTTTGCTTTCCAGTCCGCCTTGAGGGCCCCGATCGCGAAGGAAGAAAAGGGCGAGGCCAAACAGCATTCCAGGAATGCCGAAAATGACGAACACCCAGCGCCAGCCCATGTAGAGTAGGAGAAACGATGCGAGCGCCGGGGCGACGAAGGAGCCCGCGTTGCCCGCGGTATAGTGGAAGGTAAGCGCCCAGCCGCGCGCCTTGGGATAGTAGCGCGAAAGCAGGCTCGATCCCGTGGGGTGCTGCGGGCTGGAGCCGACGGAGGAGACGACGCGCATGAATATGAGTTGGGGGTAATTTCCAACCAGCGAGTGGAGGATAGTGGACAGGCCCAACACCACATTGCCCAGTCCGAGCATCGTCGTGCGCTTGAACATGCCGGCCAGCAGGCCGTAGACCACCTGGAGCCCGTTGCCGGTCAGGCTGGAGACGGCCGAGAGGACGCCCAACTGGAGAAAACCGAAGCCCAGGTCCCGCATCATCACCGGGAAGAGGACCGAGGTGAAGCTCGACTGTAGATGATTGAGCGCGTGGCAGAAGCTGATGAGTCCGATGGCAAACCGCTTCTCGGTCGCGCCCGCTTCCGCCTCTGTTTCGCCCTGCGCGTCGATGGGGATGGCTTCGGCTTTTTGCGTGTCGTTCATCGCTGTACCGCTTTCCGCTTAGCCTCTTTTTATCGCCCGGACTCGATGGAAGTCAACGTCTTGAGCCAATCCGCGCAAAAAAGTTTCCTCTTGACGATCTTCGCGTAAGCCGTTAGCGTTGGGGGCAAAATACCGTCCGGCGTCGTCGCCGAAGGAGGACTTCGTATGGCCATCACGCGGCGCAATTTTGTAGTCAAGGTTGCCCTGGGGGTCGCGGCTCTGCCTTTCCTGGGCAAGAGCGCTCTGGCTCAAACCAAAGGGAAAGTCGGCTACATGAAGATCGCGGATGACGCTCCCTTCTTCATGGCGTTGGAAAAGGGGTTGTTTAAGAACCAGGGGCTAGAGCTTGAGATCGTTCCCATGGCGGGAGGGGCGGTGATCCTGCCCGGGGTCGCTTCGGGGGACCTGCAGGTCGGCTTTTCGAATGTGATTTCGCTCTATCAGGCCTACTTGCAGGGCTTTGATTTCAAAATAATCTGCGGCGGCGCCACCAACATCAAGGGAACCAACGACACCCACGCGCTCCAGGTGCTGAAGGATTCGCCGATTAAGAGCGCCAGAGATCTCGAAGGAAAGACGATCGCCGTCAACACCTTGAACAACATCGTTCACCTCATGGCGCTCGCGTGGCTCGAAAAGAGCGGCGCGAACCCGTCCAAGGTGAAGTTCGTCGAAATCCCTTTCCCGCAAATGGAAGCGGCGCTGGTCTCCGGCAGGGTCGAGGCGATCAGCGCGCAGGAGCCGTTCGTGGCCGCGTCCGTCAGCAAAGGGGTGACTCGCGTGCTGGCGCACCCATGGAGCGAGGCGGCGCCGAAGTTCCTCATCGGCACTTGGTTCGCCTCTGAAAAGTGGATTCAGAAAAACAAAGAGACGGCGCGCAGCTTTGTCCAAGGCATGAATCAAGCGATCGATGCCGTCAACGCCGATAGCGAGGGGGCAAGAAACCTTATGCCCAAATGGACGGGTTTGAGCCCCGATCTGGTCAAGCAGGTCGCCATGCCGCTATTCGAGAAGGGCGTGTCCGAGAAGGACCTCCAGGTGACCATCGACCTGACATACAAGCACAAGTTGATCGATCGCGCTTTCAAGGCGGCGGAGATCATCAGCGATCTTGCCCCGAAGGGGTAGCTGACATGCCCATGAGGCGTGAAGGGTGAAAGGTGCGGTCTCACCTTTCTATGGCCATTCTCGAAGTAGAAGCTCTTTCCAAGAGTTATCGCCAGGCGGGTGGGGAATCGACGCCGGCGATTCAAGAAATTTCATTTCAAGTCGATCAGGGAGAGTTCGTCTCGCTCGTCGGCCCTTCCGGCTGCGGCAAGACGACGCTGCTCATGTGCCTGGCGGGGCTGCTCGCGCCGAGCGGCGGCCGGGTGGTCGTTAATGGGAAAAAAGTCGATGGCCCGCCGCCGAATCTCGTGCTGGTTTTCCAGGAATACAACCGCTCCCTGTTTGCCTGGCGCACGGTGCTCGGCAACGTGCTGTTCGGTCTTGAGGCCAAGAAAAATTCTTCGCGGGATACGGAGAAAAAAGCCAAACATCTTCTCGGTCTGGTCGGCCTGGAAGGCTTTGAGCGGCACTATCCCTGGGAGCTTTCGGGGGGAATGCAACAGCGGGTCGCCATCGCCCGCGCGCTCGCCTATGAGCCGGAGGTGCTCCTGATGGACGAGCCTTTTGGCTCGGTGGACGCGATGACGCGGCTCGAGCTGGAGGACAGCCTGCTCAAGCTGTGGAAGGAACTCAAAACAACCATTCTGTTCGTCACGCACGATATCGAAGAGGCGATCTATCTCTCGGACAGAATCCAGGTGCTGGGCCGCCGGCCCTCTCGCGTGATCGGTGGCGTGGCGGTCCCTCTCAGCCGCCCACGGGATCAACTCGCGACGCGAGCGGACGGGCGATTTATGGAACTCAGAAACGAAATCTACCGGCAGATCTCGGGAGATGGGGTATCGTGAGTTTGTCGAGGCGGATCAACGCGCCGGGCCTGGCGACTTTCGCCGTCCTCATCCTTTTGTGGGAAGTCTCGACGCGCCTCGATCCGGTCATGGGAGCTTATCTTCCGCCGGTGAGCCGCATCCTGCAATCGCTCTTCCAACTGGCGCTGTCGCGCGAGCTTTTCGCGCATCTCACCGTTACGCTGGGACGCTTTCTCGCCGGTTATATTCTCGCGGCGGTCATCGCCGTCGCCCTGGGAATTATTCTCGGCTATTTCAGGCGCGCGTATAATTTGTGCGAGATCGTCATCGAGCTTCTCCGCCCGATGCCTTCCGTCGCGATCATCCCGGTTGCGATCCTCATGCTCGGCATCGGCAATGCGACCATCGTTGCTGTCACGGTCTATGCCTCCGCGTGGCCCATTCTCATCAACACCATCGACGGCGTGAGAAACATCGACCGGACGCTGCTCGACACCGGCAGGACTTTCGGCCTCGGCCGCTGGAGAATTCTGCGCGCCATCGCTCTGCCGGCGGCGTTGCCTTACATCGTGACCGGGCTCAGAGTGAGCCTCTCCGTCGCGTTGATCCTCGTAACGACGGGCGAGATGGTGGTCGGCTCGAGCGGCCTGGGATTTTTCATCTTGGACGAGGAGCGGTCGCTCAGGACGAGCAACATGTACGCCGGGATCGCGCTGGTTTCCCTGCTGGGATACGCGCTCAACCGCCTGTTCGTGTGGCTCGACGCGACCGCGATGAAATGGCATCGCGGGATGACGGCGAGGGAAACGCTGTGAGCTGGGACTCGGAGTCGAAACTGAACGGCGTCGCAGTGCTGCTGGGCGTGGTCGCCGCCTGGGAGATCGCGTCACGGGCAGAAGTCGTCAATCCGCTGTTTATTCCTCCGATGACCAAAATCCTTAGGTCGTTTTTCACGCTCGTCGCCGCGGGCGACATTCCCGCGCAGATTCTAACGAGCATGAAACGGGCGGCGGCGGGTTATCTCCTGGCCGCCGCCGTCTTTATCCCGTTGGGGGTCGCGCTCGGGCTATTCGAAAAGATTCGGCGCATGCTGGAGATCGCGATCGAGATGGCGCGGCCGATCCCGCCGCCGGTCGTGGTGCCGGTGGCGATGCTGTTCTTCGGCCTCGGAGACGGGATGAAGATCTTCGTGATTTGCTTCTCGTGCGCCTGGCCGATCCTGCTCAACACGCTCGACGGCGTGAAGAACGTCGATCGGGTTTTGATTTACACGGCGCGCACTTTCGGCCTGTCCCGCGGCAAGCTCATCGCGCGGGTGATTCTACCCGCGGCTTCGCCGCAGATCGCGACGGGCTTGAGAATCTCGCTCGGGATCACGTTGATCCTGGTGGTGATCTCGGAGATGGCGGGGCGCAGCGATGGGATCGGTTATTTCCTTCTCGCCTCGCAGCGCCGCTTCAAGGTCGATCAAATGTACGCCGGCATGCTGTCGCTGGCGCTGCTCGGATATCTGCTCAATCTACTGTTCCTGGCGGCGACCAACACGCTGCTCTCCTGGCATCGGGGGATGCTCGGCGCGGAGAGATAAAATCCTAAACCCGGCTCATCCCGCCGCCGGGAGGAGGCGTCGGCTGGTTTTTCCCCGGCATCCACTCGGCCTCCTTGCGCGCGCCTAACCCCTTCACGAAGAACTTCGCCCGGCCCATTTTCTCGATCTCGATTTCCAGGACATCGCCGCCGTTGAGCGGGCCGAGTCCTTCGTGGTAAGTGCCGGTCGCGATCACGTCGCCCGGCTGCAGCTGGACGTATTTAGTGAGCCACGCGATCTGGTCGGGAATCTTGTGCGCCATGAATTTGGTGTTGTAGTTCTGTCGCGCCTGGCCGTTGACCCAGGATTTCACCACGATGTTATGCGGGTCGGGGATCTCGTCCTTGGTCGTGATCCACGGGCCGCACGGGCCGAAAGTGTCCTGTCCCTTGGGAATAAATTGCGTCCGGCGCGTCAGGCCTCGAGCGGAGATATCGAAGAAGGGGACGTAGCCGAAGACGTAGTCCATCGCCTTTTTCTCGGTCACGTTCTTCGCCCGCTTGCCCATCACGAACGCGAGCTCCGCTTCGGGCTGATAAACAACGACGGGAGGAATATCGAGTAGCTCAATCGTCCCTTCGGGGCCGACCAGCTCGGGGGCTTTGTAAAAATACTCGTTTGGCAGCGTGTCCGGGCTGCGGTCAGGGCGATCGACATAGTTGACAAAGGCCGCCATGCATTTACTCGGCCGGGGAATCGGGACGAGCAGCTTGACGCTCGCGAGCGGCACTCCCTCCTGCTCGGCCACGATGCGCTCGAACCGGCGCCGGTAGCGGCGAAAGTTTTCGATGATGTCTTCGACGACGCGCTGCGGCCCCTTGGCCTTGCGCGAAGGAATCGCGTCGCTCACGTCCACGACGTGGGTTTCGTTTTTGAACACGCCGATCCGGTCGTCGTTGAAGCGAAGAATTTTCATGCTGTGATCCTCCGATCTGTGAAAAACGCGCTTATCATTGCGTCAAGCCTGCCTAAAAGTCAAACTTCGACGGGGCCGCCCCATCCGTTCGCTAACTGTCTTCGCGACTCTCTTGCTTTCTTTCAATTGGCCATCTAGTGTCTGATTTCGGCGATGGTATACACCTCTCGTCACTCCCGCGAAAGCGGGAGTCCGTACCCCCTCTTTGTCTCCCCCTTAGCAAGGGGGAGATTTAGTGGGGGTTCTGGATTCCCGTTTCCACGGGAATGACTACAAAACGGATTCTTGACTTCTTGTGGAAGTTGACCGTTCAATTCAACGGAGGCTTAGAGGTAATCATGCTGCTCATCAACAACAAAGAGGTGGAGCAACTCTTCGACATGAAGGGCTGCCTCGAAGCGTTGGAAATCGCCTACGACGATCTATTGAAGGGCGACGCGGTTTATCGGCCGCGGTTGGATGTGTGGGTTCCATCTGAGCGGGCGGACGGTTATTTCCGCTGGGGGACGATGGAAGGGGCGAGCCGGAAGATCGGCGTCTTCGCGATTCGCATGAAATCGGACATCGTCCACTGGCCCGACGGCGTCACGGAAGAAAAATACTGCACCAAGCCGGGCACCTACTGCGGCCTGGTGATGCTCTTCAGCGTGCGCAACGGCGAGCCGCTGGCAATTATCAACGACGGCGTCGTGCAGCACATGCGCGTCGGCGGTTGCGCCGGACTCGGTGTCAAGTATCTCGCCCGGCCCGATGCCTCGGTCGTCGGCATCTTCGGCTCCGGCGGCATGGCGCGGAGTTACCTTGAAGCATTCCATGAGGTTCGCAAGCTTAAGCAGGTGAAAGTTTATAGCCCGACCAAAGCGAACCGCGAGGCGTACGCCAAAGAGATGACCGGTAAGCTCGGCATCCCGGTCGAAGCGGTGAACAGCCCGGAAGCCGTGGTGCGCGGCGCGCACATTGTCGCGGCCTGCACCGACTCGACGCGCACGGTCTTCGACGAGCCGGAATGGCTCGACGACGGCGCGCACATCACCTGCGTGCGCGCCTGCGAGATCGGCCCGAAGGTCGTCAAACGCTGCGACATCTCCATTAAACTCGGCAGAAACACCGTGGACACGATGGACGAGGGGATGGTTCGCCTCCACGGCAATGTCGGCTACATCGCCGGCCAGCCCGAAGAGCGCGCCCGCATTCCGAATCCGACGGTCGATAATTATCGCGGTGACTTCTTTAAATATTTTATGGACCTCAAGGCGGGCAAAGTTCCCGGCCGAACCAGCCCGAAGCAGATCACTTTTTTCATCAACGCCGGAACCCAGGGACTTCAATTCGCCGCCTGCGCCGGAAAGATTTACCAACTGGCCAAGGAGCAAGGTCTCGGCCGCGAGCTCCCGACCGAGTGGTTCTTGCAGGATATCAGGGATTGACTCGGTGCCCTTTTGCGCGTCAAATAGTTCTTGCCAATTGCAGCTCACCGAAAAGTTAGTCTGGCAGACGCGACTATGGTTAACTATTGCGGCGAGGGTAGATGTATGGCGCAACTCTTTGATCGGATCACAGTGAACCGCGGCAATGCGGCAGGTTCACTGTGTCAGGGGCATGCGAATTCGAGTGAGCGACGTGCTGGAGCTATTGGCCGATGGGATGACCCCGGAGCAGATCTTGGACGAGCACCCCGATCTTGAGCTTGAGGATATTCACGCCTGCCTTCGCTTCGCGAGCCAACGCGTGAGCACCCCGATTCTTGCCGCCTTTCTTTCAAGGCCGTCATAGCATGGTGGCCCAATGAAAGATCCTGTCGCGCGTGGAGAACTGATGCCAGGATGCGCCTATGAAGCACGCCCCGAAAGACAGACTTGGCTTTTTGTGGGATGAGCCGCTTAGTCGAGACGATCTCAAGAAAGTTTTGGCCGGCGAAGACGAGAAAGAAAGCCTCTATTACGCGGGTAAGATTTTGAGAGAGGCGCGCTTTGAGGAGGTCTGGGAGTACCTCTCGCCGGCTTTTCTTGCTTCCCACTGGGAAAAGCTCCGCGCGAAACTCGGACGAAAAAAAGGCTTTTGGGACTTTTTCTACAGCACATGGCGCGCACATGGCCTTATCCGCTAAAGGTATCCTCTCCGCTCTACAAGGCCGCCTTTGTTAGTATCCCAAATCTTCAATCTCCGCCTCATCCATGCCGAAGTAGTGGGCGATCTCGTGGACGAGGGTGAGGCGAATTTGTCTTCGCAGTTCGCCGGGGTCGGGAAAGTCATGGGCCAACGGCTCAGCGAAGATGACGATTCTGTCGGGCAGCAAGGGCGGGTCGAAGGCGGAGCGGTCGGACAGCGGCGTGCCTTCGTAGAGGCCGTAGAGCGTATCTTCTTTAGGGTTAAGACCCATGGACCTGAGTTGGGCCCTTGTCGGGCTGGCCTCGACAATAATGGCGAGGTTGTGAAGCCGCGCGCGGAATTTTCTTGGCAATTTCCCCAAAACCCGCGCGGCCTCTTGCTCGATCTCTTCAATAGTCATATCTAGAAGTTTGCACGAAATGGCGCTGGGGAGCAAGACGCGTGATACGCGTTGCAGGATGCACGATGGAAGAGAAAGAAGTGGGGAGATGCGTATTAGCGGCGTGAGTTTGCTGCTGGTTTTGTTTGCCGCTTCACCGCTCGCGTGGGGTGGGCAGGTGGGGAGGGCGGAGTCGGTTGCGTTGCGTGACGATCTGGATCGGGAGTCTCTGCGGCAGGCGATTGAGCGCAGCCTGGAGTTTCTGGCCAAAGTCCCGCCGCATCAGATCGTGGGGGAGAGACCGAGGAAGGTCGCCGCGCAGGAGGTGAAAGAATCTCTCCTGGTTCTTCTCAAGCTGCTGGATCTTTGGAACCGGCCGGAGCAGTTGGCTCAAGCGATCGGCTCGCGTTTCGAGCTGGTCGAATCCGCGGGCAACCCGGAGGTGGTTTTCACCGGCTATTACCAGCCGGTGCTGGCCGCGAGCCTGACGGAAACGGAAGAGTTCCGCTATCCGATCTATGCAAAGCCTCAGGATCTCATAGAGGCCACGGTCGTCACCCTGCGCCCCGAGGCTCGTAACGAAAAGATTGCAGGACGTCTGGAAGAGAATCGCTTCATCCCGTACTTTTCGCGGGAGGAAATCGATCGGGGGCAACGGCTGAAAGGCAAGGGATATGAGATCGCCTGGGTAAGAGATCCGGCCGAGCTTTTTTTTCTCCACGTGCAAGGCTCGGGCATCCTTGAATTGACGGACGGGCGGAGGGTCCACTTGAACTATGCGGCGACGAACGGCAGGCCTTACACGAGTATCGGGAAGGCGCTGATCGACGGCGGCAAGGTTCCGCCGGAGGGAGTGTCGATGCAGCGCCTCCAGCAGTACCTGAAAGAACAGCCCGAAGAGCGCGACGATCTCTTTGCCCGCAATGAGCGCTATGTGTTTTTTCGCTTTGTCGAGCGCGGCCCGCTGGGGAGTCTCGACGTGCCGCTGACTGCGGGACGCTCCCTCGCGACCGATCCCGCCTATTTTCCCAGAGGCGCGCCGGGTTTCATGGTCGGCCGAAGGCCGCTGATCGACGGGGCCGGAAATTTTATCGGCTGGCAACCCTTTGCCCGTTTTGTGGTAAATCAGGATACGGGCGCGGCGATTCGAGGGCCTCAGCGCGCGGATCTCTACTTCGGAACGGGCGAGCAAGCGGGATCGGGCGCGGGCTTTATGAAGAGCGCCGGCAAGCTCTATTTCCTTGCGCTGAAGAAAAAGCGCTGAGGATCAGAAGGAGAGCGACTCGCCTTGCTTCAGAATTTTGATGCGGGGATTTTTCAGTTTTTTAAGCTCGGCGACGATCTCCTGGCGGAATTGCGGCTTGAGATGGGTCACCAGAATCGGCACGGACGAGCGACCGAGTTTCTCAAGCTCTCCGGCGAGGGTTTGAGGCGTGAGGTGGCGGCTGATATCGGCGATATTTTGCAGCCGGTTGGGAAAGGAGGTCTCGACCACGACGGCGCGAAGATTTTTTCGCCGCCGCGCCATGGACCAGACTTTTTCCGTCGGTCCGCTATCGCCGACGTGCAGCAGCGTCTCTTTGTCGTTCTCGATAAAGAAGGCGGTGCTTGGGACGAGGTGATGGACGCGCACCGCGGTGACGGTCAGATTGCCTATCGGCATCGGCTCGTCTTCGGGGAGGTTATGAAAGCTCAGCACCGGCCACGATTGGCTATCGCCGGTGATCCGGGTAAAATCGGGCCAGAGCGAGTCGTTGAAAAAAGAGGCGTGGAGCCCGGCGATGACCTCCTGCATTCCCCAGACGTTGACCGTGGCCTCGCAGGCGCCGAACAGGTTGTCGGCCATGGTCGCGAGGCTCAGGACGTGATCCAGATGGACATGCGTGACGAGGACGTTCCTGATCTTCTGCTGGTCTTTCAGGCTCAGCACGGCGGTGGTGGAGCCCGCGTCGATGAGCAGCGAGCCATTGACGAGGTAGGAGGAGAGGTGCTGTCCGGGGATCTGGCCGCCGGAGCAGCCGAGCACGCGAAATTTCATGGGATTTTTTGTAACATGTTTTTCGTGTATTGTCATGCCGTGACGGATAGCGGGGTTCGACGATGAGCGAGAGGCGGTTTTTTCGACAGCCGCGGGTTTGGGTGGCTCTGGCGATGCTCGCCGCAAGCGTGGCGGGGATCGGGCTTTGGGCGCGCCAGGCGCTGCGATCGCGACAGGGCACGAGCGACGAGCGACCGCTCGAAGGGATGCAGCGCTTCGGCGCGGTGCCGGATTTCTCCTTCGCGGAGCGGAGCGGTCGCGAGGTGCGTCGGGCCGATCTCTTGGGGAAGGTGTGGGTTCTGGACTTTATCTACACGAACTGCCCCGACACCTGCCCGCTCCAGACCGCGGAGATGAAATCGCTGCAGGACGAGTTCGCGGCGGAAAGCGATCTCCGCTTCGTATCGATCACGGTGGATCCGACGCGGGACACGCCGGCGGCGCTCTCGGAGTACGCGGCTCGTTTCAAAGCCGATTCGGAGCGGTGGCTGTTTTTGACCGGCGATAAGGATGCCATCTACAAGCTGGCGCAGGAGGGGTTCCACCTCGCCGTGGCCGAGCTTCCGCAACAGAGCAACCGGGAGCCGTCCGCGGCGACGCACGCGCACAGCCCGCGCTTCGTGCTGATCGATCGCAAAGCTGAGATCCGCGGCTATTACCAGGCGATGGACAGGCAGGCCGTAGGGCGCCTGCGCCGCGACCTGAAAAATCTTTTACGAAGCGGCGAGTAATGCAGGCGCCCGTAAGCGAGCCCGGAACCGGCCATGGAACGAGCTAACGACAGCCGGCGTCTGGCGTTGGCGTTAGTCGTCACGGCCGCCTACTTTTTCGCCGAGGTGGTAGGAGGAATCCTCACCAATAGCCTTGCTCTGTTGTCGGACGCCGGCCACATGTTTTCCGACATTGCGTCGCTGAGCCTAACTCTCTTCGCGTTCAAGATGGCCCGCCGTCCGGCCACCGCGAAGAAAACTTACGGCTACCATCGGCTGGAGATTCTCGCGGCGCTCATCAACGGCCTTGCTCTCTGGCTGATCGTCGGCGTGATCTTCAACGAGGCCAATCGTCGCTTTTCCAACCCGCCGGAGATTCACGGCCTCGGAATGCTGGTTGTGGCAGCTATCGGATTGGCGGTGAACCTCGCCGCCGGGTGGATTCTGTTCGGGTGCGACCGGCGAAGTCTCAATGTCCGCGGGGCGTTGCTGCACGTCGTCGGCGACGCGCTGGGGTCGGTCGGCGCCGTGATCGCGGCGATCGTGATGTTGCTCACCGGCTGGTATCTCGCCGATCCGCTGGTGAGCTTCGTGATCGGCCTGCTGATTCTTTACACTTCGTGGGATCTCGTCCGCGAGTCGGTGGATATCCTGATGCAGTCGGTGCCGCGCGGCATCGACGCCGGACAGGTTCAACAGGCGATGGAACAGGTGCCGGGCGTGGTCAAGATTCACGATCTCCACGTCTGGTCGGTCACGTCGGGCGTCTTTACACTCAGCGCCCACGCGGTGATCCGGCCGGACGGCCGCGCGCACGTCATCCTCGATCAGATCGAAGAGCGGCTGAAAAACGACTTCGCGATCGAACACACGACGATTCAATTGGAAAAGGAAGACCGGGAAGACAGAGAGTTCCAGGCTTTTTAACGAAGCCGCTGAATTATGAAATTCCCCTTTAAAGAAACGCTGCTCGGCAAGCCCAAAGATCCGTTGGACCCGAAGGTATTCCACCAGATCTCGCTCGTCGCCTTTCTCGCCTGGGTCGGCCTCGGCGCGGACGGCCTCAGCTCGTCGGCCTACGGACCGGAGGAGGCGTATCTTGCTCTGGGCGGGCACCTCTTTCTGGCCCTGCCGCTGGCGATCCTGACGGCGCTGACCGTCTTCATCATATCGGCGAGCTACAGCCAGATCATCGAGCTTTTTCCCACCGGCGGCGGCGGCTATCTCGTCGCCACGAAACTCCTGGGCCCGAAGACCGGCCTGGTCTCCGGCTCCGCGCTCGTCGTGGACTATATGCTCACGATCACGATCTCCGTGGCCAGCGGCGCGGACGCGATCTTCAGCTTTCTCCCGCCCGCGATCCATGTATCGAAGTTGGCCGTGGAGGTCGGCCTCGTATTCTTCCTAATCTATCTCAACCTGCGCGGCACCAAGGAGTCGGTGCTCTTTCTGCTGCCGATCTTTCTCCTCTTTGTCGCGTTGCATATCGTCGCGATCGCCTTGGGCGTTCTGCCCAACGCGGACGCGCTGCCCGCGGTCGTCGCTCAGACGCGGCAGGAGGTGGTGGGAGACATTACCGGAATGGGGTTGTGGAGCACGCTGTTTATTTTGCTCCATGCCTACAGCCTCGGCGGCGGCACCTACACCGGCATCGAGGCCGTCAGCAACGGTCTTCAAGTGCTGCGCGACCCCAAAGTGGAAACCGGAAAAAAGACCATGCGCTACATGGCGATCTCGCTCGCCTTCACGGCCAGCGGCCTGCTGCTTTGCTACCTCTTGAATCAAGTCGCGCATGCGCCGGGAAAAACTCTGAACGCCAGCCTGCTGGAAAAAATCTACGCCGGCTTCCTGCCGGCGGGAAGGAGCATGTTCACGCTCGTGGTCGTGATCACGCTGTTGAGCGAAGCGGCGCTCCTCCTGGTTGCGGCCCAGGCGGGATTTATCGATGGGCCGCGCGTGCTGTCGAACATGGCGATCGACTCCTGGGCGCCGCACCGCTTCTCCCATCTGAGCGACCATCTCGTCACGCAGTACGGCGTCTGGTTCATGGGGCTCGCCTCGCTCGGGTTTTTGCTCTACACCGGCGGCGCGGTGAGGCTCCTCGTCGTCATGTACAGCATCAACGTGTTTCTCACCTTTACGCTGTCGCAACTCGGCATGTGCCGCCATTGGTGGGAGGCGCGGAGAGAGCAGCGGCAATGGCTGTGCAAGCTGGCGCTCAACGGTCTGGGACTCTGCTTGACCGCCACCATCCTGGCGGTGACGCTGGTCTTCAAATTTGCCGAAGGCGGGTGGGTCACCGCGGTGGTGACCTCGGCGTTCGTGCTCCTCTGCTACGTCGTCCGCTCCCACTACCAGCGGGTGCAGGGCGCGCTTAAGAGTCTGGACGACACGCTCATGCACATTCCTTTTCGGCCCGACCTGAACCCGGTCCCCGCGAAGGACGCCAACGCGCCGACGGCCGTCGTCATCGTCCGGGATTTCGACGGCATCGGGATTCACACCCTGCTCAATATTCCGCGGGTGTTTCCGAATCATTTTAAGAACGTGGTCTTTCTCTCGGTCGGCGTGATCGACTCCAGCCGGTTCAAAGGCGTGGGGGAGATCGAGAATCTGCGGCGAATCACGGAGGAAAGCCTCCACAGCTTCGTCGAGTTCGCCAACTGCATGGGCTGGTACGCGGAGTCCCGCTCCGCGCTGGGCATCGACCTCATCGCGGAGCTGGAGGAGACGTGCAAGAAAATCGCCCGGGAATTTCCCCGCTCGGTGTTCTTTGCCGGGAAGCTGGTCTTCAAGCAGGAGACACTTTTCACGCGCCTCCTGCATAACCACACCCCTTACACTTTACAGCAGCGGCTCCAGTTCGAAGGGCTGCAGATGATCGTCCTGCCGATCAGGGTTTTTCCACCCAGCGCGCCTCCGGCGGAAAGCGTTTAACTTCAGGGAGGGACTATGGAAGCAAGGAAAGAGGAACGTCAGGTATGCTTTCATTGTAAGAAGCCGTTTCCGCTCGACCTGCTCACCTCCGGCGAAGTCATTCGGGCCGGCGTGGCGGAGCTGATCCGCAAGCGCGATCCAAGCTGGACTCCGCAGGCGATGCTCTGCCCCGCGTGCCTGAATCTCTTCAGGTCGGAATATGTCGAAGACGTTTTGGAAGAGGAAAAGGGGGACCTTTCCCGCCTGGACCGGGAAGTTCTCGCCAGTCTCAAGGAGCAGGAGACGCTGACGGAAAACTTGAACCTCGCGTTCGAGAAATATCTGACGTTCGGCGAACGGGTCGCGGACCGCGTCGCGACCTTCGGCGGGAGCTGGACTTTTATCCTGATCTTTTTCGGTTTCCTGGTCGTGTGGATTGCAGTCAATGCGGCGTTCATCCTGACGCGGCCATTCGATCCGTTTCCGTACATCCTGCTCAATCTGATTCTCTCGTGCCTGGCGGCGATCCAGGCGCCGATCATCATGATGAGCCAGAATCGTCTCGAGGCCAGAGATCGCCTGCGGTCGGAGAACGATTATCAGGTCAACCTGAAGGCGGAGCTGGAGATCCGCCACCTCCATGAAAAGCTCGATGTGCTGCTTAAGCATCAGTGGCAGAAGTTGCTGGAGATCCAGGAAATCCAGGTGGATTTAATGAAGGAGGCCGCGTTGAAAGCCGACGCGCGCGAGAGCGGCAAGCTGCTCTAGGCGGATTAAACTATGGAACTATCGCGATTCGTCGCCCTGTTTCTGCTCGTCACCTTTGTCGGTCACGGCATCGCGTTCATCGCGCTCGGCCTCAAGCGGCGCAAGGGCTACTATCTTTTTCTCACCGGGACGTTCGCTTTTCTTACGGCGATCTATCTCATTAAGTTCGAAGGCTGGGATCTGAGCGTGCCGGGCACCGACTTTCCCGCGACCTGGTTTCTGAGAATCGGCGCGACGCTGTGTACGTTGACCTACCTTAAGACTATCGCGGGAGAAGAAGGGACCTGGCTTTGGAAGCTGCTGCGCCGGAGGCAACGGTGACCCGGCCTGGCGCGCTCGCTAGTCGGGGTCGCCCGCATCGACGGGCGCTGCTCCGCTTTGTTCTTCCCAGCGAAACTTGGGAAGGCTTGGAACCTTCCACGTTATCAGCAGCGTGACCGCGGCCACTACCAAGCCTCCCAGCACCGTCGTTCCCCGCGCGCCGATCAGCGGCACGGCGAGTCCGGTTTCAGTCTGGCCGAGAGGGTGGAGACCCCGATTGCTCAGGTGGAAAACTCCCATGACCCGCCCTCGCATGCTCTGCGGTGTGTGAAGCTGAAGGATGACGTTTCTCGCGGCCGCCCAGATCGTGTCGGCGGCGCCCATCAGCAGAAGCAGCATTAAGGAGATTATGAAAGAATAGGACAGCCCGAACAGGACGAAGGTTGCGCTGTAGAGCGCGGCCGACGCGAGTAGGATCTTGCCGTGCGGCCGGCGGCGATCCATCGAGATGATGAAGGCCGAGCCGATCACGGCGCCGAGGCCGCGAGCGGATTGGAGAAAGCCGAGGCCGCTTGCGCCCACGTGAAGGGTGTCGCGCGCGAAGATCGTCAGGATCGCCTGGTCCAGGCCGAAGACCGATGACACCGCCTCCATCACCATCAGTCCGAGGATGATCTTTCGTGTCGCCACGTAGGAGACCCCCTCTTTGAGTTCATGCATGAAATTGTCGCCTTGGATGCCGCGGGTCGCGGGGATGCGCATGAGGGCAAGGGCGAAAACCACGGCCAGAAAACTCAGTGCATTGGCATAGAAGGCCCCGTCCGTGCCGATGGCGCCGATGGCGATGCCGGCGAGAGCCGGCCCGAGCAGCGCGGTCCCTTTCCATAAGAGAGAGTTGAGCGCGATGGCGTTGGGTAGCACGGCGCGTGGAACCAGCGAAGGGTAGATCGCCTGGCGGGCCGGGCCGTCGAGCGTTCCGACGACGGCGCTCACAACCGTCAACCCATAGATATGCCAGACCTGAATCTGCTCCGTCTGCGCGAGCACGCCGAGGGTGAAGGCGAGCAACATGGAGGTGACCTGTGTGATCAGCATCAGGCGCTTGCGATCGTAGCGATCGGCCATCGTGCCGCCGAACAGTCCCAGGCCGATGGCGGGAATGGCGCGAAACACGCCGTTCAAGCCGAGCTGCAGCGGGGAATTGGTAAGATCGTAGAGCAGCCAGCTGATGGCCGTCATCTGCATCCACGTTCCGACGTTCGAGATGAACAGGCCGATCCAGAAGAGGCGAAAGTCGCGGTAGTGGAGCGCGGCAAACGGGCCGGAGACTTCTCTCGCCGCGGGGCCGGAAGGTTGCTGATCTGTCATGTGTTGTTCAATGTAAACCTCGCCTCTTGAGGCGGCACAAAGCCGATCGGGTTTCTCAAAAGGGGAGAAGCGGCAGCTTTCCCCTTTGGTCGAACACGGGGATTCAAACCCCGTGTTCGATATAAGTTGATTGAGCGGGAAGAATATCCCGGACGGATCGATCTAACAAGCCTTCGGCAAGCGAAGACGATGCGAGCAGGCTACCGTTTCAGCGTGACGAACAGCGAGGCTCCCTCCCGCTTCACGAGGAAGAGCAGCCGGGCGCCTTTCTTGGCTTCCGCAACCGCTTTGCGGTAATCCGCGACATCGCGCACCGGCTTGCGGTTGATTTCGAGGATCACGTCTCCCTCCTGCAACCCGGCTTCATCCGCGAGGCTGCCGGGCTCCACGGCGGTGATGACCACGCCCTGCGGGCGGTCGAGGCCGAGGCTTTCCGCCATGTCGGGCGTGACTTTCTGCACGGCCAGCCCCAACTCGCCCTTTTCCTGCGCGGCGGCGGCGACCTCGGCTTCCTTCAATTCGCCGACAGTCACCGAGACCGTAAGCTCTTTTTTATCTCTGAGCAACTTGACCTGAGCGGTCGTCTCGGGACGCAATCGCGCGACCAGAGCCGGCAGCTCGTTCGCCTGTTTTATTTCCGTGTCGCCGAACTGGACGATGACGTCGCCGGTTTTGATCCCGGCGCGCTCCGCCGGGCCGTTTTTTGTAATGTCGGAGACCAGGCCGCCGCGATGGTGCTCCAACCCGAGCGAGGTCGCCAGATCCGGCGTCACCTCCTGTATCGATACCCCCAGCCAGCCACGCGTCACTTTCCCTTTGCTTTTTAGCTGCGGCAGGATCTCTTTGGCCAGATTGATCGGCGTGGCGAAGCCGATCCCGATGTTGCCTCCGCTCTGGCTGAATATCGCCGTGTTGATGGCGATCACCTCGCCGCGCAGGTTGATCAACGGCCCGCCCGAGTTTCCCGGATTGATCGACGCGTCGGTCTGAATGAAGTCGTCGTAGGGGCCCGCGCCGATGTGCCGCCCCTTGGCGCTGATGATGCCCGCCGTCACAGTGTTGTCCAGGCCGAACGGATTGCCGATCGCCACGACCCATTCCCCGACTTCGAGCCGGCTCGAATCTCCCAAGGCTGCCGCCGGAAGATCGCCCTTCGCGTCGATCTTGATGACGGCGATGTCGGTTTTCGGGTCCCGGCCGACGATCTTGGCGTCGAATTCTCTCTGGTCCGACAGCTTGACCACGATCTTCTGCGCGTTGTCGACCACGTGGTTGTTGGTCAGGATCGAGCCGTCCGGGTCGATGATGAAGCCCGAGCCCAGGCTCTGTTGGGGAGGTTGGCCGCGCGGCGGGCCGCCGAAAAATCTGCGCTGGAGCTCTCCAAAAGGATCGCCGCGATCGGGGCCCGTCCTTCGCTCCGCCGTTTGAGTGGCGGAGATGTTAACCACCACCGGCTTTAACTTCTTCGCCAGCGTGATGAAGTCGGGCAGCGCGCGCGCTTCCCCGGCGGCGCCCGCATAGGCGGTCGCAAAATCCGCGGTAGGAGTTGGGGAGCGGTTGAAGCGCGGGGCGATCTCGAAGCCCAGGAGCGAGAGTATGAGGACAGCGCCAATCAATTTATATCGAACACGGGGATTCAATCCCCGTGTTCGACCAAAGGGGAGAGCTGCCGCCTCTCCCCTTTGGAAACCCCATCGGTTTTGTGCCCGCCTCAAGAGGCGGGATGTACATTGAACCAATGCATAGCTCCCAACTTTGTTTCTCATGAGCCTTTTCATCGAAATAACCTCCGTGTCTCAGGCGACAGGGCCGCCGGCTCAAAAGCCGGCGGCGTTCTGAAGCTGTCTTGGTTTGGCGGCGGATCGGTCCCGGTCCCTGCTACGCTCTTCGCTGGAGCGAGCCAAAGACAGGACCTTGGCCTGGCCGCCGCGTTTCACCGTTTCCTTTTTCCACTTAAGCAACTCGTTGCGGATCAGCCTGGCATCGAGCCCCAGAATGTCACAGATATGCTCGAACGAGAACAGCCAGTCCCCGTTCTCCTCGGTGATCCAGCCTTCGCTGTCCTTGAATAGCTCCCGTCGCCTGTGATCTCGGGCATTCAGCCCATTTCTAAAACAGCCGACCGCGTCCTCGAGAACCGCCAACATGAGTCTTTTCTCCGGATCCTGTGCGGTTCTCCGTTGATGGGAATCCCGATCCTGGCTTGGCAGGATGATATCGGGCTGGAAAAGAGGATGCGCCTTTCCCTCGCCGTAGAGCGGATTCGACAGTTCGAAGCGGTCGACGATTTCGGGGCTTGGCGCCGCCTGGCTGTTCGCTGTTTTTTGATATTGCATTTTCTACCTCCTCGATTGCGTAATATCGACTACCTTGGAAAAGCCGAAGCTCTCCAAAGCGGCCATTAGGGAAATCCGCGCCGTCAGCGATCAAATATCGCTCCGGCGACGGAGGGTCGCGGCCGGTCGAGGAGGGTCAAAGATTCAAAACGGATTGGAGAATGTTACTCGACAACTTGCTGGTAACGGGAGCGCGCGCGGTCCAGGCAGCCTGCGGGTCGTCCATTTGGGGTTTCGCGGGGCTTCTGGCAGCTCTGGCGGCGTGCGGGGCGTTTTGCGTCTCGCGATTTTCTTCCAGCAGCACGTCGCTCACGATAACGCGGGCGTGCTGCTCCGTCGCTCTGAACGTCGGAACGTTGCTGCGCTGAACCCGTTGAAGCTTTTTTCCGTGATGGGCGATCTTCGATATGGCGGGGCCGCACACACTCAGGCCCGCTGGCAGGAGCGCAAGGGCGATAAGCCCGATGAAGCCCAATGCCGCTAATTTATTCTTTAAGGCTTGCATACAGCCGCTCGATCACCCTTGAGGCTAACATGCTAAGACGCGATGTCAAGCGCCAGGCCGATGAAAAAGGCTCATCTGGGTCGTCCTCGGAGAAATGCCGTGCTCGTGGCTCGTGCTCGTGAGGAGGGGACGAACACGAAGGCTCGAAGGACTTGCTTCGAAGTGACACGAGCACGATCACGAAGAGCGGGCGCCTTGCTCGGGCGTCGCGAGCGTCAGCGACCGCAGGTTGCCAACGCGCACGCGGTTCTCTAGAGTAGCACCAGGCTCATTCATGTCCGGAAAATCTCTCCTTATTTTGATCGTCTTCGCAGGCGGTCTAGCGGTCGGGGGTTACGCGCTTTGGAATCGCGTGAACGACCCGGCGGAGATCGCTCTGTCGGGCATCATCGAAGCGGACGACGTTCACGTCGGGTCGAAAGTCGGCGGGCGCGTGCTACGCGTCGTCGCAGACGAGGGGCAGAAGGTCAAAGCAGGGGACTTGCTCGTCGTTCTCGAAGCCGACGAGTTCAAAGCGTCCTTAGCCGAAGCGCAAGGCGTCTTGAAAGAGGCCCAGGCAAAGCTGGCGGAGCTGGTGGCCGGCTATCGCAGGCAGGAGGTCGATCAGGCCAAAGCCGATTGGCTCGCGGCGAAGACGCAGTACGAAAACGCCGAGCGATTCCGCGTCCGCATGAAGGATCTGGTCGCGCGCGAGATGGTGGCCCATCAGGAGTACGACGACGCCAAGGCCAAGGCCGAGGGCGATGAGCAAAGAATGGGGTCCGCAAAAGAAAAGTACGACATGCTTGTCGCCGGCTCGCGCAAAGAAGAGATCGACCAGGCGCGCGCCAGGGTGGAAGCG
This sequence comes from Binatia bacterium, assembly GCA_041483675.1. Taxonomy (GTDB): domain Bacteria; phylum Desulfobacterota; class Binatia; order UBA9968; family UBA9968; genus 2-12-FULL-60-19. The sequence continues at coordinate 50,088 of JBGPGE010000004.1, forward strand.
GCCCAGGCGAAGGTGGCGCTGCTGAAAACCCAACTCGACGAGACCGTGGTGAAGGCGCCGGTGGATGCGGTCGTCGAGGTGCTCGATTTAGAGCCGGGAGATCTGGTCGGGGCGGGCAAGCCGCTGGCGACCCTGCTGCGCACGCAGGAGTTGTGGGTGCGCGCTTACCTTCCCGAGGACAAGCTGGGCTACGCGCGGCCGGAGTTGCGCGTGAAAGTTCGGGTCGATTCCTTTCCGAAAAAAGATTTTTCCGGCGTGGTAAGGCGGGTCCACCGCCAGGCGGAGTTTACTCCGCGCAACGTTCAAACACCCGAGGAGCGCGTGCTCCAGGTTTTTCAGATCGAGGTGGTGGTCGAGGATCCGGACGGCGTGCTGAGACCGGGGATGAACGCGGACGTCTACATTCCAAAATGAAGGACTGAGCAACGAGTGCTGAGGACTGAGAGCACTGGATTTTCGTCCCCTGGCTCAGCCCTCGTTACTCAGCACTCAGCACTATGGATGGGGGGTTCTGTGGAGGCGGTGATCCGGGCCGACGGGCTGACGAAAAAATTCGCCGATCTTGTCGCCGTCCAGGATGTTTCGCTGGCGGTCGAGCGCGGGGATATTTTCGGCTTTCTCGGCCCCAACGGCTCGGGTAAATCTACGGTGATCCGCATGCTCTGCGGCCTGCTTCAGCCGACGGCGGGCAGCGCGGCGCTCGACGGCCTCGACGTGGTGCAAGAGACCGAGGAGATCAAGCGGCGCATCGGCTACATGTCGCAGCGCTTCAGCCTCTACGAAGATCTCACGGCGCAGGAAAATCTCGATTTCTACGGCGCGATCTACGGGCTGGACAGAAATAGCCTGAGCAAGCGGCGCAGCACCGTGTCGGAGCTGGTCGGTTTGCAGGACCGGATGGCGCAGATCGTCGGGACACTCTCCGGCGGATTCAAACAACGGCTGGCGCTCGCCTGCGCGCTGCTGCATGAGCCGAGGATTCTCTTTCTCGACGAGCCGACGGCGGGCATCGATCCGGTGGCGCGGCGGGAAATCTGGGACCTGCTCTTTCGACTCGCGGGTGAGGGGACGACGCTGTTCGTCACGACCCACTACATGGATGAAGCGGAGCGCTGCTCCGAGATCGGCTACATCTACCATTCGCGGCTCCTCGCGGTGGGCAAGCCCAAGGATTTGAAGCAGATGCCGGAGCTGACCGCCGAGGGCGCGCGGTGGTTTGCGCTGTCGTGCGCCGAGCCGACGCAGGCGTTGAGCCTGCTGAGGACGCTGCCGCAGATCCTCGACGCCACGATCTTCGGCGAATCGATTCACGTCCAGGCGCGCAGCGGAACCGACGGCGAAACGATCGTCGCGGCGCTTAGCGGGCACGAACTTGACGGCATCGACTGCCGGCCGACGGTTCCTTCCCTGGAAGACGTTTTCGTGACTCTGACGCGCCGTCATCGCGCCCGCCTGGGAGGTTAACGATGTTCCGCGGACTCCTGGCGGTGCTGCGCAAAGAGATCATCCATATCCGGCGCGATCCGGCGACGCGCTTCGTGTTCGCCATCCCGCTGATCGAGCTTTTGCTCTTCGGCTACGCGATCGACATGGACGTCAAGAATATCCCCACGGCCGTGTTCGACCTGAACCAGCGGCAGGAGAGCCGGGAGCTGATAAAAGAATTCGAGAGCATGCGCTACTTCAAGGTGGCGGCGCGGGTCTATTCCGACCGGGAGCTGGAGGAGGCTATAGTCGGCGGCGACGTCAAGGTGGGCATCAAGATTCCGGCGGATTACTCGGAAAATCTGCTGAACGGCCGCCAGGCGCGCGTCCAGGTCTTGATCGACGGCTCGGACTCGACGACGGCGCTGCGCCTGCTCCAGGCGAGCCAGCAGTTGGGGATGGTCAAGTCACTCAAGATCGAGGGGTTGCCGACCGATAAAATGGCGGTCGATGTGCGCGCGCGGCTGCTGTTCAATCCCAACCTCGAGAGCGCCTACTTTTTCGTTCCCGGGCTGGTCGGCGTGATTCTCCAGTTGGTGACGGTTTTCCTCACGGCTTTTTCCATCGTGCGTGAAAGGGAGCGCGGCACGATGGAGCAGCTGCTCGTCACGCCGGTCTCGCGCGGCGGGCTGATCGTCGGCAAGCTGCTCCCTTATTGCGCCATCGGCTTCATCCAGACCTGCCTGGTGCTGGCGGTTATGGTTTTTCTCTTCGGCGTGCCGATCCACGGCTCGGTCGCCCTGCTGTTGGTTCTGTCCGGCCTATTTCTCATCTCCGCGCTGGGCATGGGCATCGTGGTCTCGACCTTCGCGCACAACCAGGGCGAGGCGATGCAGGCGTCGATGATGTTCATGCTGCCGGCGTTTCTCCTGTCGGGCTTTCTTTTTCCCCGCGAGTCGATGCCGCTGCCGATCTATTGGCTGAGCTTTCTGATACCGGCCACGTACTATCTGGAAATCCTGCGCGGCATTATTCTCCGCGGTGCCGGCATCGGCGCCCTGTGGGACGAGGCGCTGATCTTGTGTGCCTTCGGCGTCTTATTTATGGTTCTAAGTGCGGTAAGGTTCAAGAAGCGATTAGGGTAGATTCGAGGTTGGAAGATAGATGATGGAGGATAGTGCCTTGCGATCCTCGATCCTCCATCGTCAATCAGTTCAATCCTAATTCACCTGTCGACGGTTTCAGAGTCGCCGAGGTTGCGACGCAAGCCTATCCCTGTTTGGCACGATCAAGCCTAAACCGCGGGATTTTGCGAATCCGCAAAGTCGTCAGCATCGTGATCAGCAACACGATCGATCCGCCGAAAAAAGTCGCTTCGCGAGCGCCGATGAGCGGCACCACGACTCCGGTCTCAACCTGGCCCAACGGATTGAGTCCCTGAGTTGCTATTTGGAAAATACCCATGACGCGGCCACGCATCACCTTGGGAGCGGTCCATTGAAGTATCGTGCTCCGTGCCGCCGCCCAAATGGCATCCGCCGCGCCGACGCATGCAAGCAGTGTCAGTGACAGCGTGAATGAGTTTGATAGACCGAAAAGGGCGAAGCACAACCCGTAAACGATCGAGGAACCTAAAAGAATTCTCCCCTGATAAGGGCGTTGGCCAACGCTGATGAACAGACTCGAACCGACGACGGCGCCGATACCGCGCGCCGATTGGAGCATACCGAACCCGTGCGCTCCGACACGCAGGACATCGCTGGCGAAAATAGTCAGCATAGCGTTATCCATCCCAAATACCGATGTCGTCGCTTCCATGGCGATAATGCCGAGAATGATTTCTTGTGAGCAAACGTAGTTTAGGCCGCTTTTAATATCGTCGCCGAAGCCGCTCTTCTTCGCCGGCGCCGGCGCCGAGGCGGGCGTGCGCATTAATAAAAGCGCGACGACGGTGCAAATATAGCTGGCCGCATTCGCGTAAAATACGCCATGCGTGCCAATGGCGCTTATGACTATGCCCGCCAGGGTTGGACCGATCAGCGCCGGGCCTTTCATCAAAACGGAATTGAGGGCAACGGCGTTCGGTAAAATCACTTCCGGAACCAGAGTAGGAAACAGCGCTTGGCGCGCCGGACCATCGCAGGAACCGACCGTCGCGCTAATAAACGTGACCGCATAGATTTGCCATAGCTGAATGGTTTCGGAATGGTCGAGCACGCCGAGTAGGAGCGCCAGCAGTCCCAGAAGACACTGTGTCGTCAGCATGAGCTTCTTCCGATCATAGCGGTCGGCAATAGCCCCACTGATGACACCTAAGCCGATAGCCGGCACCGCACGAAAAAGACCGTTCATGCCCAGCTGAAACGGCGATCCGGTGATTCTATAGATGAGCCAGCTTAGCGCGGTAATCTGCATCCACGTGCCGATGTTGGAGAGAAAAAGACCTGTCCAGTAGAGCCGGAAGTCACGGTAATGTAAGGCCGCAAAGCGACCCGAAGGTCTCGGGTTAGGCCCGATGCGTTCGTTCCTCATTGGTGAGTGAACCCTCGCTACGAGATGGAGCTGTAAAACACTGCCCTGGGCGACGTGGTTTCCAACGCCGTAATTTTTTTCTCTACGGTTGCTTCAAAATTCTTCTGCTATTCGGCGCGCCTAGTAGCGCCATAATGTGCCAGCTTATCGCTTTGGCGATCCATGTGCCACTGCCGTCCTGACGCGAAAAACAAGGGCTGGGTGTGGTCACGTGGCAACAGCGCAAGCGCACTTGCCTCAGTTAGAAAATCCCGTGGGGCGCTGAGCAATCTGAGTTTAGTGAATTCAGCTCTTTTAACGGATGGCACATCGCTTGCTTAATGCTTAAAACCAGAATGAAAAAGGAAAGGAGGTGACAAAATTATGAAACGCACAAGAACACTTCTCACGGCATTGGTGTTCGCCGGCTCCTTGGCCGGCAGCGCGCTGGCTGCCGACGGAGTCTTGCTGAGAGACGAGGCCGGAGGGAATTACTGCCATCTGCAGTTTCCGGCGATCCGCGAGGACACCTTGACGTGGGCGACGCCGGTGCTCCAGGATTCGACGGGCGAGATCATCGACTTCTACGGCCGCTGCGATGAAAACCCGACGGGACCGGACCAGGTCGCGGCCCAGCGGCACGACGATATACGTCGCAGCATGCACGAGGACGAGGACTGACCTTGCCCGACCGATGGTGAGCGAGGAGAGATTGCGTCTCTCCTCGCTCACGTCTTCAAGTTCTTCAACTAAGGACCGACAAAAAACTTCACCGTCATCGACAACTAACACTCGCCTTATCGCGTCACCTCGCCCGATTCATGAAGCCGAGAAGATGCCGAATCGTTCCGCGACGACGGGGCGGCGAATGTGCGGGTGATTTCGCTCGAAAATGAAATCGGGCGAGAAGGGTGAGGCGCGCCTGAACTGCTACCGCCGGCTTGCCTCAGCCATCTTTCAAAAACGGCTCGATCTTGTAGCGCGCAAGCATGCGGTAGAGAGAGCGCCGATCGACATTCAGCAGTCGCGCGGCTGCCGAGACGTTTCCTTGGGTTTGTTTGAGCACATGCATTACGTACCGTTTTTTTACTTCTTCCAAGCTTGGACTGTCCGGGAACGAAAATCGTCCGTTTTCCAATCGCGGCGACGGGAATCTTGATGCTCCCTGCTCCCGAACATCCTGAGGCAGGTCCTCCGGCAGCAAGACCGGCTGGTAGGATAGCGCCACGGCTTGCTCGATGGCGTGTTCAAGCTCCCGAATATTTCCCGGCCAGGAGTAGGAGCATAACAGCGCCATGGCCTTGTCGGAAATCGTCGAGATCGGTTTGCTGTTTTCCTCGCTGTAATGTTTTAAAAAATGGCGCGCCAGAAGCGGGATGTCTTCTTTACGCTCCCGCAAGGGCGGCAGATGAATCGCAACGACCTTCAGCCGGTAATAAAGATCTTCGCGGAACTCACCGTGCTGTACGGCCTCGGCCAGATTGCGGTTGGTAGCGGCGACCACACGGACGTCGACTGGTACCCAGTCCTTGCCGCCGACCCGCCGTACTTCATGCTCCTGCAGGACGCGTAAAAGCCGCGCCTGCATGGTGGGGCTGATTCCGCCGATTTCATCGAGAAAGCAGGTCCCGCCTTGCGCTTCTTCGAAAACCCCTTTTTTGTCGGAAACCGCGCCCGTAAACGAGCCTCGCACATGGCCGAAGAGCTCGCTCTCCAGGATCGTCTCGGTCAGCGCGCCGCAGTCCACCGCGACAAACGGGCAGTTCGCCCGCGGGCTGTGCTCGTGGATCGCCCGGGCGATCATTTCCTTGCCCGTACCGCTTTCGCCGAGAATGAGCACGGTGCTTTTCGTCGGCGCGACGCGCGCCACGGTTTTATAGACGTCCAGCATCGCCGCAGTTTTGCCGATTATCTTACTGAGCTTTTGGGACGACGGCTCGTCGCCATCCGGGGCGCTCCGGTCGGCCCGGCGTTGGAGGACTCGCTGCGCCAAGGCTTTCGATACCGTGTTCTTCAGCTCGGCCAGGTTCATCGGCTTGGAGATGAAATCGAAAGCGCCCTCGTGGATCGCTTCCACCGCGGTTTCGATCGAACCAAATGCGGTCATCACGATCACCGGTAGTGAAGGATACTTTCCGTGTACGATTCTTGTGACTTCCAAGCCGCTGGTCCCGGGCATACGCACGTCGATGAGCAGCAGTTCGTAGGAGTCTTCGGCCAAGCGCGATACGGCTTCGTCGCCGGAGAATACCTGTTTGACCCGGTAACCTTCTTCTTCCAAGGTTTCGGCGAACAGCTGACAACTTACTTCATCGTCATCGACGATCAATATACGCGCGCTCATCTCATCAGTCCTCGGTAGCCGGCGATTCTTCCATTCCGACCTCGACTGGCAAGTAGACGCTTACGGTGGTTCCCTGCCCTACCCGACTTGAAATGCCGATCGTGCCGCCATGGGCTTTGACGATTTCTTGGCAAACAACCAGCCCCAAACCGGTTCCTTTCCCCGAAGGCTTGTTTGTGATGAACAAATCGAAGATCCGCGGCAGCATTTCAGCCGCGATCCCGGCGCCGGTATCCGCAATTTCGATGGTAACTCCGTGACGGTTGTCGGTTTTAACCGTAGTTTCATAAGTCCGAATCTCTATCCTTCCGCCTCTCTCGCAGGCATCGGCGGCGTTATCCAACAAATTGATCAATACGCGCTGAATCGAGGTGCCCTCGCCGTAGAGCGTCGGGAGTGTGTCGCCCGGCTCGGTGATCACTCTCACTCCGCGGCGTTGAAAGACCGGCTGAAGCAATAGAACCGTGTCCCGGACGAGCGATTCTATTTGGATCTTATCTCGCGACGGAGATCCGCGCGTATGCGACAAATAGCGCTGTATGAGTTCAACCATGCGGTGGACTTGGGTCTCGATGATCGATAATCGACGGCGGGCCGGTTCGGGCAACTGTTCTCGGGCGATAAGCTGTGTATAGCCCAAAACGGAGTTGAGGGGCGTGCCTAGATCGTGAGCGATCATTGCGGACATCCGCCCAAGCGTGGCGAATTGTTCGACATGCCCGATTTCAAGTTGCAGCCTGAGCAGTTCTTCCTCGACTCTTTGGCGTTCTTTGATTTCTTCGCGCAGCGCATCGTTGGCCTGATTTAACTCCGCCGTCCGTTCGCGCACCCGGTTCTCCAATTCGGCACGAGCTTGTCGCAAGCCCTCCTCTGCCCGCTTCCTGGCTGCGGTCAGGTAACTCGTCACGGATGCCACGGTCAAGAAAACGACCAGACGCAAAAAAGCGTGCCAATCTAGCTCTATCGAGTGAATAGGAGCGATGAAAAAATAGTCGAGGGTAAGGGCGGAAAGGATAGTAGCGGCAAAACCCGCGCCATACCCCCCGTACCAGGCACTTAACATCACGGCGACAAAAAACAGGGTAAAGTGGCTTGGATCGGCCTGCCGTGGAAGGAGGGCCGCCACGCCGAAGGCGGTCGCCACCGCGCCGGCGGCGACTACGTACCGTAAGACGATCGGTCGATCTTTAACCAGTATCTGCAGGTGACGGTAGCGAGGTCTTTGATCGCTTGTAGCTGAAAGGCGCATCTGTATTCCGATTGCTGGACCGAGCGCAGGGCCGGCCGAAGTTATCGCGCCGCAACGCGCTTACCTAGGAAGCCGAACCGTCGTGCCACGTTATGGTCCGGTGTGGCAGTCTTCATCGATTCAAAAATCATTCCAACGACGAGGGTGTGATGTTACTGCGGTAATCCGTATGTTCCACTATATCTCCATGCTTGCGGAACTGCAAAAACGCCCCACCAGGCGCGCATTTTTGTCTCACTGTGACAATTCTCATCGATCCGTATACGCGAAAGGCCCTTAGAGGGGGCCGGTTCCCGGTCTTTCTGGAGAAAGAGGAAAAGGCGGTATCAAAAGGGTAAGACAAAGTGCTGAGTGCCGAGTGCTGAGGACTGAGTTCGGGAGGTGAGGGGACTCAGCACTCATACCTCAGCACTCAGCACTAGAGAGCGCGCGAGTTACTGCCACAGCTTCTGTATAAATCCCTCGCGCTCCATCTCCTGGAAAAATCGGTTGTCGATGAACTGCTCGGGCCGGGCGGCGGCCGCCTTGGGGTCTTTCTCGCCCAACTGATCGAGAACGGTCTTCATCGCTTCGGGCGACGGATAGGGGACCTTCGGGACGTAGCGCAGGATATAGAGGTCGTAGATCGCGTTCAGATATTCACGGTCGTCGTTTTTTAGATATTTCTTAAACACATCGACGCTGAAGGTGCGCTGGGTCTTCGCGTAGTGGACCCCTTCGACGAAGCCGCGAACGAATTTTCGGACGGTGTTTTCGCTTCGCTTGATGAACGAGCGGGTTGTAACGATCGCGGAAGTCGGGAAGTTGAGGCCCAGGGCGGACATGTCGACCAGCTCCCGCAAGTTGTCCTTCCGCGCCAGGAGAGTAAATTCGACGTTCAGCGTCGCCGCCTCCAGCGCGCCGTTCTTCAGACCCTGGAGCATCTCCGGCATCCCGCCCATCTGTATCACGGCGAAGTCCTTGCCGCGTTTGACCGGCCAGCTTCTCTCGCCGTAACCGAGCGCGAAGTCGGTCGCGGAGCCGAAACGGGTGATGCCTATCTTCTTTCCTTTGAGATCTTCCATCCGCTTGATCTCCGGACGGGCGACCAGAAAAAAGTGATGACGTTCATGGTGCTGGCGACCACAACGAGATCGCCGCCGGCCAGATCCGCGTTGACCACGGCGCCGCCGGTGAAGACCCCCATCGGCGCCTCGCCCGACTGCACGACCTGCGCCGCGCGTCCGCCGCCGCCGACGTAAAGCAGCTCGATGTCGAGCCCGTGCTTCCGAAAAATCCCCGCCTCGTGCGGTATCCAGATCGAGCTCTGCGACCCGCCGACCGCGCTGTAGATAAAGCGCATTTGTTCCAAGGCGGGTTTGGCTTGAGCCCAAACGGGACTGTTCCCTGTCCATAGAACGCCGCACAAGAGAACCGCAAGAAGTTTTGCTCGCATAAAGTCTCCTTGGGGAAGCACCGGGCTGGCTCCAGCTTCTCTATCAAGCGCGTTCAGTTGCCAATCACCTGGAGCGGGCTTTACGCTTTGTCACTGGTGTTTTCTCGGCTCGTAGGGGAACGCGCTGCAAACCAAGCCGTTTAACCAAGGCTCTGGCTTTTGCACTAGGTCCAACGGGAAGATGCTCCAGCGATTTACCTTTTGTTGTTTGGTAGCTCTGCTTCCGTACGACGTGAATCCACTTTAGGGATTCGCTTTCCCATTTCTCACTCATAAAGCACCTCCTCGGGAGAAACCAAGTCGATGAGCGGGTACCCCATCCGGATATTCACCGAATGCACCAGTCGTCTTCTACGCAAATTGACGAGGTGCTTGAATTCCACGAGACAAGCGCCTCCAGCCCGGCGACCGTTGCGATGGCAACATGCCTCGCATCATCACGCGAACCAGCCGGAACAACGCGGGCGGCAAGGTACGCTTCTGCCAACGCTAAGGTCTCCTGCGATTCGGAAAGCACCAGCGGCCGGATCTCATCGACGACCCTGATAAGAGAAAACTGCAAGCCTTCGGGAGCCCGTGCGATCTCGTCCAGTACAACGTCAGAGATGTATAAGGCGTCCCCGCGCATTTTTACACGCTCGAAGAAGAGCCGGCTTTTTTCCTTTCGGTCTGGGGGTTCTACATTAAACATAGCTCCCACGACCGAGGTATCAAGGTAGAGACGCATCGCCTAACCGATATTATGCGAGATTGAGCGCCCTGGCAAATCCGGTGGTCCGCTATGATCTCCTCGGCTCTGGTCACTGCCACCGCCGGCGCCATCGGCCTGCTTTGGCTCGCGCGGTTCGTTAAGAGCTAGAAGCTCGCTTAGTCACGGATCGTATCTGAACTTCAAACGCGCCGGTAGCAAACTGTAAAATCCCTAGCGCTGCAAGCAGACGCCACACCGCGATCATCGGCAGGAACATCCAATATTTACGCCGTACCATCGACATCACACGGTCGTGCTCGCCTGGATCGGCGAGAAAGCGGGCCTCGCCTTCAAACGTCTCGCCGCCGATGGATAACCTGACGCGCGGCGTCTGCTTCACGTTCTTCACCCATTGGCGGTTCACGTTGCCGGTCGGGAGATAGAGCTTGTCGCCGTCGGCAATGAACCAGATCGTGACGTCGTAGGGCCTGCCCGACTTGCGCCCGTAGTGCGTGAGTATTAAGGTTTGCTTGTTTGAGATTCGCTTCAGTCTTTCGGCTGCCGTCGATTCCATCGGCGCATTTCCCCGTAGAGCACGACACTCGCCGGCCTGAAGTCGAGACTGTTAATTACATGACTACAACGCCGGAACTGCGAGTAGGCACCCGAGATCCCTCAGCTTCCGCCACCGGCCCAAATCCGTAGACGTTTCATACGCCTTGGCAAGTTCCCCGGAGCGGCTGCTCGGGGGTATGGGCCTAGAAATAACTATTTAAAAAGTGTCTAATATTAAACAGACAATCTTTCCGGGTCCGGCTAGTCTGACAGGTAATTACCGGTTTGGCAGTCTCTGGATAGGACATGGGCGACCAATCATTTGCCAGAGGAGGAATGTCCACGACCCGCCTTGGATTGCCCCTGTGCCATGGCATATTGAAGGAAAACTAATTCCTAAACAAGGAGGATACCATGAAAGGCAGAGCGGTAGGTTTGGCTATCATTGCAGCCGCGTTTTTATCATTTGCTTCGGCCTGTCTGATCGCGGAAAGACCAGGCTACGGCCGCACGGAATCGTACTATTACTATCCGGACCACGAAGTCTACTATTACCCGCGAGTTCAAAGGTATTACTGGCAGGAGCGTGGGGAGTGGAGAAATGGTCCTCAGCCGCCCTCGCGATTCGTTCTTAGAGAGCGCGAGAGAGTGAAAATCGATTTGGACCGTGAACCCCATACCGATCACGCGAGAATCAAACAATCTCACCCGCCGGGGCGCTATGAAGACCGGAAAGAGGACAGGAAAGAAGACCGAAGAGAGGATAGGAGATAAAGCAAGCCGACCAATCCCTTCAACTCCTCAAGGGGTAGCCCCAGCCGTTCGTTGAGCCGGGGCTGCATGGCGATCATCATCGGTTCGCGCATTTGAAAGCCGAAGATCGAACGACTAATATGTCGAAATGGAATCTCGCACCGGTTTTCCTTCTCTGCCCGAGCGGATCAGCGGACTAGGCAAGTTGGCGTTCGACCTCTGGTGGAGCTGGAATCCGGAGGCCCGCGAAGTATTTCAGCGTCTCAACTACCCCCTCTGGCGGCTAACCGCGCACAATCCCGTGCGCATGCTGCAGATGGTGCCCCGGAAGCGCTTGGAGCAGGTCGCCGGGGAACCCTCGTTTCTCACCCTATACGATGCCGCGATCGAGGCTCTCGGTCGCGGCGTGACGGCCGAAGATTCTTGGTGGTCGCGGAGCTTTCCGCATCTGCCGAAGCGTCCGATCGCCTACTTCTCCGCGGAGTTCGCGCTGCACCAATCGCTACCCATTTACGCGGGCGGCCTGGGCGTGCTGGCGGGCGATCTCTGCAAAGAAGCGAGCGATCTCGGGCTTCCACTCGTCGGCGTGGGGTTTATGTACCCCCACGGCTATTTCCATCAACGGATCTCCTCCGACGGACAGCAGGAGGAAGAATATGAGCAGCTGAACTGGGAACATGCGCCGATCGAACCCGCGCTCTCGACCGGAGGCAAGCCTTGTATCCTTGCGGTGCCGCTGGGCAATCGCGCGGTACACGTTTCTGTCTGGCTTGCCCGCCTGGGCCGGGTGAAGCTCTATCTTCTCGATACCGACCTGGAGGAAAACTCACCGTGGGACCGCGAGCTTTCGGCGCGACTCTATGGAGGAGATCGTGCGACGCGCGTTCAGCAAGAAATCATTCTGGGCATCGGCGGCGTCCACGCGCTCCGCGCTTTGGGTCAAGATCCCATGATCTGGCATCTGAACGAAGGACACGCGGCGTTTGTGGTGCTGGAGCGCGTGCGCGAGGTCGTAGAGCGGGGGGAGAGTTTCGAAGCGGCGCTCGATCAAGTCCGCAGCTCGACGGTGTTTACAACGCACACTCCGGTCGCCGCGGGCCATGACGTGTATCCGCTCGCGATCGTGGAGGCCAACCTGGCCGGCTGCTGGGGAGCGCTCGGCGATCGCCATGATGATTTTTTGAAACTCGGGACCTATGACGGCGGCGCCGGGCCGATGTTTAACATGACCGCTCTGGCCTTGCGCACCGCCGGCGCCGTCAATGGAGTGAGCCGGATCCACGGGCAGGTGACGCGCGAGATGTGGGCGCCGATCTGGCCCGGCGTTCCGGACAGCGAGCGTCCGGTCAAGGTGGTGACGAACGGCGTTCACGTCTTTACATGGATCGCGCCCGAGATGGCGAAACTTTTCGAACTCCACCTCGGCGGCGACTGGCGAGAGCGCCACGATGAGTCGAGTTTTTGGGACGAAATCTCCGCCATCCCCGACGAGGAGCTATGGAAGATTCGCCAGGGGCTCAGGAGCGATCTGATCGCGTTTATCCGCGAGCGCACGCGACAGCTTTGGATGGAAAAACGGGTGAGCGCCGCTCGGGTGGTGGCAGCCGGGACGCTGCTCGATCCGGCCGCGCTCACGATCGGCTTTGCCCGGCGCTTCACCGATTACAAGCGGCCCGATCTTGTCTTTCACGATCCGAAGCGATTATCCCGCATCCTTTTCGCGCTGAGAAGGCCCGTCCAGATCGTGTTCGCCGGGAAGGCTCATCCGGCGGACGATCGCGGCAAGCAGTATTTGCAGCGCCTTTACAAGCGCGCCGTCGATCCGTCGTTCGGCGGTCGGATCGCCTTCATCGAGGACTATGACATGCATGTCGCGCACTTTCTGGTGCAAGGATGCGATGTCTGGCTCAACACGCCGCGGCGGCCGTTCGAGGCCAGCGGGACCAGCGGTATGAAGGCGTCCATCAACGGCGTGCTCCATCTGAGCTGTGGCGATGGGTGGTGGGCGGAAGGCTACACCGGGTCCAACGGGTGGCTCATCGACGGCGGTGTCACTGACGGCGATCCGGCCGCGGTGGATGCGGCGGAAGCGGAAGCCCTCTACCGGCTGCTGGAAGAAGAGGTGGTGCCCGCCTTTTATGAGCGCGACGCCGGCGATGTGCCGCGACGCTGGCTCGGAATGGTGAAGGAAGCCATCCGCTCGGTTACGCCGCACTTCAGCGCCCGGCGGATGCTGAAGGAGTATGCGAAAGAAATGTATACGCCGACGTTGAATGAGCCGGCGCCAAAAAGACCTTAGGGGCGATCATCTCTCCACTCTTCAACTCCTGTCCGAGCATGTGCGGCGATTCGTTGACCTGACGCTGTATGGCGATCATCTGCTCGCGCATGCGGAGCGCAGGTTGACGGCGCGAGCTTCACGATTTCGACAGCGCCACTTCGAAAGCGCCGGTGGCAAACTGTAAAATCCCCAGGCGCGGCGACGCGATCGGGTATGGACTCTCGACGAAATCACTGTATTGTTGAAGAACGGAAAGAAAAAGGGGCTGCTCAACGGCAAGAGAGGATTTATGAACGAACATAAAAGTTGGAAAATTATTCAAATCATTCCGGCACAGGCAGGTTGGAAATCCGTTCATTGTCGGGAATTGGAAAACAAGCGAATAGAGATTTCCAATCGGCCGATCATCTGCTGGGCGCTGGTCGAACCTGCCGGAGAGACCGCAGTTATGCGAACGCAAGTGAGAGGCGTCGAGCAGCAGTCGGATGACTTGGCCGTTGTAGAAGATTTAATCGACACAGAAGAGATCGGGGAAGATGGCGTAGACCGAAATCAGTATTTTCTTGGATACAACGATCCGGACGCGCACAGAGAATCCGATTATTGGATCAAGCAAGCCAACGACCGACTTCGAACGGAAAAAGAAAAAAGATTAAAAAAGAAGACTTGACGAAGGACGTTGCTTTCGGACGGGAAATCTCGTATCGGAGCGGGCTATGTCCGAAGAGGCGTGGTATCGCGGGATAACGCCGTATCAATGGCGGGTCTTCGTCTGTGTCCTGCTCGGCTGGGCGCTCGACATCATGGACGGCTATCTCTTCGCCATCATCCTTTTTCCGGCGATGAGCGATATCCTCGGAACGACCGACAGCGGGCTGATCGGACGCTACGGCGGCATCATCCTCGCCATCTTCATGGTCGGCTGGGCGCTCGGCGGGATTTTCTTCGGCGTGGTCGCGGACCGCTACGGCCGGGCCAAGACGATGGCGCTTAACATCCTGCTTTATGCCGCCTTCACCGGACTTTCCGGTCTCGCGCAGAGCTGGCCGCAACTCGCGCTCTTCCGCTTCCTGACCGGCTTGGGCGTCGGCGGGGAATGGGCCGCGGGCGCGGCGTTGCTTGCCGAGAGCTGGCCGGAGCGCTCCAGGACCAAAGCGGCCGGCGTCATGCAAGCGGTCGGCGGCGTGGGTTTTTTTCTTGCGTCTCTCTTGTACCTGTCCGTCGGCCCGCTGGGTTGGCGGTGGGTCTTCGCCGCCGGCATACTGCCGGCCTTCGTCGCCTTTTATATCCGCCGGTCGGTGGAGGAACCGGAGCGCTGGGAGAGGGCGCGAAAGCCGGAAACTTCGATATTCAAAATGATCACGCCTGCCGTGCGCGGGGATCTCCTCGTGGGAATGGCCCTGGCGATCGTCGCCACGTTCGGTTTTCAAGGAGCGATTCAGTGGGTGCCGACCTGGATCTCAGCTATGCTCCACTCCCAGGGCGTGGAAAGCGTCAGGACGCAAGTGAGCGCCATCACCATCGTCCTCAATAGCGGGGGCATGATCGGGTGTATCTGCTTTCCGCTCGCGGCGGATCGTTGGGGAAGAAAGCGCGCGTTTGCCCTCTACTTTTTCGGCGATCTCCTCTCGGTCCAGCTCACTTTCTTATGGGTGCAACAATTTAAGATCGCCTTGCTGGTCTCGCCCATCATGGGATTTGTTTCCGCCGTCGCCGCGTTTATCACGGGACTGCTCGCTTCCTCCGGCGGCGCCTTCGCCTACGCCATCGGCGCCGTCGGGTTGGTTTATCTGCTGGGCCTTTTCACGCTGATCTTTGCGCGCGAAACCAAGGGGCAACCCTTGCCGGATTAACCGGCGGGATAGCAGTTCGTCTCTCTATCTCTTCATCTCTTTTCCAAGCAACCGCAGCAGCTCGCCAAACCGGCGCTGCATGGCGATCATCTGCTCGCGCATGTGGAGGGCCACCTCCGCGCCCTCTAAATTCAGTCCCATCTCTTCGATGAGGAGCCGCGCCACGCGAATGCGGTCCACCTGTTCCAGGGGATAGAGCTTGCGGCTTCGCCGGGTGACCGGTGAGATCAGGCTTTCCCGCTCCAGCCGCAGGATGAACGTTTCGTCCACGCCGCAGATTTTAACGACCTCCGTTATTCGCAGATATTTCCGCGCCATCGCTTCGCTCCCGCGCTACAGCCGCACGTTTTTGCGCACGTCTTCGGTATAGGCTTCGTCGATTTTCTCGACGGCTTCGCGCGACGCGCCGCCTTTCGGCACGCGGATCATCAGTTGAAGGTATAAATCGCCCGCCGGGGAGTTTCCGTGCGCCGGGACTCCCTTGCCTCTGACGCGAAGCCGCTGGCCGCTCTGGGCGCCGGCTGGAATTTTCACCTTGACGGCGCCGGCGGGCGTCGGCACTTCCACCGTCGCCCCGCGGACGGCCTCGCCAACGGTGATCGGCAGCTCCATCGTCAGATCTCTTCCCGATCGCGTGAGCAGCGGATGGGCGTGGATGCGCGGCGAGATGTACAGGTCGCCAGCCGGCCCGCCTCGAATACCGGCCTCGCCTTTCCCAGGAATCCGAATTCGTCTTCCAGGCTCCGCTCCGGGCGGAATGTTCACCCGAATCGTTTCGGGCCACAGCGCGCCCGAGCCGTCGGGACGCTGCAGCGTCAGCCCCGTCTGAAAGCCGCGCACCGCGTCGAGAAAGTCGATATCCATCGCCGCTTCGATGTCCGCTCCCCGCATCGGTCCCGATCGCGCGCTGCGGGCGCCGCCGAAAAACCCCCCCAGGCCGGCAAACAGGTCGCCCAGATCGTCCATATCGAATTGCTGCGCAGCGCCGCCCCCGGCGCGGGCCGACTGCTCCTGCCACCGCCGGTAGCCCCGCGCCTTTCCAGGATCGAAGCCCGAAGCGAGCCCGGCCTCGCCGAACTCGTCGTAAATTTTGCGCTTCTCCGGATCGCTCAGGACGTCGTTGGCGACGGAGATTTCTTTGAACCGGTTTTCGGCCTCTTTGTTCCCAGGGTTGATGTCGGGATGGTGCTTGCGGGCGAGCTTGCGGTAAGCCTTGCGGATTTCCTCCGGCGAAGCGCTCCGCCCCATGCCGAGAATCTTATAGTAATCGCGTTCAGCCACGGTAAACGTAGAATAGCGCCGGTGCGCGG
This sequence comes from Binatia bacterium, assembly GCA_041483675.1. Lineage (GTDB taxonomy): Bacteria > Desulfobacterota > Binatia > UBA9968 > UBA9968 > 2-12-FULL-60-19. Next base: position 66,495 of record JBGPGE010000004.1, read on the forward strand.
AGTTGCAAGAGGAAACGGCAGCGGCTGGAGACCTGCGCGCTTGAAGGATTCGAAAAAGTCGCGTAGGAAATTAGAGACCGCACGTATTTTGTCCGATTCGATAACTTCGAGCGATCACCTGTGACAGTAGATATTTCGCCAAAGGCGTCCGCCGACGCGGGCCATTCCTCTTCGTCGCCGCTTCAGCAGCGGGACTTTCGCCTCTTCTGGACCGGGTTGGTCCTGTCGGGAATCGGCAGCCAGTTCACCACCGTCGCGATGGCGTGGCAGATCTACGAACTCACCAATTCGGCGTTCCAGATCGGCCTCCTGGGGTTGGCGCGCGCGATCCCGCAGGCCGTCATGCTGCTCGTCGGCGGGCTGCTGGCGGACGCGATGAACCGGCGCAAGCTGATGGTCTGCACGCAGATGAGCCTGTTTTTCATCTCCAGCGCGCTGGCCCTGTTGACGCTGGCGGGGCACGGCTCCGCGTCGATGCTCTACGTCGCGACGATCCTCCTGGCGCTCGTCGCCTCGCTGGAATCGCCGGCGCGCCATGCGCTCGTTCCAAACCTGGTGCCGCGCGAGCAGCTGGCGAAGGCCTTGGCCCTCAACAGCTCCCAACGCTACGTGGCGGTTATCGCCGGCCCCTCTTTGGCCGGCCTCGTGCTGGCCGTCTCCGGTCCCGCCGCATGTTACGCGATCGACGCGCTCTCCTGGCTGGTGATGCTGTGGTCGCTGTCGCGCATTCGGACCCGCGTCTCGGAAGGGGGAGGGTGGGGGAGGGTTTCGTTCGGCGCGCTCAGCCAGGGGCTGAGTTTTGTGCGCGGCCACGCGATTATTTTTCCGCTCATGGCGATGGATTTCTGCGCGAATTTCTTCGGCTCGGCCAAAGCGCTGCTGCCGATCTTTGCCCGCGATATTCTCTCGGTCGGCCCGCAAGGTCTCGGGATGCTGTATTCCGCGAGCGCCGTCGGCTCTCTGCTCTCCGCCGCAGCGTTGAGCCGCTTCGGGCCGGTCAGCCGGGGCGGCTTGTGGATCTTCAGCGGCGTCGGAGTTTACGGCCTCTCGACGGCGCTGTTCGCCGGCTCGCGGACATTCTGGCTCTCCGCGGCGCTGCTGGCGCTCGCGGGCGCCGGCGATACGATCAGCGCGATCATGCGCGGCACGATCAATCAGCTGGTGACGCCCGACGAGCTGCGCGGCCGGATGATCTCGATCAACAGCGTGTTCACCAACAGCGGCCCGGCGCTCGGCCAGTTCGAGTCCGGCGTGGTCGCCGCCTGGCTCGGCGCCGAGCTATCGGCGCTGACCGGCGGCTTGGCGACGCTGGTTATGCTGACCCTGGTCGTCGCTTATTTTCCGGCGGTGCGGCGGTATCGGGTAGGTAGAAGATAGGAGGCAGAAGGCAGAAGGCAGGAGGTAGAAGGCAAGAACCGGACCAGTCGTTCGCCACTCGTCCGACGAGATACGAAACACCAGATACGAAGAACGAAATGCAGGATGCGAATCCTAAGCGCGGTTATTTGACTGGTGATGGCCGCTGTTCGCGGGATTCCACGACCAGATCGTACAGCGCCTGGCGCGCTTCTTCATCCACCACGTTCGGCGAGGTGCCGACCTTGGCTGCGACCTCATGCTGGTTGAAGATAAACGCGGTCCAGACCTCCGGGGGATACGATTCCAGGGGTAACGCGAAGGGCCGGTGAGCGGCGCCGTCGGCGGCGGCGACGTGGTGGCTCTGCGGTCCGCTCCCGCGGACGCTGTGGCAGTAGACGCAACCGTTACGGAAGGTCAGCGCCTCGTAGAGTTCTTTATCCAGCTTGCGAAACGGTGCGAGCGGATCCTCAGCGGCGAGCCGGAAGCTGTCCTCGGTCAGGCCATAGTGCGAGATCTGCGGTCTCAATTCCGCAGGGGGCTCTTCCAGGAAGTGGATGAAAGCTCCCACGGGCCGCGCCATCATCGGCGCCGGCGGGCTGTCCTTCCACGAATATTCCCGCAGCGGCTGATAGAACGTGCCCAGTCGAAACAGATTTTTCTCATCGTCAATGCCGACGACGAGGAGCGGTTTGTAGGGCGCGATCTGCCGCCTTTCCCAGAATGTTTTTTCGTTGCGGACGTTGGTCAGGGTAAGATAGTCGCCGCGGCCGATTTTCTCCGGCGGCAGAGACTCTAAATAGTCGAGAAGGTCGAGCGCGTAATATTTTTCAAGCGGCCATTCGAGCAATTCGTGTTTCGCCCCGACATAGATCGGCAGCAGCATGCCGACAAACCGCGCATCCACCGGGTAGGCGCGAATGCCCGCCCCGTTCCGCCAGAACGGCAGAGTGGAAAACGGCGGCTCAATCCATCGCTGCTTGGCTTCGAGGAGCGCGGCGAAGTCCTGGGGCAGCGGCTCGATCTTGAGAAAATCGAGCACCAGATCCCGGACGATGTTCTGCAGGCCGCCCAACCGGACGATCGAAAAATGGTCGGAGCCGGGTATGACGAGCTGGCGTACGGTCGAATGGCCCGTCCCGCGCAACGAATCGGCAAGTCTCTTGGCGTCGACGGGAAAGCCCGGGAAGTCGCTCTCGGCGGCTAGAATAAGGAACGGCGGAGCGGAAGGGCCGGCGTGGCTCCTCGGGGAGGCGGCTTTCAAGCCGTCCGGATGGTCGCCGAACGTCTGCCGGACGGCTTGTCGCTGCTGTTCAGCGGTTTCCTCCGTCGGTTGAAGATTGTAAATCCCGCTGAGGGCGATGACTCCCGCCAGCGATTGCGGGCTGATGTGATGAACGCTCAGGTAGCCGGAGTCCAGCGCGACCAGCGCCGCAAGGTGTGCGCCCGCGGAATGGCCGGCAACAAAGAGCCGCCGGCCGTCATACCCGTATTGCTTGCTCTCGCGCGCGAGATAGGCGACCGCGGCGGCCACATCCTCAGCTTGCGCGGGGTGACGGTGAGCGGGCGCCAGGCGATAGCGGACCAGGGCGACGGCGACCCCGTGCGGCGCCAGCGCTTCGGCCAAATTCGGCCCGATCCGATACTTATCATCGGAAAGCGTCCAGAATCCGCCGTGGATAAAGATCACCAACGGCGGCAAGGCTTTGGATCCCTGCGGCAAATATAAATCGAGCGTTTGGCGTGGATCGATCTTCTTTCCGGCCGGCTTGCCATAGGGAATGTTGCGGATGACGCGCGGCTCGGAGGCCGGCGGAGGCTGGGCCGGGGTTGCGGCCGGGGTTGGAAATCCCAGACAGGAGAGAATCCAAACGGCCAGGCCGAGCACGGGGACGGTGACGTGTGGACGAAGATGCATGATGCCGAATAATAAAAGAGATTGCCCCGGGCCGCAACTTACCGAAGATTCTGTGTTGCGCGGTTCCCTGTCGTCGGCAGCAGCGCGGCCATCAGTGCGACACTGATGAACGACAGCAGGCCGAGAAACCAGAAGATGGTCGAGAGCTGCCAGGCGACAAGCAGCAGGCCGACGACGGTGGTGGAGACGGTTTTGGAAACCTGCTGAATCAGCCGGTCGAAGGAGACGATGCCGCCGCGCAGCTCCGCCGGCGCGTTCTGTGTCAACAGGCTTTTCTGCATCGGCGAGATCACGCCGTTGGCCAGGCCGTAAAGGAAGAGCGAGACTCCCACCAGGCGGACTTCCGGCAGAAACGGCACGGCGACCAGGGCGACGCCGCAGACCGCGAAAGAGATGAACAGCAGCCGCGCCTTGTCCCAACCGGCGGCGAGCCTTCCCGCCTGGCTCGAAGTCAACATCGCCCCGGCTGAGAAAAACATGTAGAGCAGGCCGGCCGTCGCGGTAGAGACGCCATGCGTGCGGACGAGGAAAAGCGGAAAATAGGTGAGAAAGCCGTAGTCGAGAAAAAAACGGAGAAACCCCGCCGAGAATGCGATCAATAGCCGCGGATGGCGGGTGAGGCGCAGTATGTCTTTCAGATACTTCCAACTGTCGTCGTGGTCCGTTCCTTTGGTCTCCGGCATCCATGAGAGGACCAAAAATCCGAACGGAACGACGACGATGTACATGGCGAACGGCCAGAACCAGGCGATCGCTGCGAGCATGCCGCCGAGCGGCGGCAGGATGAAATATCCGACGCGGTCGAGAAAAACCTTAAGCCCCTGGCCGCCGATTTCGTTGTGGCCCTCAAGCAGGTCGCCGATCAGGACGATGGTGAGCGGGATCACCGCGCTGAAGCCGATTCCTTGAATCGCGCGGAGCGCGAGCAGCCAGCTGAACGTCGGCGCGAACGCCATCGCCGCGCCGCTTAAGCCGAAGAGGATCAGCCCCCAGGCGAGCAGCAGCCGGCGGCCGTAGAGGTCGGCAACGATGCCGAAGATCGGTGAGAGAATAATCGCGGGGCCGGTGTAAACGGTCATGACCCAGGCCAGCGCCGAGTCGCTCACGCCGAAGCGCTCGACCAACGCCGGGAGCGCCGGCTGGATAAAGTTGACACCCATCATCAGCGCGACGCTGGAGCCGTACACGAGCGTGAGGGCCCGGCGTTGCGCCGCCGTGAGTTCTCCGAGGCCGAAGAGGGTGGAGACGGAAAGCGCGCGCATCTCCGGTAAGGTAAAACAGGATGCGTTGGGAGTCAATTACGGTGCGATATGTGAGATGCAGGACGTGCAAGCTCTGCCGTTACATAAAGATGATCACGGTCGAGGACACGTTGAAATCGCTCCAGCTCATGCGTCACGAGCTCACACTCGGCGAGAAAATTCGCGCGCGCGCCGATCAGCTGGGATGAAATCCTTCTGCTTGTAACCACTCTACCGGTGATACTCGCAATTTCCTTCCCTTATCTGAGGGGCGTCATCTGGCACAGAGCGGCGCGAGCTAAGTCGTAGCCGGAATCGTTTACTTGTCCGATATAGGTGGTAAACTTACAGACTAGACCCACACCGTCAAATCGACGATTGCTTGGACTCTACTTTGCAAAGCCTCTTACAGGGAAGCCGTGCCTTTGGCCATCCGGGAATTCCGCCGGCCTGGACCCGCAGCACCAAGGAGGGCGTGGGGACCGCCTATAATACGGCCAGCCGCATCTGGTTTACCCTTTCCCACGGCATCCTCAATGAAGTTTATTATCCCACCGTCGATTCCCCTCAGATCCGGGATCTCCAGTACCTCGTTACGGATGGGAAAAGCTTCTTTCATGAGGAGAAGCGAGATCTTTCCACAGAGCTAGAGTACATCGACCTTCACGCCCCGGCTTTCCGCATTACCAACCGAGATCCCGAAGGACGTTATCAGATCATCAAGGAGATCATCGCCGACCCGCATCTTTCCTGCGTGCTCGTACAAACGCGCTTGGAAGGCGACAGCGACTTTCTCAAAAAGCTCCGTCTCTACGTTCTTCTCGCGCCTCATCTGGAGAGCAGGGGATGGGGCAACAACGCCGCCAAGGCGGAGGTAAGCGGAAGGACTATTCTGGTCGCCTTTCGCAACGACATCTATCTCGCGCTGGGCGCCACGGTCCCTTTTAAAAAAACCTCCTGCGGCTACGTCGGTTCGAGCGATGGATGGACCGACCTGCATAATGACTTGCGCATGGATTGGGAATTTGACTTCGCCGATGACGGCAACGTAGCGCTGACCGGAGAGATCGATCTTTCAGAGTCCCAAACATTCACGCTGGGTCTCGCTTTCGGCCCCGGTTATCAGGCCGCCGCGACCACGCTGCTCCAATCCTTGGGTATTCATTACGAAGAGCAGCGCAAGCGCTATCAGGAGCAGTGGCACCGGGTGCGCTGCCATCTCTCCCCTCTGGAGCAGGTAGCCGGAGACGGCGGCCGACTCTACTGCGTGAGTCACACGTTAATCCACGCGCACGAAGACAAAAGTTTTCCGGGAGCGCTCATTGCGTCCTTGAGCATTCCTTGGGGAGAAGAGCGGAGCGATGAAGATGGTCTGGGGGGCTATCATCTCGTATGGACTCGCGATCTATGCCAGAGCGCCATGGCTCTGCTGAGCACGGGAGATTCCGAGACGCCGCTCAGGGCTCTGATCTATTTAGCGGCGGCGCAGCGGCCCGACGGCGGCTTCAACCAGAATTTTTGGATCAACGGCGAGCCTTATTGGCAAGGGATACAGCTCGACGAAGTCTCGTTTCCGCTGCTGCTCGCCTGGCGTCTCAAGGAGTTCGGCGCGCTGCAAGATTTCGATCCTTATCCGATGGTGCTGAAGGCCGCGAGTTTTCTCATACAACAGGGTCCGGTGACGCCGCAGGAGCGATGGGAAGAAAACAGCGGCTACTCTCCTTCGACTCTGGCAACGAATATCGCCGCGCTGATTTGCGCCGCGGATTTCGCGCGTCTTCGTTGCGACGCCGATAGCGCGCGTTTCCTCGAAGAGTACGCCGACTTTCTCGAATCGCGCGTCGAGCGCTGGACGGTGACCACGCAGGGATCTTTGGTTTCCGGGATTTCCCGCCATTACATACGCATCAACCCGGTCGATGCGCAAAATCCCCGGTCGGTGGAAGACCCGAACCGGGGAATCATCGCGATTCGCAATCGTCCTCCGGGAGAGCCGTTCGAGTTTCCGGCCAAAGACATCGTCGATGCCGGCTTTCTGGAGCTGGTCCGCTACGGGATTCGCAAAGCGCAGGACCCTCTGATCGAAGATTCGCTTGCAGTCGTGGACACGGTTCTCAAAGTAGACACTCCTTTCGGACCGTGCTGGCGGCGCTACAATTATGACGGCTACGGCCAGCGGGACGACGGTCGCGGATTCAACGGCTGGGGAAAAGGAAGGGCCTGGCCGCTGCTTACGGGAGAGCGCGCCCACTATGAATTCGCCGCGGGCCGGCAGGTCAAAACTCTGATCCGCGCGATCGAAGGTTTTGCCTCGAAAGGCGGGATGCTTCCCGAACAGATTTGGGACCAAGCCGATCGGCCGGACCTGGAGCTTTATTTCGGCAAGCCGACGGGATCCGCGATGCCGCTCATGTGGGCGCACTCCGAGTACATGAAGCTCCTGCGCTCGGTATGGGACGAAACGGTATTCGACCGCGTCCCTGCGGTAGAAGAACGTTATGCGAAAGGCAACGGGCGCAAAGATCTGGAAGTTTGGAAATTCAATCGCCAGGTAAGAACTGTGGCGGCGGGGAGCACGCTGCGAGTCCAGGCGGCTTCGTCTTTCCGTCTCCGCTGGACGCATGACGAATGGACGACGTTGAAAGACGGCGACGCGCTGACGACGGCAGTCGGCGTTCATTATCTCGACACGCCAATTCCAAGCGCGCAGAGGGCGCCGCTCCGCTTTACATTCTACTGGACGGACAGCGATCGCTGGGAAGGCAGGGACTTCGCCGTTGAGGTCGACGGGGCGACCATGCGTGTCTAGAATTTCTATATCAATGAGTTCACGCGCCTGGGTTTGATCAGCGCTGCATTCAATCTCGACCGGGCGCTCGGCTCGCGCAGCTACGCGTTTTTTCTGATGGCGTCGAGTAAAAAATCATGAAGGCAATCGCCGTTTTTCCTGCCGGCAAAGAGGTTCGGCTGATCGCGAAAGAGGAGCCGCAGCTCGTGAAGCCGGCCGAGGTCAAGCTCCGCATTCTGGAAGTCGGCATCTGCGGCACCGACCGGGAGATCGTCGCCTTCCAATATGGTTCCGGTCCCGCGGGATCGGATCATCTCGTCATCGGCCACGAAGCGCTCGGAGTCGTCGTCGAGACCGGTCCGGCGGTGGCCCGCGTGAAACCAGGCGATCTCGTCGTGCCGATGGTGCGCCGTCCTTGTCCGCATGAATTTTGCAAAGCCTGTCGCTCGGATCGGCAGGACTTTTGTTACAGCGGCGATTTCACCGAGCGCGGCATCAAGGCGAGGCACGGTTTCATGACCGAATGCGTCGTCGAGGACGAGAGGTACGTCGTTCCCGTTCCGGGGGAACTCAGAGAGGTCGCGGTGCTTGTCGAGCCCCTGACCATTGCCGAGAAGGCGCTGTCTCAATACCGGGTCGTTCAACAGCGCCTTCCCTGGGAAATCCGCCATTCCCCGGACGACGATCTCCGTCACACGGCGGTGGTCCTAGGGGCAGGGCCGGTCGGTCTTCTCGGATCGATGGCGCTGGTCGCCTCCGGGTTCAAGACCTACGTCTACTCGCGCGGCCCTGCGTCCGATCCGAAAGCCTCGCTGGTGGAATCGATCGGAGCGACCTACGTCGCGACGCAAAACGCTTCCATCGAGCGTCTCGCCAGGAAAGTCGGTAACATCGACCTCGTCTACGAGGCGGCGGGCGCCTCGCGGGCCGCCTTTGAGTTGATGAAAGTCCTGGGAACGAACGGCGTCTTCGTTTTCACCGGCGTGCCGGGACGGAAGGCGCCGGTCGAGCTCGATACCGATCTGATCATGCGCCATCTCGTTCTCAAAAATCAACTGGTCTTCGGCACCGTGAACGCCGGACGAGACTCATACGAAGCCGCGATCCGCGACCTCGGCGTCTTTATGCAGCACTGGCCCGATGCCGTTCGCTCCTTGATCACCGGCCGCCACCCGATCGAGGCTTATCGCGAGCCTCTTCTCGGAAAGCCGCGGGGGATCAAGAACGTGATCGCCTTGCATGGATCTCATGGCTAGGAGAATGGAAAATCGGTGGATCGATATTTCCGTTCCTCTGCGCGGCGGCCTGGTTCACTGGCCCGGCGACCCGCCGGTTGAGATAGAACGCGTGCGCGATATGGAGCGGGGAGACAGCTCCAACCTTTCGGCGATTTCCATGAGCCTGCACGCCGGAACGCACATGGATGCGCCGCGGCACTTCATTCGTTCCGGCCATGGCATCGACCGCATGCCCTTGACCGCGACCGTCGGCCTGGCGCGCGTGATCGAGATCCGCGACCGCGAGTCGATCAAGGTTCAAGAGATCCTTCCCCACCGGCTGCGCGCCGGAGAACGGATTCTCTTTAAGACAGAGAACTCGGCTCGCTGTTGGAAGACGGACTCGTTCGTGACCGATTTCGTCCACCTTTCAACTGAAGCGGCGGTTTTTCTTGCCGAGCGGCGCGTTGCGGCCGTAGGCATCGATTATCTCTCCGTCGGCGGATATCACGATGACGGCGCCGCGGTCCATCGTACACTGCTCGCGGCGGGCGTCTGGATCATCGAGGGGCTCGATCTGTCGCGGGCGGGAGCGGGAAGCTACGATCTCATCTGCCTTCCGCTTCGCGTCGTCGTCGGCGACGGCGCGCCCGCGCGCGCGATTGTGCGGCCGATTTTGCAGCAGCGAAAGAGAGGAGGAAGAAGATGACGGAGATGCAAAAAGAGTTCGGCATCGTGGGCCTGGGAAGAATGGGAGGCAATCTCGCCCGACAGGCGTTGGAAAAGGGGATGCGCGTGGTCGGCTACACGCTCGGGGGCGCGCCGGCGGACCTCGTCCAATCCGGCCTGGCGGAGGTCGGTTCGTTGGCAGATTTCACGAAACAACTCTCTCGGCCGCGCGCGATCTTCCTCTATATCCCTGCGGGTCCGGCCGTGGATCGCTTGTTAGAAGATATTGCGCCTGCTCTGGAGGAAGGCGATGTCCTCGTTGACGGCGGGAACTCCTACTGGGGCGATTCGATCCGTCGGCACGAGCGGCTCCGGCAGAAGAAGCTGCACTTGATCGACCTCGGCACCAGCGGCGGGTTCGAGGGAGCGCGCCGCGGCGCCTGCTTCATGGCGGGCGGCGACAAGGAAGCGATTGCCCGCATCGAGCCTATTCTGTTGGAGCTGGCGGTGGAAGGAGGCTACGTCCATGCCGGTCCGCCGGGCGCCGGCCATTTTGTCAAGCTGGTCCATAACGGCATCGAGTTCGGTATGCTCCAGGCCATTGCGGAGGGCGTTGATCTCCTTGGGCACTATCAGGAGGAACTCGATATCGGAGAGATTCTCCGCTGCTGGCGCCACGGCTCGGTGATCCGTTCGTGGCTGATCGACCTCATGGAAGAGGGCTACCGGTCCAAAGGCGGAATGGAAAGGGTGCCTCCGTTCGTCGAGGATACCGGCGAGGTGAACTGGCTGGTGACGGACGCTATGCAGATGGAGGTGCCGGTTCCGGTCATCGCTCAGGCGGTGATGCAGCTTTTCACTTCGCGCGATGACAAGAAATATTGGGCGCGAGCGATCGCCATGATGCGCCACGGCTTTGGCGCGCACCCCTACGGCGCCGATCAGGCAGTCAAGCGCGAGCGGCGCGAGGGACGGGTGGGCGATTTCTTCAGAAAATAGCTCATCGGAAGAGAGCGGAGAGGCGCCAGTCGTTTGGCGCATGGCGCAGCTCACTCATCTTCATCGCCGAAGTAGTCTCTGAGGATTCTCTCTTTGACGTATTCCAGCGCGCCGAGATCGTGGATGACGTCGCCGCCGCTGTCGTAAAAAAAGATATCGCCTTCCCGGTTGCGGCCGACGGCGACGAGCCAGTCCAGCTCGTCGCGGTCTTCCAGAAGGTAGTTGATGGCTTGATCCGCTCCCTTACTGGCGATGATGGTCACCTTGGGCGCGGGGGTTTTTCTGGCTTGGGACATTGCAGTCCTCCTGAAACGGAAGTCTATATCAGGAGGGACGATTCCACAACTTGAGCGACCAAAGGAGGCCGCCCTTACCTCGGCAGGGTGAAGTAAAAGGTGCTGCCCTTTCCCACTTCGCTCTCGACCCAGATCCGCCCGCGGTGCATCTCGACGATTCGCTTGGTGATCGCCAGTCCCAGCCCCAGGCCGGACGACTTGAACTCGATGGTGCCGGAATAGTGGGTGCTGGATTTCTCGACATGGAGGAATTGATCGAAGATCCGGTCGAAGTCCTCTTTCGGTATGCCGATGCCGTTTTCGGAAATCGCGACCCGCACCTCCGATTCGAGAATCTCCAGCGAGGCTTTGATGGCGCCCTGGTCCGGGGTAAATCGAATGGCGTTGAGCAGGAGATTGTGCAGCACCTGTTGGATTTGATCCGGGTCGCCCTCGACCGTGACCTCGTCGTCGGTCCCTTCCGTCGAATATTGCTGCCGGCGCTGCTCGAACAGCGGCCCCATTTTAGCCACCGTCTCGCGGATCATGGCCGCGAGATCGAAACTCTCGACCGGCAGCTTGCCCTGGCGGCGGTCGAGCAACGCTACGTCGGTCACGTTGGCGATGATGCGATTGAGCCACTTGAGTCCGGTCTCCATCTTCTCCAATGCCTCGCTCTGCTTGGGGTCGAGAGATCCCATCACTCCGCTTTTCAGCAGCTCGTGGAACGACTGGATCAAGGCGGCGGGAGTCCTCAGCTCGTGCGAGACCACATTGATGACGTGACTTTTTATCTGATCGAGAGTTTTGAGCGCGTCGTGGGCCTCGGACAGCTCGCGATAGAGAAGGGCGTTGTCGAGCGCCGTCGCGACGTGGTTTCCCAGGGTTTCGAGGAAGGCGATATCCTCTTCCGAGAACCGGCCGCCGTCTTTGCAGTTCACGACTTCGAGCGCCCCGAGCACGCGGCCCTTGGTAATCAGCGGGACGCAGAGCAGGGTGCGGGTGTGGAAGCCGACCTTTGTGTCCACCGCGCTGAAAAAGCGCGGATCTTTGCTCGCATCCGGGACCAGCAGCGGCTGGCGGTTCTCTACGACCCAGCCGACGATGCCCTGGCCTTTGGGCACGCGCAAGCCCTCCAGGAGCGACTTCTTTTCGCCGGTGATGGCGTAGAAGATCAGCTCTTCGGTGATCTCGTCAACGAGGAATACGGAGCTGGCCTCGGCGTGAAGCAGCCCCGCCGCGCTCTCCAGGGCGCGCTCGAGGATCTCCCGGATGTCGAGAGTCGAATTCAGCAGAACGGAAATCTCTTGCAGCGCCTGAAGCCGTTTGATGCTCAGGGCCGAGATTTTCTCTCTGATATACTTACTTAGGGATGCGGTCCCCCGAACGGACATCGCGCGGCCTCCTACTAACGACGCTAAAGAAAGCGAGGCATGGTGTCAAGGCCCCGATCCGTCGATTGGGGGCGCTGGGCGGTCTGCTGCTTGAGATCGCAATGCGGTGCCCCGGAATAGTTTAAGATATTCTCATATAATTTCTTTCTTGCCTGCAAACCTATAAGTCAGTTAAACTCAGGCTGCATGGCCGCGACACCGACCGGGATCACGCCGCTAATCGAGAAGTTCGAGCAGAATCTCGAATCCTACCGTAATCCGGCGTATGGGGAGACCCAGGTCCGGGTCGAGTTCATCAACCCGCTATTCGAAGCGCTCGGCTGGGACGTTGCCAACAAGACCGGCCATGCCGCAACCTGGATCGTTGGAGCGGACGACTCCTCCAGCATACACAGTGGAGTCGTCATCACTGCGAGGCCTCGATTTTTTCACGTTCCGGCACTTGCATATCTTATGCAGCTTGTTCTGAGAGCGCCTTCTAATAAGGGAGTTGCTTCGAGCGAGCCGGGGGAGCCAGCTATTTCAGTGGCTTGGGGTATGCTTAGACGTGGTCGTCGCATGGGAAAAGTTGGGCATCTCAGGTGAAGCATCTAATTGTTGGAGCCGGTGCGACGTTTGCTGAAGCACTTGACCAGGGACATCCGCCTGATCGCTGCCCGCCGTTGATTCGGGACTTTGCGCGAAAAACATGGCCGAACGTCTATAACCCTCATCCGGTTCTGGAGGCGTACCTCCAAGAACTCGGGTATACAGAATTCGGATCCGATGCACGGGAGATTTTCTATCGTCTTGAAGCGACCGGGGAAACGAACATCGAGCGCTTTCTTGAGTTCGCTTGGATTCATAAGGACAAAGAATGGAAGCTCGAGGAAGGCGCAGCGCCGCGCGACTACATCTCGGGCCTGCGGATCGTGGCTGGCGGCAATCAGGGAGACCCAGTGCCTCCACTCGCCCCGAGATGGTGGGCTGATTTCCTCTACAACGGGATCGGGAAGCCTCTTACTTTCTTCATGATTCAGTGCTTCTTTGAGAACGGCCATGGATGGAAGGATTTGGCTTTGACAAAATCCGTGGCATCTCGCCTTGATCCTGGCGATCTAGTCCTAAACCTAAACTACGATACCATCTTTGAAATCGCACTCGATCAACTCAATCAACCTTTCAGTTATTGTCCCAGCGAGTCAACGGTGGACCAAGTGCTAGTGTGCAAGCCGCATGGTTCGTTGAACATGGTGATGAACAGGCAAGAATTCACATTCGGTCAGCCGGATTGGCTTGGGATGCCAGAGCCACCGGGATTTCGGAGCTACTCCGGGTTCCTGCCGCCGAGGTTGAACAAGAGCTTCGCTCAACACCCCGCCGCTAAGATGATTCTCGCACCAGCAACCAGTCGCAAGCCGGAGGAGATCGCGATGTGGGGCGTCGGCTTGACGGAGAGTGACGTTGAATTGGTCGCGCTGTATCGAGAGTGGTCACGGCACGCGAAGCGGGTTAATGTAATCAACCCGTCGGACAGTGTTGCCAGGAAGGCCTCCGACTTGCTTGAGCGTGACATTACCTGGTTTGAATCTGTTGCGGCCTGGGTGGACGCTGCCGAGAAAGGCTGACTCTTGGGCGGTTCAAGCGTCGCCAGCGATTCTAGGACTCTTCGCAGCGCCTTGCCCAGCGCTTCCGATTCCAGTTGCGTCAGGTCGGAAAAGCTGAAGGGACGCTTTTGGCTCTCGATGCCAGGCTGGCAGGCGATTATTAGGGTGATTTCTGTTCTCAGTGAGCGCGCCTCAAAAGGAAGTTCATATCATTTGGAGCTGTGAACCATAATTTGGTAGCAAATCAGTCGTGCGATCTCCCCCTAGGTGTTGAGCGCTACTGGCAAGCTCATGTGTGGGATCGTGCCTTCTGGGAAAGATCACAGCTCGGCCCTGCGTTTCTGGTTCAGCGGTCCCTCGTGCGAGAAGCTGTCGCCGCCGTTCCGTTCGTACCGCAATCTATACTTGTCCTATGCTGCGGCGTGGGATTGGAAGCGGTGGATGTCGCCAAGCAGATCGACGCTTTTGTCCCGCGACCAATCATCGTGGCGTTGGACATCAATTTCACTAGTTGCTCTATTACGGCACGCTGCGCTGATGTCTCTGTGATCTGCGCTGATGCGCGGTCCCTACCATTTGCTCACCGGACCTTTGATATTGTGGTGTGTTTGGACGCGTTGCAGCACCTGCGAAAGCAATCAGAGGTGCTGCTGCAGCTCCGGGCGCTGCTTCGTCCCGGCGGTAGATTTATCGGGAATTACTTCGGCTCTGAACGGTTCAGCGCATGGCTCATCCGAAAACACGGTCCGGTTCGGGCCTGGTGGGTCAATGCGAAGCACCATATTGTTCGGACGTTGCTCGGAGCGCATCTTCTGCCCACATGGCTTATCCATGCCGGGTGGATGCGGAGCCTGCTCTACACGAGGGCTGAAGTGATCGCCATGTTGGAAGGGTCCGGGTTTCGCGTCACCCGACTTTTTTCGGGTGAGTGGCATTTTTTTATCACAGAAGTGGATTGAAGGGGGCGTGACATGAGTCTCAAGCTCTGTGCCTAACGCAGTGCAGCTAACCCGCGGCCAGCGAAGCCGACGGTCGGGGTCAGCTGGCTTGTTAGGCCGCACCAAAGAGCAGCCCAAGAAGCATCTCAAGAAGCACGTCATACAAGAGGATACAATTGGCCACTGCGAAGACGAGGTAGATGCACTGGAAGGCGTCCCGTATCTTCAGCTTGCCAGTCCAAGAGAGGTTGACCAGCGTCCGGTATGGGCTGTTAGCCTCACGCCCCGGTTCGCGAAAGCGCTCTTCGGAATCAGGCTCTTTGGGGTAAAAAAGCTGATTATAAACCCTAACAAAACGCCATAGTAATTGTTGGAAGTTGTCGCTTTCGGCACGCACAACTTTTAGAGCCAACAACGTGATGACAAGTCCGAGACCGGACAGGACACCCAGAAGTAGCAACCGGTTCTGTAGAGGAACGGCATTGGCGAGCAAAGTAGCCTGGCCGGTAGCGATAAGCGATAGCAACCAAGTAAAGTGTTTCTCCTCCTCCCAAAGTGCTTTATGAAAGTATTCACGGAGACTGTAGAGAATCCGTAGCTTCTCTAGATCGTGGTCATCGGGCATCTGGCAGTATCCCAAGTCTCAAGCCGTCCGTTTCGTAATGGCCTCCAGGTAGAATTTCTTGTATTCCGGGGCACATCCATACCGCAAGGCTGAAAAAATGTCCAACTCTATCTTAAAGCCAGCCCCAAGTTGATGCAAGCGGTTGAGGACCGGCTCCCCCGAAATAAATTCTTCATATAATTTCTTTCTTGCCTGAAAACCTATATATCGGTTAAACTCAGGCTGCATGGCCGAGACACCGACCGGGATCACGCAGTTAATCGAGAAGTTCGAGCAGAATATCGAATCCTACCGTAATCCGGCGTATGGGGAGACCCAGGTCCGGGTCGAGTTCATCAACCCGCTGTTTGAAGCGCTCGGCTGGGACGTCGCCAACAAAGCCGGGCATGCCGAGGCGTACAAAGACGTTATCCATGAAGACGCGGTAAAAGTAGGCGGCGCCACCAAGGCGCCGGACTACTCCTTCCGTGTCGGCGGCACCCGCAAGTTCTTTCTCGAAGCCAAAAAGCCCGCCGTAAGCATCAAAGACGACACCAGCCCCGCGTACCAACTGCGGCGCTACGCCTGGAGCGCGAAGCTCCCTCTGTCGATCCTTACCAATTTTGCCGAGTTGGCGGTCTATGACTGCCGTCTGCCGCCCAAGGAGACCGACAAGGCGAGCGTCGGAAGAGTCCTCTATCTCACCTACAAGGAATACGAGCAGCGTTGGGACGAGATCGCCAAGATATTTTCCAAAGAAGCGGTACTACAGGGATCCTTCGATAAATTCGCCGAAGCCGGCAAGGGCAAGCGAGGCACCTCTGCGGTCGACGCCGAGTTCCTGGCCGAGATCGAAAGCTGGCGCGAGGCGTTGGCCAAGAACCTGGCCCTGCGCAATCCCCGGCTCAGCGTGCGCGACCTCAACTTCGCCGTCCAGCGCACCATCGACCGGATCATCTTCCTCAGGATGTGCGAGGACCGGGGCATCGAGCATTACGGACAGCTTCAGGCGCTACAGAACGGCGAGCATACCTACAAAAGACTCCAGTACCTCTACGGTATCGCGGATGACAGGTACAACTCGGGCCTGTTCCATTTCAAGGAAGAGAAAGAGAGGGCCGAAGCCCCCGATGAGCTGACGCTAAGGCTCAAGATCGACGACAAGGTTCTGAAAGACATCATCCGCCGCCTCTACTATCCTGAAAGCCCTTATGAATTCTCCGTCCTCGGCGGAGACATCCTCGGCAACGTCTACGAGCAGTTCCTGGGCAAAGTCATCCGGCTCACCGCCGGCCATCACGCCGTGGTCGAGGACAAACCGGAGGTCAAGAAGGCCGGCGGCGTCTATTACACCCCGGCGTACATTGTGGACTATATCGTCAAGAACACCGTCGGAAAGCTGTGTGAAGGCAAAGCTCCCAAAGAGATCGGCAAGCTCAGAATCCTTGACCCGGCCTTCGGCTCCGGCTCATTCTTGATCGGAGCTTACACCTGCCTGCTGAACCACCACCGCGATTGGTACGTGAAGGACGGTTCGCAGAAGCACACGAAAGAGATCTATCAGGGATCCGGCGGGCAATGGCTCCTGACTACCCAAGAGAAAAAGCGGATTCTGCTCAACAACATCTA
>JBGPGE010000005.1:0-80238 GCA_041483675.1 Binatia bacterium
CCTCTCACCATCGCCAAGCTCTATCAGTGTCGCTGGCAGGTGGAGCTGTTCTTTCGCTGGATCAAGCAACATCTGCGGATCAAAGCTTTCTACGGTACTTCGCCAAACGCCGTCAGAACTCAAGTCTGGATTGCCATCTCGGTATACGTGTTAGTCGCTATCGTCAAAAAACGTCTCAAGTTGGAGCGCAGTCTCCATTCTATTCTACAGATTTTGAGCATTTCTCTTTTCGAGAAAACACCGATTGTACAAGCGCTTTCGCAAACTGAATGCGATGAAATTGACCATGAGTCTTGTAACCAGTTAACTTTGTTCAGCTAACGTTGGGACAGGATTGATAAAACATGGTGGACTAAACCGCTGAGCGGGAATTTACCGCTTGCTATGGGGAAAGAGGCACGACGACAGGGATCAGAGCAAGAGACGCGAGAGTGAAACCAAGATGAACTACTCCGCAGCTTGCTGCGGGGTATCGAAAACCTTTATGATAATTTTTCCCAAAGTTGTCACCCCCGAATGTTTTTATCGGGGGTCCAGTCCTAACTTCGCCTGGATTCCCGCTAAAAGCATGCGGGAATGACGGACTTCGTAAAGGAAATAAATTCTACGCAGCAAGCTGCGGGGAATTGACCCCGAAGAGATTAAACCGGGCACTGGCTGCTGCGAGGGCGGAGATAAGGCTTGCTCGAGGGTGCGCTTGCGCGTTACCGGCCTACTCGAGTGCCGACCTGAAAATGTCCACGGCCACGTCTACTTCGCTTTTCGTCACGATCAACGGCGGGGCGAAGCGGATCGTGCTCTCGCCGCAGCCCAGAAGAAGAAGCCCTTTTTCGAAACAAGTCATAACGACGCGATCGCGCAGTTGCCCATCGGGCGCGCCATCCTTCTTTGCCAGCTCCACGCCGAGCATGAGGCCTAAGCCCCGCACGTCGCTGATGGATGGGTGCGACCCTTTGATCTGCGTTAGCTTCTCCTTTAAGTAGCCGCCGACCTCGACCGCATTGCGTATCAAACCGTCTTCTACCAGCGCAATCGTCGCCAATGCCGCGGCACAGGCGACGGGGTTGCCGCCGAAGGTCGAGCCGTGGACGCCGGCGGGCCACGTGCTCACCTCTTTCCGCGCGATCATCGCCCCGAGCGGGAGGCCGCTGGCGATCCCTTTCGCGACACACATGATATCGGGCTCCACGCCCCAATGCTCGCAGGCAAACATCTTGCCGGTGCGGCCGAATCCCGACTGCACTTCGTCCATCACCAGCAGAATCCCGTGGCGGTCGCAAATCTCCCGCAGCATGCCGAGATATTCCGGCGGCGGCGCCACGTAGCCGCCTTCGCCCTGAATCGGCTCGACGACGATCGCGGCAACCTCTTCCGGCGTCACCTCATGGCGGAAAACAACATTTTCCAAATGGGTGACGCACTGGATGCCGCACGAGCCGTAGGTGAGATTGTACGGGCAGCGGTGACAGTAGCCGTAGGGAATGTGATGGACGCCGGGGATCAGCGGGCCGAAGTGCGCGCGATACGCCGCGCGGCTGGCTGTCAGCGACAGCGAGCCGAGAGTCCGGCCGTGAAACGAGCCGAAGAAAGCAATGATATGCTGTCGCCTGGTGTGATAGCGGGCGAGCTTCAACGCCGCCTCAACCGCTTCAGTGCCGGAATTGGTAAGAAATATCTTCTTCTCCGACGGGCCGGGGGCGAGTTTGCCGAGCTTTTCGGCCAGTTCCACCATCGGCTCGTAGTAAAAGTCGCCGCCGCAGATGTGAAGAAACTTGCGCGCCTGCTCTTCGATCGCCTGGACTACCTTGGGATGGGAATGGCCGGTCGCGGCCACGGCGATGCCCGCCATGAAATCGAGAAAGAGATTTCCATCCACGTCTTCGATCGCCATGCCACGGCCCTCTTTGACCGCCAGGGGATAAACCCTCTTGTAGGCCGGCGCGGTAAATTTATGGTCGCGGGCGATCAGCGCTTGAGCCTTTGGACCGGGCGGCTTTATTTTAATGTGGGGCACGTTCATACAATTTTAAATTTTCGATTGCCGATTTTCGATTAATCTAAAATCCAAAATCTAAAATCGAAAATTATTCCGCGTTGTCGATCTGCGCCTTTTGTAATTTGCCGGAGTAATCCACGTAGACGGACTTCCACTCGCTAAAAATGTCGTACACGGTCGTGCCCGCCTCGCGATGGCCGTTGCCCGTCTCCTTCACGCCGCCGAACGGAAGATGGGCCTCGGCGCCGATCGTCGGGCCGTTGATATAGGTGATGCCGGCCTCGAAGTCTCTCATGGCGCGGAAGGCCCGCGCAATGTCGCGCGTGTAGATGGAGCTTGAAAGTCCATAGCGGGTTCCGTTCAGGACTTCAACGGCCTCCTCGAAACTCTTCACTTCAATGATCGAAAGAACCGGGCCGAAGATCTCTTCCTGGGCGATGCGCATCGCCGGAGAGACTTGATCGAACACCGTCGGCCGGTAAAACCAGCCGTCGATCCATTTCCCCTCTTCGTAGATCGCGCCGCCGGTGAGGAGCCTGGCCCCCTCTTCTTTTCCGAGTTGAACGTAGCCATGGACCTTTTGCCGCGCCGCCTCGTTGATCAGGGGTCCCATCTCGACGCTCTCGTCCAACCCGTCGCCGATCTTGATTTTCTCCGCGCGCGCCACCAGCATGTCGGTGAATGTCTTCTTAACGTCTCGGTGAAGGATCAGCCGGCTGGTCGCCGTGCAGCGCTGGCCGGTCGTGCCGAACGCCCCCCATAGCGCGCCCTCCAGAGCAAGACCAAGATCGGCGTCCTCCATGACCACCTGAGCGTTCTTCCCGCCCATCTCCAGCGACACCCGTTTCAGATCTTGGCCGCAGGACGCCGCGATCTCGCGCCCGACGGCGGCCGAGCCGGTGAATGAAACGAGCTGAACATCGGGATGGCGGACCAGCGCCGCCCCGGCTTTTTCTCCACTACCGTGAACCAGATTGGCGACTCCCGGAGGAACGCCGGCCTCTTCCAGAATCTCGAACAGTTTGACGGCGGTGAGCGGCGTGTCTTCCGCCGGCTTGAGCACGACCGTGTTGCCGCAGAGCAGCGCGGGAAAAAGTTTCCAGGTCGGTATCGCCATCGGAAAATTCCACGGCGTGATCAGGCCGCAGACGCCGACCGGCGCGCGGACCGACATGGCGAATTTATCCGGCAGCTCCGAAGGTATCGTCTCGCCGAAGAGCCGTCTCCCCTCGCCCGCCGCGTAGTAGGCGGTATCGATCCCCTCCTGGATGTCGCCGCGGGTTTCTTTAAGAATTTTTCCCATCTCCCGCGTCATGATCCGGGCGATCTCCTCTTTGCGCCGGCGCAGGATCTCGCCCACGCGGAACAAAATTTCGCCGCGCTTAGGCGCCGGAACCAGTCGCCAGCGCGGCAAAGCTCTTTTCGCGGCGCCGACCGCCAAATCGACGTCCTCCGGACCGGAATCGGGGAACAGACCGATCAAGTCATGGCAGTCGGCCGGGTTGCGGTTTTCGAGCGTCCCGCCCGACCCCGCCCCAATCCACCTGCCGTCAACATAATTCATATATATCGCCGACATAAGGCGTCACTAAATTTTCTTGCCTTCCCTGCCGATACTTTAGTAAGGTAGACCTGCGAAAACAACCGCCGTCACTCCGATGACGGATTGGCTCGGTATCAATCATTTACAGGTCGATTCTATGGAGTCTCCAAACCGTCTGCAATCTGCCGACCAAGATAGGACGGCAAGCGGTCGGATTGCCCTGCTGCTCGTCATCTCCGGCTCAGTCGGCGCGGTCGCATTCCTGCCGGCGATCGTCTCCTCTCCCGGTTGGCTGCCTTCGGCGCGCTGGCTTGCCTCCGCCGCGCCGGCGTTCTCCATCGGGGCCGCGTTGAGCATCGCTCTCTTGAGCTTCGGACGGTTCCTCTTCAGGCAAGATCGCTACGCCGTCTGGGTGGGCCTGGCCTTCTGGCTCTCCTTCCTACTCCAGTTTTTCTATCTATTGGCTCTCCACGGCGCTGTTCCCGCAACCGATTCCGCGGCGGCCCATCTTTTTTATCTAGTCTACCTGGCGTTGTTCTCCCCCGCCTTCTTTTGTCTGTCGGGAGGCGGCCATCCCGTCTCTCCGGCCTGGGGAACGCTATGGAAAATGTTGGGATGGGCTTCTCTCGCCTGCCTCGCCGCGATCGCAGCGATTCTTTGGTGGGGCGCTCAACTGCCCGCTCTTTCATTGGTCGATCGTACGACGTTGCTGTCCCGTCTCGCCCCCTACGCGCTGTTGTTGCTCAATCTCGGCGCAGTAGGGATTCACTGGAAGCACTACCGCACGTCGCGAAATCCGCTTGCTGGATATTTCGTCGCTTTCCTCGTCATCTCGTTCTGGGTCTCCTCGGCGGTCATTCAATCCGAGCGGGAATTCGACCTCGCCTGGTTTTTCTATCATCTCCTCCCGACTTTCGGCTATTTGCTCTTTTACATCGGACTGCTCCTGGAATACCTCGACCTCTACCACGCGCTCGACACCACGCTGGCCCGCATGGTGGTGACGCAGCAGCTCAGCACCTGGGTGAGCGGCAGCCTCAGTTTGGAAGAGATCTGCCGGCGGCTGAGCGAAGAGCTCCGAAAGCTCGTCCCCTACGATCGCCTCGCCGTCAACCTGCTGCAGAAAGATCGACAGTACGTCAAGGTCTATTCGGAAGAATCCGGCCTGCCCGCGCTCGCCGTGCCCGAGGGCTACTCACCGAGGGAAGGGACCGCCACCGGCTGGGTCATCGACTCCAAACAGCCGCTGATCTGCGGCGACCTCGCCGGCGAGCAGAGATTTTCCCTGACGCACCGGCGCTACAAAAACATCGGGCTGCGTTCTTACATCATCCTGCCGCTCATCGCCAAGGGGCAGATCCTGGGCGCGCTAAACCTGGGGAGCCTCAAACCGAACGAATACAGCGGCAAGCATATTGCGATCCTGGTTCCGGTGGCTGAAATCCTCTCCGTCGCCATCGAAAACGCCGACCTCTACCGGGAAGCGCAAAGCCGGGAAAGAATCCAAAAGCTGTTCAACGAGCTGAGCCAGGACATCACCTCGATGGACCTCGACGCTCTGCTTAGAAAACTTACGGACAAAGTCCGGGAGACCCTGAACGTGGACCTGTCTGACGTGCGGGTGGTTGAGAAGGGGCAGTGGAACCTCAAGGGAATCTCCGGGGTCAGCGCCGAGCGAGTCCGATCTGAGGGCGGCGCCGTGGTCGGTCGTTCGACCTGGATCATCGAACATCGCCGACCGCTCATGATCCCGGATTCAACGCTCGAGAACACCATTCCCATGGGAAAGACCGTAACGAGGCTTGGGCTGCGGGGCTATCTGGGCGTGCCTCTGTTCTCGCGCGGCGGAGAGGTGATCGGAATCCTGAGGGCGCTGACGTTTCAACCGAGAGATTTCACCCAGGAGGAGGTGGATCTCCTTCAACAACTGGGTAACGGCGCCGCGGTCGCTTTGGAGAACGCGCGGCTGTTCGAAGAGGTGCAGAGAAAATCCGCGGAGCTGGAGGAGGCGTTTAACGCCAAATCGGAGTTTCTCAACACAATGGCGCACGAGCTGCGCACGCCCCTCAGCGTGGTGATCGGCACCGGCGATCTGCTGCTCGACGGCTTCTTCGGCGAGGTCAAGGAAGAACAGCGGAAAGCGCTCGATCGCATCTCGCGCCACTCCCAGGATCTGCTCAACCTCATCAATGAAATTCTCGACCTCGTGCGTCTGGAATCCCGCAAGATCCCGATCTACGCGGAGGAATTCTCCGCGCGGGAAATCGCCGGCGATCTGGAAGGCTCATTCGGCCCGTTGGCTCAGGACAAAGGGATCAAGCTTCGCGTAACTCTCCAGGAAGGCCTCCCCGTTCTGAAAAGCGACCGGTCGAAGATCCGTGAAATCTTGCAGAACCTGCTCGCCAACGCGGTGAAATATACCGACCGGGGAGAGATCGCGGTGAGCGTTTCCCTGCAACCGGGCGACGGGACTAAAACCGATCGCATCTTGTGGTCCGTGCGCGACAGCGGCATCGGCATCCGGGAGGCCGACCTGCCGCGCCTGTTTGAGCCGTTTTACCTGGGCGAAGGAATGGATCGAAAAAAGTATCCAGGGACGGGCCTCGGCCTGAGCATCGTAGAACGGCTCGTGGAGCTGCTCAACGGCGAGATCCGGGTCCAAAGCGAATGGGGCAAGGGATCGACCTTCACGGTTGCGATCCCCGTCACCCGGACCGGCGACAGTTGAAACCCGCCGGCAACATCGCGGGGATCTTCCCTTCTGCCTTCTGCCTTCTGCCTTCTGCCTTCTGCCTTCTGCCTTCTGCCTTCTGCCTTCTGCCTTCTGCCTTCTGCCTTCCCCGACCCGCCTTGTACTCATCCCAGGCTAACGATAAAGTAGCCTCCGTATGGCGCGCTCCCTGGTCCATCTTTCCGGCCATATCGTCGACTCGCTCATCCTCCCCAAAATATTGGATATCATCGTGAATCTGGGCGGGGAGTTTGAGATTTTAGAGATCGAGATCGGCCATCGCCGCGCGGACCCGAGCCGCGCGCGCATCCTCGTCGAGGCGCCGAGCACAGAAGCGCTGGAAAAAATCCTCGCCAAAATCAAAGAGCACGGCGCACTGCCGCTCGACGAAGCGGACGAGCCGGCCGAGCTCGCCCCCGCGCCGCAGGATGGCGTCTTCCCCGACCGCTTTTACGCCACCACCAACCTCTCCACCTGGGTCCGAGTGGGCGACCGATGGTTGGAGGCTCAACCGGCCGAGATGGACTGCGGTATCCGCGTGGAACGGGCAACGATGCGCGCGGAGACGGTCCCGATTCACCGGGTCAAACAGGGCGACGCCGTCGTGGTCGGCCACCGGGGAACCCGGATCGTGCCGATGGAGAGGCGCGTGCCGCACGAGGCTTTTGAGTTCATGTCGAGCGCCGTATCGACCGAGCAGCCGAAGGGGCTGCTGATACGGGAGATCGCCCAGACGATGAAAAATGTGCGGCGCGACGACGGGAAGATTTTAGTGGTTGCGGGCCCCGGCCTGGTCCACACCGGCGCCGCGCCTTACTTGGTCGAGATGATCGAGAAGGGTTATGTGCAAGTGCTCTTCGCCGGCAACGGCCTGGCGGTTCATGACATCGAAACGGCGCTCTATGGAACATCCCTCGGCGTCTATCTCGACCGCAATATCCGCGCCGCCGAAGGACACGAACACCATCTGTGGGCGATCAACGCGATCCGCAAAGCGGGAGGCATCCGCCCGGCGGTGGACCAGGGGCTGCTCACCCGCGGCATCTTTTACGCTTGCGTCAAACACAACGTCGAATTCGTTCTGGCCGGATCCATCCGGGACGACGGCCCTCTTCCCGACGTCGTCACCGACACTCTGGCGGCGCAGGATTTGATGCGCGCCAAAGTCGGCGGCGTCCGCTTCGCGCTGATGATGGCGACCACGCTCCATGCCATTGCCACCGGCAACCTGCTTCCAGCGAACGTCAAGACCGTCTGCGTCGACATAAACCCGGCGGTCGTCACCAAACTGACCGACCGGGGAACCTTCCAGGCGATGGGGCTCGTCACCGACGTCGAGCCGTTTCTCAGAGAGCTCTGTCAAGATCTTTAAGCCGCAATGTCCGGCCTTGAAAGTTCACCACCACGAGTGACTTCCCCTCCCTGCGCGTAAGAGAACGCCATTTCGATTTCCTTGACATAGCCGCCGTTTTATGAGTTAAAGAGCAAATTGTTCCGCCGCTAAACGAAGGACATCACGATCGTCGATCGAAGTTCCGCGCAAGAGCCTTGAAAAATTCCCAAATGACTCCCTTACGCAATCCATCTCCTAGCAGGAACCGCTAGAACCGCTATGCTTGAAATATTCCAAGCTTCGCTCTCAGGCTTTTACCAGGTTTTCACCTGGTCCACCTTCAGTTTGATGTGCGTCGGGATCGCCATCGGCTTCGTGGTCGGCATCCTCCCCGGCCTGGGAGGGCCTACGGCCATGGCGCTGATGCTGCCGTTCATTTTCAAGATGAGCGCCGTCGAAGCCTTCGCGTTTCTCTTAGGGATGACGGCTGTGACCGCGACCACCGGCGACATCACCTCCGTGCTCTTCGGCGTGCCCGGCGAGCCGACCACGGCCTCGACCATTGTGGACGGCCATGCCATGGCAAGGAAGGGGGAGGCCGGCCGAGCGCTGGGCGCGGTGCTGATGAGCTCCCTGCTGGGCGCGGTCTTCGGCGCGTTGGCGCTCGCCGCCGCGATCCCGGTGATCCGCCCTCTGGTGCTTACGTTTGGTTCTCCGGAATTTTTCATGCTGTCAGTGCTCGGCATCACCTTCGTGGCCTCGCTCAGCGGCGAAGACCAGTTGAAAGGCATCGTCGCGGGCGGCTTGGGCCTGCTGCTGGCGTCGATCGGATTGGATCCGATCTCAGGCATCCAACGTTACACCTTCGGCCAACTCTTTCTTTGGGACGGGATCGGTCTCGTGCCGGTGACCATCGGATTTTATGCGATTCCCGAAACGATCGAGCTGGCGGTTTTAGGCACCAGCATCGCTCAGCAGGAGGTGGGGCAGCTCGGAGGCGTGATGCAAGGGGTTAAGGACACCTTCATCCATTGGTGGCTGGTGCTTCGCTGCAGCGCGCTCGGCACCTTTACCGCCATCATTCCCGGCATGGGCGCGGCCACGACTCAATGGCTCGCGTACGCCCACGCGGTGCAAAGTTCGCCGGGAAAGGAACGGTTCGGGAAAGGCGCGGTGGAGGGAGTCTTGGGACCGGGGGCGGCGAACAACTCGACTCTCGGAGGCAGTCTGATTACGACCATCGCCTTCGGTGTCCCGGCCAGCGTCATCATGGCGATCCTTTTAGGCGCCTTTATCATCCAGGGAATCGTCCCCGGACCGGATATGCTCATCCCGCCGCCCAAGGGCAAGCTCGATCTTACTTTCTCTTTCGTCTGGGTCATCATCATCTCCAACATCATCACCGTCGGGGTATGCTTTCTCTTTTTGAAGCCGCTGGTGAAGGTCACGCAGGTGAGGGGAAGTCTCCTGATCCCGCTGATCCTGCTACTGATCTACCTCGGCGCCTTCGCGGAGAAAAATGCTTTCGAAGATATGCTGGTGGTGCTCTTCTTCGGCGCCCTGGGATGGGTTTTGCAGAAGCTCGACTGGCCGCGCCCACCCGTGCTTCTCGGTTTGGTTTTAGGTCCTTTAGCCGAGAACCGGCTGTTTCTTTCAACCGACAATTATGGGATTGCCTGGCTTTGGCGGCCGGGTGTGCTGATTATTTTCGTGGTGATTCTGGCCGGGATACTCTATCCGATCATTAAGGAGCGCCGGCTAAACAAGGAAAACCCAAGCCAGCCGGCGAAGCCGGTCGCGCCGAGCCGGCGACACGGGAAACTCGACTTGAAATTTAGCTGGGGAACGTTCTTCAGCGCCTTCGTCGTAGTTATGCTCGCGCTGGCGCTGTGGCAAAGTAGGGACTTTGGTTTTCGCGCAGGTCTCTTTCCCTGGTCGATCGGCTTTCCGGTTTTAGCGATCGCCCTGGTGCAGCTAGGGAGAGATCTCCTGGGCGGTGCGGCCCCGCGATCCGCCGAAAGCCTGATAGAGGCGGGTCCCGAGCTTCCCGCCGAAGTGGTTCATCGCCGGACCATCGTTACCATCGGTTGGATCGCCGGTTTTTTTCTGGCCATTTGGCTCCTCGGATTTTCGCTTGCGGTGCCGGTGACCATGATTGTCTACCTCAAGGCCGCTAAGGAGAAATGGCCCATCACGCTTCTCATGGCACTGATCTCGTGGCTATTCTTCTACGGGCTCTTCGTGCAGATGCTCCACGTCCCTTTTTCCGACCCGGCGCTCCTGGAGTGGATCAAGTAATCGGGGACTGGAGTATTGGAGTAATGGAGTGTTGGAGTTTTGGCTGGTTGAGTTCCAGTACTCCATTACTCCAATTTTTTTTCTTCCATCGCTCTCCACACTCTCTCCGGCGTAAGCGGTAGATCACGCAGCCTCACGCCCACCGCGTTATAGACTGCGTTGGCGATCGCCGAGGCCACGGGAAGAAGGCCGCCCTCGCCCAGCCCTTTCGAGCCGAACGGACCCGGCCCGTTTTGGTTTTCGAGCAGGATCGTTTCAAACTCCTTCGGCAGGTCGTCGAAGTTCGGCACGCGGTAGTCGACCAGATTGGGATTTAACAGCTGGCCGTCTTTATAGATCATCTCCTCCCTGAGCGTGTGGCCGATGGCGAACATTACCGCGCCCTCGTCCTGCCCCTCGCATAGCACCGGCTGCACCGCGCGACCGACATCCGCCACGGAGACGTATTTTAACAATTTGATCTCGCCCGTATCGCGGTCCACTTCGACCTCCGTGCCGCCCCAACCGATCTCCCAGAAAGTGGTCGGCGCGCCCAGCACCGCCTTGTCGCTCTTTATATCCTGGTAAAATCCTTTGCCGATGATCTCTCCCGCCTTGGCGCCGAAATATTTCGCGATCACGTCGCCGTAAGCGACGTTCCGCCCTTTGCGGCTGTGGATTTTGCCGTCTTTAATTTTAAGGGAGCTTAATTTTTCCTTGAGCGCCTTGGCGGCCGCGCCGAGGAGCTGCCGCTTTACGTCCTGAGCCGCGCGCTGCGCGCACAGACCCATGACGACCATCGAGCTGCTGGCGTTCGTCGCCGCGTCATAGGGCGTCGCATCCGTGTCGAGCTGAGCCACCACGACGTGATCCAGAGGCAGGCCCAACTCCTCCGCCACCACCTGGCTCAGCGCCGTGCGCGATCCCTGTCCGAGTTCGACGGTCCCGGTCAGCAGCACCGCGCTGCCGTCGGAGACCATTTTGACCACCGCCGAAGCGACCTTGTAGGTGCCGCCGCCGTCCTTCATGCAGCAGCTAAGCCCCTTGCCGGTGTTCGGCTTGCGGCGCTTTTTTCCCCAGCCGATCCCCTGAGCGGCGAGGAGCAATCCTTCTTTGAGGTCGCAGTCCACGGGCGTATCGCCCGACGTGTAAAGCTCGCCTTTCTTGAGCAGATTCTTGAGGCGAAACTCCAGCGCGTCCATGCCCAGCCGCTCGGCGATGATATCCATCTGCGATTCGTAGGCCCAGGTCACTTGCAGCGTGCCGAAACCCCGGAACGCGCCGGCCGGGACGGTATTGGTATAGACCGTGTAAGCATCGGTCTTCACGTGCGGGATGCGATAGGGACCGATCGCCCGATAGCCGGCCTTTTGCGTGACGCGCGGCCCGGCATCGGCATAGGCCCCCGTATCCATGTGGATCTCACATTCTCTCGCCACGAGCTTGCCGTCGCGCGCAACGCCGGTCTTGACGCGAAAACGCGCCGGATGGCGCGTTACCGTTTTGAAGCTTTCTTCAACCGAGAGCGACACTTTGACCGGCCGTCGCGCCTTCCAGGCCAGGGCCGCCGCGATCGGCTCGATCTTGACCGAGAGCTTTCCGCCATAACCGCCCCCCACGTGCGGAACGATCACGCGGACACGGTTGAGCGGCACGCGGAAGATCTCCGCCAGGTGATCGCGGAGCGTGAAGGGGTCCTGGCTCCCGGTCCACAGCGTGATGCGGTCGTCCTCTACCTGGGCGATCGTCGCGTGCGGCTCCATCGAAAAATGTTGCACGCGCGGAAAAGTAAATGTGTCTTCGAAAATATAGGCGGACTTCTTGAAACCTTCCGCGATATCTCCCCTGGCATAGCTGAACTGATAGCAGATGTTCGTCCCTTTGAATTTATCCAACGCCTGGTAGTGATAGCCGTGCAGCTCCCCGCCGGCCTTGGAGGTTTCGTGAACCAACGGGGCGTTGGGGGCGAGCGCTTCTTCCAAGCTCCCCACCACCGCCAGCTCCTCGAATTCCGTTTCGATCAGCCCCAGCGCCTCCTCGGCCGTAGCCGCATCCACCGCCGCCACGCCCGCCACCGGATCCCCCACGTACCTGACCCTGTCCACCGCGACGATCGGCTGATCTTTGTAAGCCGCTCCGAAATAGTAATTGAGATCGCCCAGGTCATCCCGCGTGAGCACCGTAAAGACCCCCGGGAGCTGCGCCGCCTTACGCGCGTCGATCTTCAGCAGTTTCGCGTGGGGGAACGGGCTCCTGAGGATTTTCCCAACC
The DNA here is from genome assembly GCA_041483675.1 of Binatia bacterium. Classification (GTDB taxonomy): domain Bacteria; phylum Desulfobacterota; class Binatia; order UBA9968; family UBA9968; genus 2-12-FULL-60-19. Next base: position 12,152 of record JBGPGE010000005.1, read on the forward strand.
GCCATGCCCGGCAGTTCCAGATCGACGGTGTACGCGGCCCTCCCCGTGACTTTTTCTTCTCCATCGACTCGCGGCACCGCGCGGCCCACGACTTTCAATGCTTGCGCTTTGCTCATGATAAACCTCGCTGTCGGTATTGTTTTGTAACCCATTCCATCGCTTGCTCTCTCGTCTTGATCTCCCCTTCGAGTTGATGCTCCTCGAGCTGCCTGAGAATCTCCTGAAACAGCGGGCCTGGCGCCAGCCCCATCGCGATCAGGTCTTTGCCCCGAAGCAGCGGCTCAGGATGAATCTCCTCGTGCTTTAGCTCCACCAGCTTTTGCCGGCAGAAGTTAAAGGATTGCAAGTCGCCGCTGGAGGCCAGCGCATCGATGCGCGTAAGCTCCAACAGCTCCGCAATCCCCTCTTCGCCGAGGAAACGCTTGAGCGTGCTCAAGCGCATCTTCGGTGCCTGGGTATGACGCAGATGGTTTTTCACCAGGTAGGCGACCCGCTCCCACACCGCGCGGCTCTGCTTGAGCCGCTTGAGGATTTCGATGGCGATCTCGGCTCCCCTCTCCGTATGGCCGTAGAAGGTGACCTTTTCTCCCTCGCGCTTAACGCACAACGGCTTCGCGATGTCATGGAGCAGACAGCCATAGGCCAGCGTGTCTGAGATTTGAGATTTGAGATTTGAGATTTGCTCCAGCAGCAGGAGCGTGTGGGAAAAGACGTCGCCTTCGGGATGGTGATCGGGGCTCTGCCCGACTCCTTTCATCGCCACGACCTCGGGAAGGATCGTCGCCAGCAGGCCGCTCTCGTCCAGAAGCTCGAATCCCCTGCGCGCGCCCCCTTCGGTGAGAATGCGGGTTATCTCATCGCCGATTCGCTCCCACGAGACTTGCCCAACGGTTGCGGCCTCCATTTGGATAGCCGCGAGGGTTTCTGTTTCGATAGTGAAACCGAGACCGGCGGCGAATCGAACCGCCCGGACCATCCGCAGACGATCTTCCCGAAAGCGCTCACGCGCCTCGCCGATCGCCCGGACCACGCGACGGGTCAGATCCTCCCGTCCTCCCACCAGGTCGATGATCCGGTCCTCGAGCGGATCGTACATCATCCCGTTGATGGTAAAATCGCGCCGCAGGATATCTTCCTGCATCCCGGCGAAACGCACCTCGCTCGGCCGCCGCCCGTCCAGATAGGGACCGTCGTAACGGAACGTGGCGACTTCGAACGACTCGCCGTCGAGCACGACCATGACGACGCCGAATTGCGCCCCGACTTCGATTGTCTTGGAAAAAACCTTACGGATCGCCTCCGGCTTGGCGTCGGTCGCGATATCGTAATCCTGCGGCGTTTTGCCGAGCAGCGCGTCGCGGACGCAGCCTCCGGCGAGATAGGCTTGATAGCCGGCCTCCCGCAGCCGCTTTACGACGGCGACGGATTTCTCCTTAAGGGACACAACGACACCTCAAGGCAAAAAATAGCGGAAAAATAGGGAGAGAGAAAGGCGAACCGGCTAATGCTGTGGGGGCTCGCCAGCCATGTAGGATTGAACCTTTCCCTGTAGCTCGTGAAAGGTAAACGGCTTCACGATATAGTCGTTGCAGCCGGCGTCGAGGCAGTTTTTCAGGTCCGGTTCTCTGAACAGGGCCGTGGCGGCCACGATCGGAATATCCTGCGTCTCGGGTTTGGAGCGGAGCACCCGCGTAGCTTCCCACCCGTCCATGCCCGGCATCATGATGTCCATCAGGATCAACTGGGGCTTTTCTTCGACGGCTTTTTCGATGCCTTCCTTCGCGTGCCGCGCGGGAATCGCGAGAAAGCCCATCAATTCCATTTGCCAGATGAGGAGTTCGCGCATATCCGGATGGTCTTCAACTACCAGTACTTTTTTCATGGGCGACTCCCTTGTTTATAAAACCCCCTATGAACCTGATCTCAGAGTACTATGGCCCCTTGCCCCTGTCAAGTGAATTGTTTAAACCGGCCTTCGACTGATCGGCGACGACCACGACAATCCACTTGTCCGGTTGGAGGCGGCTCTGGGCCACGCGAAGCACCTCCTCCCTGCTGATGCCGCGGATCAGGTCGGCGTAGCGCTCCATATAGTCCAGTCCGAGGCCAAAGTACTCCATTTGCGTCAAAAACGCGCCAACTCGCCGGTTACTGTCAAACCGGAGCGGGAAGCTCCCCGTAAGATAGTCTTTCGCGGCCTGCAGTTCTTCCTGGGTAACACCCTGCTCGCGGATTTTTCGAATTTCTTCCATCGCGACGCGGATCGCCTCTCCCGCGCTTTCGTTCTTGGTCTGCATCGCCAGCTGAAAACTCCCGGCGTATTTATCCGTGTCAAACGCGCTGTAGACGGAATACGCGAGTCCCCGCTCGTTGCGGATCGAGTCCATCAGCCGGGAAGAGAAACCGCCGCCGCCCAGAATGTAATTCATCACCTGAATCGCGTAGTAATCGGGATGGTTGCGCGGCACTCCGTCGTGGCCGATCAGGATATTGGCCTGCGTCAGATCCTTATTGACACGGATGACGGCGGCCGCCGCCGGTGACGGGGTTGGAGGCGGCTGGGAAGGCGAATTTCGCCGCTCCCAGCTTCGCGATAACTTTTGTAGAAGGCCAAGGATTTCTTCATGAGAAACGTCGCCGACGACGGCGAGAATCGCGCGGTTTGGCCGATAGTACTGTTCGTAGAACTGAAGCAGCGCTCCGCGGTCCACGCGTTCGACGGATTCCGAAGTCCCTTCGACCGGGCGTCCGTAGGCGCTGTCGCGAAACAGCGCTTCCCGGAACTTCTCTTGCGCGATCTCTCCCGGCTCCTCCTGCTTGGCTCTGATCGAAGCGATCACGGACTGCTTCTGCCGGTCGATCTCCGCTTGCGGAAAAGTCGATGCCGTCAGCACGTCCGTAAACAACTCCAGCCCGGTTTGCAGGTCTTTCTTCAGCACCGTCAGGCTGACGGTGGCCGTCTCTTCGTCGCACGCGGCCGACAGCGTTGCGCCGATAAAATCAAGCGCTTCGCTGATCTGTGTGGCCGTGCGCGTCCGCGTGCCGTAAGTCAGAAGGCGCGCGGCCAGGTTCGCCGTCCCCTCGCGCCCGGCGTTCTCGAAGCGCGAGCCCGCTTCAATAAGAAGATTGAAGGTCACCATCGGGAGCGCTCGCTGCTCCGAGGTGAGAACGACCAGTCCGTTTTCGAGAACGGCCCGGCGAGGCGCGAGGCGCGCATCCGAAGAGGCGGACAGGGAGACGACGCTCAGCAGCCCGATAACTGCGGCAGTTAACGCCTTCATTGCGCCTTCTCCTTCACGGGGATCAGCACACCTACTGTTCGCTGATCGGGATCGAGATATTTCTTCGCCACTCTGAGGAGATCGGCTGCGGTAACCTTCCGTATTCCTTCCAGGTACTGATCCAGCAGCCGCCAGCCGGCGACCGATTCGTATTGTCCGATCCGCATGGCCTGACCGAAGACCGAGTCTTGCCCGAACACAAAGGCGGCCTCCACCTGGTTCTTCGCCTTTTCCAATTCCTTGTCGCCCACCGCCTCGGTGCGAAGCCGCTCGACGATCGCGTCAACGGCCTTCTCGACTTCCTCCGTTTGCTTTTCCGGCATGACCTGGGCCGTGATGGAAAACATGCCCGGGTCCAGCGAAAGCCCCCCGTAGTCGGCGCCGACGTTCCGGGCGATTCGTTGATGGTACACCAGCTCCTGATGCAAACGGGAGCTCCGCCCCCCGGCGAGGACCACGGCAAGCAGGTCGAGGGAAAAATTCTCCGGATCTTTCACATTCGGGGCGCGATAGTCGATCGCCAGAAACGGCAGCTCGGCCTCTTTCTTGAGCGTGACGCGTCGCTCCCCCCGTTGCGGCGGCTCCTCAACCTTAATCTTGGGCGCCTCCGCTCCGCGCGGCAGCTTGCCGAACTCCCCTTTGATCTTCGTCAGCATCTCCGCCGTCGAGAAATCCCCCACGGCGACGATGAACGCGTTGTTGGGCGCATAGTAGAGCTTATAGTGTTGCCGCAGATCTTCGCGGGACATTTTTTCGAGATCGCCCATCCAGCCGATCACCGGTCGCCGGTACGGATGCACGGTGTATTCGACGGCTCCCATAACCTCGCCGAGCGCGGCGGCGGGGCTGTCTTCGGTCCGCAACCGCCGCTCTTCCATGACCACCTGTTTTTCGGCTTCGAAAGTTGCGCCGTCCAAGATGGCATTGGCCATCCGGTCGGCCTCCAGCTCGATCTCCACGCCGATCTTCTCCCGGCTCATGGTGGCGAAATAGACCGTGTGGTCGGCGGAGGTAAAAGCATTGGACCGGCCGCCGTTCGTGGCAATGATCCGCGAGTATTGCTCCGGGCCGGTCGTCGGAGTCCCTTTGAACATCATATGTTCGAGGAAGTGCGAGAGCCCGCTCTTGCCGTCCAATTCGTTCCGCGAGCCGACCCGATACCACACCTGAAAAGTCACCGCGGGACTTTTGTGATCTTCGAGCAGAAGAACCTTGAGGCCGTTGTCGAGGACAAACTCCTGGACTTGCGCGGCGCGCGCCGGGAACGCCCAAAAGACAACGATCAGCAAAGCCAAAATCGCGCGACGCATGATCTTTAGTTGATAGAGGAAGGAAGGGAAAAGCGCAAGCATTCCGCCCCCGAGTTGACAGTATCGGTACAGGGAAATAGGATGGTTGTTTCGGAGGCCACATGAACGACGTTACCGACATGAGAAATTTTATCCGCTGCCTCGAAGAGATGGGCGAGGTCAAGACGCTTGAAGGCGTCGATCTTAAGCTTGAGGTGGGCGCGCTCACCGAACGGGCGGCGGAAAAAGAGGGGCCGGCGCTCTTGTTCAGCGGCTTCAAAGATTACCCGCCGGGTTTCCGCGTCGTTTCCAACCTTTTCAGGACTTGCCGGCGCACCGCGCCGGCGATGGGACTTCCCACGGATCTCAAGGGCGTCGACTTTCTGTATGCCTGGAGAAAGAAACTCGCGGCGTTCAAGCCGGTGCCCGTGCAGCAGGTGGAGGGCGGCCCGGTTTGCGAAAACCAGATGGACGGGGATCAGGTCGATCTCTACAAATTTCCGACGCCGAGTTGGCATGAGCTCGACGGCGGCCCCTACCTCGGCACCGGCTGCGGCGTTATTACAAAGGATCCGGAGACGGGAAGGATCAACATCGGCACCTATCGCGTGATGATCCAGAACAAGAACACGGTCTCGGTCAAGATGAACATGGGCAAGCACGGCCGCCTCGCCTTCGAGCGGAGCCGCGCGGCGGGCAAGCCGCTGCCGGTCGCGATCACTTTGGGCCAGGGGCCGAGCGTTTTTCTCGCCGCGCAGATGCCGTTGCCGCCGGATGTGAACGAATACGAGTTTGCCGGTTATCTCCAAGGCGCGCCCGTGCCCGTGATCCGAGGCGCCGCGACCGGCCTGCCGCTGCCGGCCAACGCCGAAGTCGTTCTCGAAGGCGAGATGCCGCCGATGAAAGACGAAGAAATGCCGCGCGAAGGGCCGTTCGGCGAATGGCCGGGCTATTTCACCGAAGCCAACGTCGGCGAGACGCCGGTGATGGTGGTGAAGCGGGTTTACTATAGAAACGATCCGATCATTTTGGGCGCGCCGCCGCTCAAGCCGCCCGCGAGTTATCTCCCGATCTCGCTTGGCGCCGCGACGCTGTGGGAACAGTTGGAGAAAGCCGGAGTCCCCGACATCAAAGGAGTCTGGGGATTTGTCTACGGCGGGCAGCCCGGCCCGTTTACCGTGATTTCGATTCACCAGCGCTACGCGGGCCATTCGAAGCAGGCGCTGCTGGTCGCTGCCGGCGCGCGGGCCGGCGCCTACGGCGGAAAGTTCGTCGTGGTCGTGGACGACGACATCGACATCAGCAATCCCAACGACGTGATCTGGGCTATCGCGACCCGCTGCTACGTGCGCGACGGAATCGATGTCGTAAAAAGCGTCTGGGCCTCGGTATGCGAGCCGGCCATGCCGCCCGAGGAGCGCTCGCCGAAAGGCTACGTGTCGGACCGCGTTTTGATCGACGCCTGCCGGCCGTTCCGCTGGATGGATGAGTTTCCCGCGGTGAATGCCTTCGAGACGGAATTCAAAGACAAAGTGGAGAAGAAGTGGCGGATCTGACCGAACAACAGGCGGCCGTCCCGCCGGTCCCGCTGACGCTCGAGGGATCTTTCGTTCTGCACCAGATGTCCCGCTTGCGGTGGCATGCCTGGAGGGAGCTTGACCATCATGCGATGAAAGAGGTCGCCGAAGAAGCGGCGGCTCTTTTCGGCGCGATGGAGCAGGGCAAAGAGGAGCAGAGCGCGATCTTTTCCATGCTCGGCCACAAAGGCGATCTGCTGATCGTCCATTTCCGGCGGACGCTCGAAGCTTTGAACAGCGCCGAGCTGAGCGTCGCCAATCTCAAGCTCGCGGAATTCTTCGAGCCGACGACCTCTTATCTCTCCGTCGTGGAGCTGGGCTTGTACGAAGCGACCGTGCGCCTTTACGAATCGCTGAAGCAAAACGGCCTGAAGCCCGGCTCGCCGGAATGGAGCCAGGCCGTCGACGCCGAGCTGGCCAATCAGCGGAAAATGGTCGCGCCGAGGCTGTGGCCGCCGGTCCCGGCGCGCCGCTATGTCTGCTTTTATCCGATGAACAAGCTCCGCGGCGAGATCAAGAACTGGTACTCGGCCCCGATCGCCGACCGGCAGAAGATGATGGCGGAGCACGGCGTGATCGGGAGGAAGTACGCGGGTCAGGTGACGCAGATCATCTCAGGCTCGATCGGTTTCGACGATTGGGAATGGGGCGTCGATCTCTTCGCCGACGATCCGCTGGTGTTCAAAAAACTGGTTTACGAGATGCGCTTCGACGTCGCCAGCGCCGTTTACGGGCAGTTCGGCGCGTTCTATGTCGGCATTAGATTTCCAGCCGCAAAGCTTGCCCTATTTCTCGAAGGCAAGAGTCCCGCTTCGTAAGTCACACGCGCGCCGCTCCGAACTTGAACCCTTTGAACATTTATCCCCGATCCAGCCAGTCTTCGTGCAAGTCCACCCACAGCTTGTCTTGCGTGGCGGTTCCGAAGATCTCATTGACCTCGAACACGACGGTGTAAAGCGGCGGGTAAAGGCCGCGATGGTCGCGCGGGTTGTTAATGACGCCGTGGACCTCGGCGATCACGCCCTTCTTGCCCCGGATGTACGCCGGCGTGCGCGGATTGCCCTCGGAGTTTTCCGGCTTGACGAGCACCTTGTCTCCAACCTTAAAACTGCCTTCGGTAGTTTCCACAGTAGTCCTTCTATCTTTCCCTCTCCCGCTTGCGGGAGAGGGTGAGGGTGAGGGTCATATCCGAGCGAACCACCCTCACCTTTATCCTCTCCCTCCAAAGGAGGGCGAGGAAATCATTACGTTACTTCGGAAAAACTTTTTTCGGGCGATTCAGTAATCCCTCGGTCTCGGTTTCGCATGCCCCCATTCCGTCTCTTTCATTTTTCCGACTTGCGCCGGCTCCAAAGCTTCGGCCGCGCCGATCAGACTATCGACCGTTACCAGCTTCGCGAGCTCCGCTTCATTCAGCCCCTCCGTCCCCTTCGGCCTTCGCGGAATGACCATGTAGCGAACGTCGGAAGTGCTGTCGTGCACTCTCACCTGCATGTTCGACGGCAGCTCCAGCTCGAACATCTCTCCGAGAATGGCGCGGGGATTGGCGACGATCCGTTTTTTGTAGATGTCCTGCTTGTACCACCACGGCGTGTCGCCCAAGAGGTCATACGGATAGCAGGAGCAGAGCGTGCAGACGATGACATTGTGAACCTTCTCGGTATTTTCCAGCACCCCAAGCTTACCCACGCGCCCCGGTGGAATCCCAAGATCGCGCAGCGCCGGACGCCCCTCGGAGACGAGCCGGCGCTTGAAATCGGGGTCGAGCCAGGCGCGGGCCACGATCTTGCCGCCGTTCCACGGGCCGGCTTTTTTAATCGCTTCGCGCTCTTCATCCAGCTCCTTCTCGTTCAAGACTCCTTTTTGGATCAGCGCGTGGGTCAGCACATCAAGGACTCTAATGTTTTTATTGACATCTTCGGTCAAGCTCCGCACGCGATCTTCCAGCGTGCCGCGATACTCCCGGTGAGCCAGGCGGAAAAATTCGTTGTAATCGCCCCTCTCGACCCTCGAATCTTCCGTCACCACGTCGCACGCGTCGCCAAGGGCTGAAGTGATGAGGCCGATCTCCCTAACGTAGTCGTCCAGCCCGTCCTCCAGCGCGCGAATGCGGGCTTCCAGCGTCACCTCCTGCCCGTTGCCTCGCTCCTCAGCGCCGGACTTGAGGGAGGAACACGTCGCCGCGTTGAAGAGATCGGTGAAGGATAGAATGCCTCTTCTTAGCAGCGTGAAGATGCGCGGCTCGATCCGCTTGGCCCGGTAATATTCGAGATCCTCCTCCACCGCCCTCACGTGCGCCTCGAAATCGTGCATGTGGCTATCCGACATAGGAGTTCTCCTTGCAGCCCAGGTTTAACTTCGCCCCACCTCATACGCCAAACAAACGGCCATTTCAAACCCAGTTGATTTCTCTTGCTCTGTCGCCGGCTTATTGTAGAGTCAGCGTGAGACGGAACGATGAAGATCGACCTATTTAAGCCTGTGGCCCTGAAGATAGATATCCCCGATCAAGGGCTTCGCAAGGGTGACGTCACTACGATTGTCGAACATTTACCCGGCAAGAAGGGCGACGACGGCTACGCCCTAGAGGTGTTCAACGCTATCGGCGAGACCCTTGCCGTGATCACAGTACCCGAATCGGCCGTCGAACCTCTCACGGCAGATAAAATCCCCACAGTAAGACCGCTAGCCAAAACGGCGCAGGAAACTTACTTTGAAAAGAAAAAGCCCGATAACCTATAGCGCTTTAGTCCTCGTTCTTTTAGTCTGTTCCGGTGTCTCCGGCGCCCAGGTTGATTGCTCTACGTACGATTTCGTTTTCTACGCACAGCCCACTTTCCACGCGGATTCAACCATCACTCTCAGGGCGCGTCCGCGCTCTTCCGATTTGACGGTAGAGTATGGTGATCGGCGAACGCAAGCCAGTCGAACTGAGCAGTTCGCGCTCGATAGTGCTACTATCAAAAAGTTTTGTTCTCGTATGCAAAACTTGATGGTTGCCAGCCAGGAAAAGGATGACCGACGAGTCTGGGACGGAATCTCGGTGAGCGGCAATTTTCGCATGCCCGACTCGCAGCCTTACAACTTTTCGTTTCGGTCGCCGAATAAAGACGACCACCCTAAGGATCACGGAATTGCCGATGCGGTTTTTACCCTTCTTGAGTCAACAACGCCGTCGTGTGAGCTAAACAACTACCTGGAGCAGCTTACGGTCTATCTCCAGTTCGGTCTACCCGCACGAGTCATGCCCGGCAAACCATTCACTATCCGTTTTTACGGAGCGTTATCGATCAATCACTGGTGGGAAAGGGAGGGATTGCTAACGTCGCTACCTACGGACCAAGAGCTATTGATCGACATGACCAACCTTAGCGGCATGGGAACTATCTTCTATCCCCAGTTTCAGGCGCTTCTCAAACGTGTTCCAGTTATCACGTGGATTGCCTCGGCGGAGGCGGGAAAGCAGTTGGCGGCTCTCGGCGTTAACCCGGAGAAGATAGAAATCCGGCAGGGAGCCAACTCCTGTGGCACTCTCCAGGGGAAGCGCTTTGCGCGCCGCTGGACACTCCTCTGAACACCCGCCCTGGTCTTGCCCTCATCCAACTTCGATCAGTTTTTTTCTAGCCGTGTCCCCTCGCACGATCCGGATCGACGACTTAGGAACGGAGAAGTGTTCGGCTAACAGCTCAACCACCGCCTCGTTCGCCTTGCCCTCGCGAGCCGGGGCGCGGACGGAGACTGAATACTCGCCGTTGGCGAGCTTCTTCACCTCTTCCCTCCTGGCCTGAGGTTTGACCGTAATCCAGATTTTCACGGAGCGCACTTAAGAAGCTTAGCCCAGATGTTCACCGCCGAGGCGCGGAGCACGCGGAGGGGGGAAGGATTAGAAAGAACTCCCTGCGAACTCTGCGTCTCTGCGGTGAATACGCCGCCGGGCTATGACGAAAACACCCGGTAAAGCCTCCACCGCCCGCCTGCCGTGTCATCCACCCAATGGATCAGGGCGAAGAGATTTCCTCCCGTGTCTATCAGGCGGAGCATCTTCTCCCCGTTTTTCGGCGCGCCGAGTCCGGCGAGCAACTCCTGTTGGCCCAGTTTGATGCGGGAAAGTATGCGCCCTTCAAGCTGGACTGCCGGGATGTCGCTCAACGCCTGGTTGAGCGACAGGATAGGAACTTCTCCCCTGGCTTTCGCGCCCTCGATGTCGTCGAGCGCAATTGCGTTGTCCACGCTTAAGTGGCCGCAGGCGAGACGGCGCAGGCTCTTCAAGTGCGCGCCGCAGCCGAGAGACTGTCCCATATCCGCCGCCAACGTGCGAATGTAAGTGCCCTTGGAACAGGTAACCTCGATACCGAGCTCAGTCGGACCCACCAGCCAGAGCAGGAGGCTTTCGATTTTTATTCCGCGCTGCGCGCGCTCAACCGTCTGGCCTTTTCTGGCAAGGCGGTAAAGTCGCACGCCCTCTTTCTTGAGCGCCGAGAACATGGGAGGAGTCTGGAGCAGATTGCCGGTGAAGGCTTCTTGAAGCTTTTTGATTTCTTCGTCCCCAATCGGCGGCACCTCTTTCACCGCCGTCACCGCGCCGGTCGAATCCTGCGTGTCGGTCTCCGTCCCCAAGGCAATCACTCCTCGATAACTTTTTCGCGCGGTAAGAAAAATATCGGCGATCCTGGTTCCATCGTCGATGCCCAGCGGGAGCAGGCCGGAGGCGAAGGGATCAAGCGTGCCGAGGTGGCCGACCTTCTTTGCGCCAAGGATGCGCTTGACGCGCCCCACTACCTGCGCCGAGGTCGGCCCTTCGGGCTTGTCAACAAGTAATAATCCGCTTGCCATGAGATGAACCTTTCCGTCATTCCCGCGAAAGCGGATTTAGACCATGAATTCCTGAAACACCAAACTATTTTCTCGCTGACGGCTGAAGGCTATTCGCTGCTTTTTGTTCCCTTCAGCAGATCCTCGATGCGCTGAGCGCGGTCCTCGGTCTCGTCGTAGATAAACTCGATGGTCGGGACGAATCTCAGCTTGAGATCCTTGGCGGCCCGGCCGCGGATGAAGCCGGTCGCGCTTTTCAAGCCGGAAGTGACCTGTTCCTTCTTTTCGCTTCCGGCGAGGATGCTGAAGTAGATCTTCGCGTGTCTCAAGTCTTTGCTCACCTCCACGCCGGTGAGCGTGATTGCGCCGATGCGCGGGTCGCTGACTTCTTTCATGAGGAGCTGGGAAACCAGCTCCTGCAAAAGGTCTCCGACACGGTCTGAACGGTTGTAGTCCATAGGCAAGAATAAATTTTAATTTTTAATTGGAGGAAAGTCTCCTGCATAATTCAAAAATGAATCACCCCGCAGCAAGCTGCGGGGTATCAAGAGGCCCTCGGATGACTTTTCCCCAAGTCGTCACCCCCGAATGTTTTAATCGGGGGTCCAGTCCGAAATCCGCCTGGATTCCCGCTAAAAGCATGCGGGGATGACGGACTTCGTAAAGAAAATAAATTCTACGCAGCAAGCTGCGGGGAATTAACCCGCAGCGATTAAAAACTCACAATTGAGAATTCTAGCAGTAAAAGAACTCCGTCTCGACGTCACCCACCTGGGCCAGCCCCAGGCCGTCGACAAAATCTACGACCTGCCGGAGCGTGGCTTCGACGACTTCCCGGCTGCTGCCGATCGCGCTGAACCCCAGAACCGCGCTCTGCCACAGCTCCTGATCGCCGCACTCGGCGACCGAAACGTTAAACTGATTGGAAACCCGCGCTTGAATGCTTTTAAGAACTCCCCGCTTTCCCTTGAGCGAGTGGTTCTCCGCCAGGATCAGGCCGAGCTTGAGAACGCCCACCACGGCGGGAGCGGCGGTATCGGAGGGTGCGTTTCGTGCTATCGACTTTCTCCTGCTTACGCGGAGGCGCGCGGGGCTTCGCGGCCGCCGGGCGTCGGAACCATGCGCCGGATCACGGGCGTGCGCTCGTAGGCCTCCAGCGTGTCGCCCTTCTTGATATCCTGAAAGCCTTCCAAGGAGAGGCCGCATTCGTAGCCGGAGGTCACCTCGCGCACGTCGTCTTTGAAGCGCTTGAGACCGTTGAGCTTGCCGTCGTGGACCACTCTCTGGTCTCGGAGCACGCGGATCAAGCTGGTGCGCTGGATCTTGCCCTCCGTCACATAGCAGCCCGCAACCGTCCCGACGCCGCTGATATTGAAGATCTCCCGGATCTCCACGCGGCCCAGAGTCTGCTCGCGGAAGCTCGGCTCGAGCAACCCTTCCATCGCCGCCCGAATGTCATTCACCACTTCGTAGATGATGCTGTAGAGACGAACATCGACGCCTTCCTGGGCCGCCAGAGCGGCGGCCTTGGTTTCGGGCCGCACGTTGAAGCCGATTACAATCGCGTTGGATGCGGTGGCCAGCAGCACGTCGCTTTCCGTAATGCCGCCGACGGAGCCGTGGATCACTTTGAGCTTGACTTCATTTCCCGAGAGGCGATTCATCGCTTCCGCCACCGCCTCCACCGATCCATGAACGTCGCCTTTCAGCACGACGCGCAGCTCCTTGACCTCGCCGGTCTTGATCTGGCTGTAAAGCTCGTCGAGCGAGATCTTGGTGTTTTTCACCAGCTCGGTTTCCCTCTGCTTGCTGTGGCGGTGTTCAGCGATCTGCCTGGCCTTGGCTTCGTCCGTCAGAGCGACAAACGAATCGCCCGCCTGGGGCACGCCCTGCAAGCCGAGGATCTCCACCGGGAACGACGGCGGCGCCTGCTCGATTTTCTTTCCATGCTCGTCGATCATCGCGCGCACCCGGCCATGGAACACGCCGCAGACAAACGCATCGCCGACTTTGAGCGTTCCTTCCTGAACCAAGACGGTGGCGACGGGGCCGCGGCCCCGGTCGAGCTTGGCCTCGATGATCGTGCCGCGCGCGAGCTTGTCGGGATTGGCCTTTACTTCAAGTACGTCGGCCTGCAACAGGATCATCTCAAGCAGGTGCGGAATACCCTCTTTGGTCTTGGCCGATACCGGGACGAAGACCGCGTCTCCGCCCCACTCCTCCGACACGAGACCGTATTCCATTAGGCCTTTTTTCACCCGCTCGACATTCGCGTCGGCCTTGTCGATCTTGTTGATCGCCACCAACATCGGCACTTCGGCCGCGCGGGCGTGGTTGATCGCCTCGACCGTCTGCGGCATGACGCCGTCGTCGGCTGCGACGACCAGTATCACCAGGTCGGTGACCTTGGCCCCTCTCGCGCGCATCGCCGTGAACGCCTCGTGGCCCGGCGTGTCCAGGAACGTCACGCTCCGGCCGTCGACCTGAACGTGATAGGCGCCGATATGCTGCGTAATGCCGCCCGCCTCCTGCGCCGTCACGTTGGTGCTGCGAATGGCGTCCAACAGAGATGTTTTTCCATGATCCACGTGGCCCATGATGGTGACCACGGGAGGTCGCGGTTTGAGGCCGGCCTCGGGCTCTTCGATCTGATGCTCTACTTCCAACTCGCTCTCCGCGTCGAAGGCGACGTTCTCCACCTGGTGGTCGAATTCGGCGGCGACGAGCGTCGCCGTGTCCAGGTCGAGGATTTGATTGATCGTGGCCATCATCCCAAGCGCCATCAGTTTCTTGATCAGGTCGCCCGCCTTGACGCCCATGTCCCTGGCCAGGTCGCCGACGCTGATAACCCCGGCGATTCGGATCACGCGTTTGCTGGCCTTCGGAACGGTAATCTCGGTTTTTCTCTGTTCCTTGCCGGGCATCGCCCGTTTTTTCTTGGGAAAACGGCCGGAGCGGATCTCGCGCTCACGCAACTCCAGGACATCCTGCTTTTTGACGATCCGTTTCTTGTGCTTACCGGGCTTGGCGGCGGCCGCGTCGCCGGGAGCCACCGTCGCCCCTTCGGCCGGAGCAATGGGGACCGGCTCGCGCGTCGGTCGGGGGCCAGGCGCTTCACCGGGCGCCGGCCGGCGGAACGGCGGCGCCGGTTGGCTGGGCACAATCCGGGTGACGCGTTTCAGGTCGATACGGCCCAGAACCCGCCCCGTCCTCGGCGCTTCTTCGACGATGGGCTTAGCCTTGGCGTCGACGACCGGATGCAGCGGCGCTACGGGCGTCGGAGCCGCCGCCGGGGCAGGCTCGACGGCCTCGGTTTCCAAAACCGGCATCTCTTCTGTCGACGGTTCCAGTTCAACGATCGGCTCGTGAGCCGGAACGAAGGCCGGCTCCTCCGGAGCAGCCGCTATCGGCGCTTCGACGACCGGAGGTTCTTTGACTTCGGGTTTCGGCGGTGGGGGTTGGGTGACCACCTCGGTGCGGCTGGTCCGGCGGCGGATAACGTTCGTGCGGACACGGCGCTCGACAATCTTCTCATGCGCCTGGATCTCTCCGATGTTCTCGTCCTCGGTGGTAAAAACCCGGTCGGCGACCACCTTTTCTTCGCCGACCACCACCTGCGCCTTTACAGCCCCGGCCAGCGCCGCCTTCACGCGGACGACGTCTTCGTCTTCGAGCGCGTTCTGGGCCTTTTTCCCTTTAATGCCCAGTTTTTCGAGTTGAGCGATGAGGTCCTTGACCTCGATGCCCAACTCTTTCGCCAACACATTGACTTTAGTCTTCGCCATCTCTTTTAGTCCCGTTCGACAACAATTTATATCGAACACGGGCTTCAAACCCCGTGTTCGACCAAAGGGGAGAGCTGCCGCTTCTCTCCTTTGGAAACCCCATCGGCTTTGTGCCCGCCTCAAGAGGCGGGTTTACATTCAACCTCTCGCGGTTAAACTAACGCCCCGCGCGCAGCGCCAGCACCAATTTTTCCTTGGCCGGCCGCGTCACCTCTTGACGAAACGCCCGGTAGAGGCTCTTCCGGCGTAAAAAAGGCTCCCAGCAGCTCTCCGCCGGGTGAAGGTACCCTCCCCTGCCGTTCCCCAGTCTGTCCACTCTCAGATCTCCGCTCTCTTCAATTACGATTCTGAGCAGCGCGCTTTGCCCGTCCACGGCGTTGCAGCCGAGACAGCTCCGCCGCGCGTTCATTTTTCGGTTTCCGCCTGAGCGCCTTCGGTTTCCGCCGCGGCACTCTCGGTCTCCTTCGCGGCGTCCTCGGCTTCTTTCGCCGCATCGCTTGCCGCTTGTGCCGCCTGCGCCGCCTCGGCCTCGGCCAACACCTTAGCCTCCGCTTCCTTGCGGCGCTTCTCCACTACGTGTTCCCGGCTTGACTTGTAGATCGCCTCGGCCTTCTCGGCGCTGATCCCATCGACTTCCTTGATCATCTCGACTTCGGCCTCCGCCAATTCCTCGGCGGACTTGAAACCGGCCTGGCATAATAGCTCCACGACCATATCGTTCACGCCCGGGATCGCTCCGAGGGAAACGCGCGCGCGCCGCGTCTCCTCTTCAAGCTCGGCCTCGCTCCGCACGTCGAGCTTCCACCCGCTCAGCCGCGCGGCCAAGCGGACGTTCTGTCCGCGCTTGCCGATGGCCAGCGAAAGCTGGTCGTCGGGAACGATGACCTCCATGCTGTGCGCGTCATCGTCGATGATGACTTTCGTCACCTTGGCGGGCGCGAGCGCGCGGCACACATATTCCGCCTGATCCGCCGTCCAATGGACGATGTCGATCTTTTCCCCGCGCAGCTCCTGGACCACCGATTGCACACGGGTCCCTTTCATGCCGACGCAGGCGCCCACCGGATCGACATCCGCGTCGTGCGAGATAACCGCGATCTTCGCCCGCCCTCCCGGTTCGCGCGCGGCCCCTTTGACCTCGACGATCGACTCATAAATCTCCGGCACCTCTTGCTCGAACAGTTTGGTGAGCATCGTCGGGTGCGTGCGGGAGAGCACGATCTGCGGCCCCCGGCCGGTCATCTCGACACTCAAGATCAGCGCGCGGATGCGGTCTCCCTGGCGGTACCGCTCACGGGGAACCTGCTCCTTCTCCAGCAGAATCGCGTCGGTCTTGCCCAGATTGACGATGATATTTTTCTTCTCGAAGCGCTGGACGATGCCGTTGACCAGCTGCCCCTCGCGGCCTTTGAATTCGTTGTAGATGATTTCCCGTTCGGCGTCGCGCACCCGCTGAACGATATTCTGTTTCGCCGCTTGCGCGGCGATGCGGCCGAAGGAGCTGGTGTCGAGCTTGCTCAGCAGCTCGTCGCCGACTTCCGCGTCGGGGTCCATATTTTCCCGCGCGTCCTCCAGCGTAATCTCCACGGCGGGATCGGCGATCTGCTCGACCACCGTCTTGGCCTCGAACAGCTCCACCTCGCCGATTTCCGCGTTGTACTGCGCTTCGATCTTTCTGAGCGGGCCGAAGGTCTTCTTCGCCGCCGAAACCATGGCGTTCTCCAAGGCGCTGATGAGGATCGCCTTGTCGATGCCTTTTTCCTTGCTCACCTGCTCTATGACTCGATTCAAGTCCTGCTGCATAGGCTTACTTACCCCAATCGTGCTCGTAGTTGGCCTTCTCGATCGCCGCGAAACCGATACGAATCTCGACTCCGTCTTGTAACATCACGATGCCGTCGGCCACGACCTCTTTGAGCGGGCCTAAAAATGCTTTCCTGCCGTCGATCGTCTCCCGGGTACGCACCCGAATTCTTTTCCCCACAAACCCGGCAAAATGCTCGACCTTCTTGAGCACCCGGTTTATCCCCGGCGAAGAAACTTCCAGAGTATAGGGGCCGTCGAATTCCACTCCTTCGTCCAACACCTCGCCGAGCCGGCGGCTCACCCGCGTCAGGTCGTCGACCGTCGGACCGCCCGCCTTGTCGATAAAAACCCTGAGCACCCGGCTGCCGCGCCCGCCCTCCCGTCGAAACTCGATATCGACGACCTCCATCCCCTCGCCGGCTGCGACCGGATCCGCGACCTCCCAGATACGGGATAGAACCGGATCTGCATCCATCATACCCCTAAAATAAAAAAGCGGGCAAGAGCCCACTTTGAGTGCTAACTCCTAAAGTGTAGTCATTTTCTACCATAGCGGGAGCACTTAATGCAAGCGCCGGCCCCCCGTCCTATGTTTTCTTGAAATGGCTTATGCTATGATTTTTTCGGCGCTTTCACCATGAAAAACGCGGTTATGACAGAGGCCTCCGCCGGGCAAATCTCCTGGGAGAATATCCTCACCAGCCTCGATGACGGCGTCATTCTGATCGACCGGAACGGCAAGGCTTCCTTTATGAACCAGGCGGCGGAGACTCTGACCGAGATCTCCGCGTCGCAGGCGCTTCACCAACCGCACACCGCGTTGTTTAAGAAAAACGCATGGCTGGTCGGAATGGTGAACAAGAGCCGGCCGCCGCACCAGATCGCGAGCCGGGGCGAGGGCGATCTTACCAACCGCCGCGGCCGGCAGGTCCCGGTCAGCTTGACCGTCTCGCCGTTGCAGGACCGCTACGGACGGCCGTTGGGCAGCGTGCTCGTGCTGCGCGATCTCACCCACCGCAAGGAGCTGGAGGAAGATCTCAAGCGCTCCGACCGCCTGGCGCAGCTCGGCACGCTGGCGGCCGGTTTGGCTCACGAGGTAAAGAATCCGCTGGGCGGCATCCGGGGAGCGGCGCAGTTGATGAAACGCGAGATCGGCGCGAATGCGCCGCTGGCGCAGTACGCCGACATCGTGGTCCGCGAGGTGGACCGGGTGAACCGGCTGATCGAGCAACTCCTCGACTTGACGCGCCCCGCCACGCTTCATCTGGCGCCGCTGAATATCCATGAGTTGCTCGAAGAGGTGCTGCTGCTCGAACGCGAAGCGGTGGCGGATTGGAACGTCGTCGTCAAGAAAAACTTCGATCCGAGCCTGCCGCCCATTGTGGGAGACCGCGCCCAGTTGACGCAGGTATTTTTGAATCTGATAAAAAACGCCTTTCAAGCGATGAACGGCAAAGGCCACTTGAATTTCGCGACCAGGATAGAGACGGACTTTCATATTCGCGAGCAGGGAAAAAAACGGAATCAGTTCATCTGGGTGGACATCGAGGACGACGGCCCGGGCATCAAGGAGGAAGACCTCCCGCACATCTTCTCTCCCTTCTTCACGACCAAGAACAACGGCAGCGGCCTCGGTTTGGCGATCTGCCATCGGATCATCAACGAGCATGGAGGCATGATCCGAGTGGAGAGCCGCGAGGGCGAAGGCGCGACGTTTAAGGTGTCGCTACTCGTAGCAGAATCAACATGAATCAGGGGAAGATTTTATTCGTAGAGGACGAGGAGTCTCACCGCCGGGTGCTGAAAAAGGCCCTGGAGGACGAAGGCTACTGGGTCCAAACCGTCGAGACCGGCGCGTTGGCCCAGACGGCGCTTACCGAAAGCGACTTCGACGTCTGCCTGTTCGACATCAACCTGCCCGATATCGACGGGCTGACGCTGCTCAAGCAGACCAAGGAGTCGGGCAACGACGCCTCCATCATCATCGTCACCGGCCGCAACACCATGCGCAACGCCATCGAGGCGATGAAAAACGGCGCGTTCGATTACGTCACCAAACCCTGGGACCTGGAGGAGATATCTCTGCTGGTCAAACGCGCTTTCGAGAGCCGCAAGCTGCTCCAGGATTTCCGCGAGCTCAAAAAAGAGGTCCGCAAAAGCTACGAGCCGGGCAACATGGTCGGATCGAGCCCGGCTATGCAGAAGGTTTACAAAGTCATCGGTCAGGTCGCCAATACCGACGCTACCGTTTTGATTCAGGGCGAGAGCGGCACGGGAAAAGAGCTGGTGGCGAAGACGGTCCACTACAGCTCGCAACGTTGGGACAAACCTTTTACGGTCGTCCACTGCGCGGCGATTCCGAGAGAGCTTTTGGAGAGCGAGCTGTTCGGTCATGAGAAAGGCTCGTTTACGGGCGCGCTGGAGCGACGGATCGGCAAATTCGAGCTGGCCGAAGAGGGGACGCTGTTTCTCGACGAGGTGGGCGATATCCCGTTGGAGCTTCAGACGAAACTGCTGAGAGTGCTGCAAGAGCGGGAGTTCAGCCGGGTAGGCGGTAGAGAGGTCTTCAAGGCCAACGTCCGCATTCTGGCCGCCACCAATCAGGACCTCGAACGGGCGGTCAAGGAGAAGAGATTTCGCGAAGACCTCTATTTCCGCCTGAAAGTGATCCCCATTCACCTGCCACCGCTAAGAGACCGGCGAGGCGACCTTCCCCTGCTGGTCAGCCACTTCATCGACAAGACCAACCGGGAGATGGGAACGCAGGTCTCGGGCATCTCCCCCGAAGCGCTCGCCCTGCTCGAAGACTACTCCTGGCCCGGCAATGTGCGCGAGCTGGAAAACGCGCTCATCCGCGCCGCCGTGCTCTCTCCCGGGCCGGTCCTGTTTCCTAAAGATTTCGCCCTCCAGGCTCAGACGGGCCCGACTCTACCCGAAGTGGACAGCCTCTCTCTCGAAGAGATCATTCATCGCAAGCTGGAAGATTACTTTCAACGGACAAAAGACGTGGATGTGGACAATATCTATTCCCTGGTGATCGAGCGGGTCGAGCGGCCGTTGATCGAGCTGACACTCAAAAAAACCCGTGGCAATCAAATCCGCGCCGCGCAGATGCTGGGCATCAACCGCAACACCCTGCGCAAAAAGATCGCCGACCTCCGGATCAACGTAAAAAAAGAACCTGGCTAACAGGCCACCCACAAAGCCTCATATGCTTCTTTGTGTCAAAAGTCGGGGTGCCCCGAATGTCATTCCCGCGGAAGCGGGAATCCAGTTCTCCTTGAATTCCCTGGATTCCGGCTCTCGCGTGCATCGGCCCACTCGGCCGGAATGACGGTCGGAGTCGCGTGGGTTCTGAGGCACCATACTGAGATAGTATGTCTAACCGTCTCCTCCCCTCCCCTCTCTACGCGATTCTCGATACAAGCCTGGGCAGAGGGCGTTCGCCGACTGCAATTCTGCGCGAATTCCTCAAAGGCGGCGCGAAGCTCATCCAACTCCGCGCCAAGGAATTGACCTCGGCCGAATTTTTCAACGTAGCGAAAGAAGCCTCCCGCCTCGCTCACGAAGCCGGCGCGATCTTCATCGTCAACGATCGCTTAGACATCGCCCTCGCGTCCAACGCCGACGGCGTCCACCTCGGCCAGGAAGATTTACCGTTGAACGTGGCCAGAAAAATCCTCGGCAAAGCAAAACTCATCGGCGTCTCCACCCACGACCTCTCTCAAGCGCGCGAAGCCGAGCGCGACGGCGCCGACTACATCGGCTTCGGCCCCATCTTCGGAACGACGACGAAGGAGACCCGCTACTCCCCGCGCGGCCTGGAGATGCTGCGCGAAATCCGCAAGACGGTGAAACTTCCTGTCGTCGCAATCGGTGGGATAACGGAGAGCAATGTAACTCAGGTGTGGCAGGCAGGCGCGGACAGCGCAGCGATTATTAGTGATTTAATGGGAGCGGAGGATGTGGCGGAAAAAACAAAAAGGATCTTAGCTCTGCATTAAGGTCTCCATGATGGCCCAGTCGAAAACTGACAGCGACAGTTCCGTTGATTATACTCACTGCCCCATTCCCAAAACCCATCGCCGTCTCGTGGAGGCTCACCTGCTTTGGCATCAGACCTCTGCGCAGTATCAATACCCAGAGGCGTTTCGAGCGAACCTAAATGCAACAATTCAAGCTCTGCGAAACGTCACATTTGTCCTCCAAAGCGAAAAAGACCTATTTAGTAATTTCGACGCTTGGTACGCACCATGGCAAGAACGTCTCAAGGCGGACCCCGTTTTGCAGTGGGTCAAAGATGCACGGAACAAAGTCGTCAAACAAGGAGATCTTGAAACTAGCAGTAAAGCCGTTGTTAAGCTGATTACTTGGCGTGACCATGTGTTGGCTGAATTAAGTGTTCCGCCAGAGCTACCTCCGGCTCTGATCTTGCGCAATCTTCCTCTCGTTAAGTTCGTTAGCAATGCTCATGTTCCGGCTGGCGATCTAAAAAGCGCCGCTCTCATTATCGAGCGACAATGGAGCGTTAACGATTTAGAGGGACGCGAGATTCTTGAAGCGTTGGCTCACGCATATGGACTCTTGGGTAACCTTGTGTTGGATGCACATAGTTATCTACAAGAATTTGCCTGTATACCAAGCAATGGTGATAACGCTCACTTTTCATCCATGCATCACCGTACAGGCACTTTGGCATGTATGGTGCTAGGCATAGCAGATCGCACACATACATTTGAACTCTCTACCCGCCAGGAGTTGGAACCGGTAAGCTGGAGTCCGCGCGACGGACCGAAACCAGAGGCAGTTGTAGCCCGATACGGGGTGGAAACACTAGCTCAAGTCGCGAAGTGGCAGGAGGCTGACCCAGTGCTTCTCGCCGAACGGGTCTTGTTCATGGCAAAGCGTATGCTGAGGAAAGATAAAAGCCACATTCGCATCATATTTATCCGTGACGGCAAAGGGATTTGGCACCCAATAATGCTGAATGCCTCGAACCGGACAGAAAAGCATCTGTTGATACGCATGGTGGCAAGATTTATCGAAAGTGTCGGGGGTGACGCTCTCATTGATGTTGGCGAAGTGTGGACTCTTAACCTGCGGGAGAATGCATCCTATTTGAATATAGATAATCTTCAGGAAGCGCCTGGACGAGGTGAAGCCTTGGACGTAACCGTTGCAACACGCGAAGGTATTCTCAAAACGTACCAAACACCATTCACCAGAGGACGTTTCGGCGGTATAAAACTGGGGGAGACCGTTCAACTCACAAAGTATCAGCCGTATTACCTCCAACCCGTATTCGAGGTGTGGGGTAGGCAGGGAACCGTCGTTCTACCTGATGGCAAGCGCATTAGGCGGATCTGGGAGCCCGATCCTCTGGACACGTGCTTTTGTGGCGGGCCAAAAAGATTTGGAGAGTGCTGCAAACGGCTGCTCGACGCCTTGTCCAAGCCTGCAGATATTGGAAAGGAGATCAACTCGGCAATAACCACTCGGGACTTCGTACGCGCTGAAGTACTCGCTAGAGCCGCGCTGGCGCAATACGTGATTTGGGTCCGGCAACACACAAGTCCTACCATGCACGTCGCTCGTGACCTCCATCGACTATTCGTTGAGCTCGACGTACCAGCACTGGATGCTCATGTTCGACAGTTATGCGAAGTGCTGACTACGAACGGACACTCGGATTCATGCTTGCCACAACTTCGCCACCTCAGCAAAGCTGTAGGCGTCCCGGAACTTAGCGTCCGGGTCACCGCACTGGCGACCGAGTTACTAATTGATCTGGGTGATCGTGGGGGAGCCGTAAAGGAAATCGAGAGTTTAGGGGATCTCGAACGCGTGAACGACACGCTGGCACTGCTACTCGCCACCGAAATCACCGATTTGCCAGCTCATAAAAAGAGAGAGTACCTTACGCGAGCAGTAGCCGGTGCGTTCAGCATCGGAGACGAACTATTCGCCGAACTACGACTGGTTCGGCATTTATTAGGCGGCGGTGAACAGGATGAAGCGATTCGGAGGCTTGACTCCGTGATTGCTAAATCGTCCGGCAAAAATAGCGAGCGAGGGGCACTCGCGGACGCCTTGTCATTGCGATGGAAAATTACTGAAAACGAAGAGGACTTTCGAGCTGCAAAGGGTGAATTGGAAACATTTGTTGATTCAGAACATCGACGACAACTTGCGGTCCTGCTGATGGAGCATGGTGACTTCGACGAAGTTGAGGCTGTCCTTGCAGGCGCGTTAAATACCGCTGATCCCGTAGGTCAACTAATTACTATTGACGCTCGCCTACGCGGTGGCCAAATTAATGCTGCGCATGAACTACTGCTAAGTATAAAATCGGATAGTCTTGCGGCTCGCCTTCAGTATCCTTACGCGGTCGCCTTCACCCACGTTGCACTGTGTTGCGACGACGCTGAATTGAAGAAACTCGCGGCAGCTAATCTTCGTCAGCTACCGTTAAGCGGAAGCCAGATGACCGGACACGTAAATGATCTATTGGAAGCGCTTACCGACGATAGCATTACACCTCGAGACTCTATCGTGGCGCGTTTTCGCCAATTATTCACACGTACTCCTTAGCATCACGGAAGATTCATATCATGTACGAATTCAAGCCTCTTCATCAACACTACGACGCCGGACTAGGAGCCACGGGAGACGCCTTCAAGGAGGCGGCAGATTACTTGGCCGATAGCGTAAGCCGTCAGCGCTTTCTCCACGCAAATATCCCAATCTGCTACCTCTATCGCCACGCTATCGAACTTTACCTTAAATCCATGATTATTGTAGTTCACGGTCGTCTCGGTCTACCGTGGGCTGGCGAGGTAAGTAGTGCTCGGCCACAATTGAAGATCGGTAACAAACTGAAGTTTTTGGATCGCCTTCACAGTATTGGGGAGCTCTATGCTTACCTCAAACATTTGTTAGACGACCAAAAAGATCGGCTAAACGCCCTCGGCAAAACGAAGTGGGACTCGTTCCCGCAAGAACTCGACACGTGGATTGATACAATCGAATCAGAAGATGCAAGGAGCACGTTCTTTCGCTATCCTAAACAAGGAAAGGTCCAGGAAGAAGGTAAAAAATCAGATTTCCAGGAGAGCTCCGTTGAAGAGATCCTCGAGAGAATCCGCTCAACTGGGCAATCTGTGAAGGTGTACATCGAGGAGCAAGAAGACGGGCAAGCTGAAATATATGCATATGTCGGTGATCGTCTTGGGGTGCTGAAGGAAACGTTGGTGAAGGCGGCAGACTTTCTTTCCGCGGCACATTTTGGATTTCGGATGGAACTGACTGGCGGAAGTTGAACCGCACCGATTGTCAGGCATTTTGATAAAACTCGGAGGAATAATTGATGATAGCAAGCACCCTTATCAACCAACTGCAAGAGATGGTCGATAGGTTTGGCGATCAGGAGGTGTGGGTATGTCATACTGACTACAGTTTGCGACTACCATTGACCGGTATGGGCTACACCCAAGGAGAAGACTTCGACCTCTTTGTAAAAGGTCTCTTGCCAGACAAGGATTCGATGACATAGCACAAAGGGACGACGACAGGTTTGCAATCACATATTGCCGTCCTGCATGTTGGGAACGGAGAGGACATGAAAACGACAGTAAAGGTGGAAGCAGATCATCTGGACCGCGATCCATTTTATACCCGTCATGGCTCCGGTACTCTATGCCGGGCTGTTCGAACCGCCGCCCGTCAAGCCAAAGCAGGATCAGCCCGAGTTCGATCCAGCGACGCGCGGCTGGAAATAAAAAGTGCCTTTGCAAAGCGGTTCGTATGAGGTGATATCGTTATTCATCAGGTTTTCAGTCGGAGGTTTAAATGTCTTGGTGGACTTACAAGAAAGATAAAGACGGAAACTTTTGTGTTACATCCAACGACGTTATCACAGCATTTACCTTCCTTGTCTTTCTCTCCGCACCCCTTTTTGCCTTCCTGTATTTCATCAATCCTTCAGGCATAGCTCGCTTGCTCCTCGGGGTCGGTTTTTTCTGCCTTTTGACCGCCAAGGTTTCACTATTCCGGCAAGGCGTGTGGAATTCCTGGGGACCTGGACAGATGACCAAATGGTGGTCACGGATCTACAAACTCGGGTATGTCCTCATCGGACTCGGTGCCGTGGTTACGCTGGCGCTGTACCGTGCGGTGCCTTAGTCCGCGCGTTGGAACTACACATGCGATGTTTTACAGAAACCGAATGTTCCCAATGGTTGCAGCAGCGAGGCATCGCGAAGCCTGCAATGTACACGCAGGCCTTACAGTTCGCACCTCCGACCGAACCCGGTCGTCTCACCGCTTTTATGCGCAACTTGTTTCTTGCCTTCGGTGAATTTCCTGGCGGACTTCTGGTCTTCGAAGACTGGGCGCTCTACAGACCCGATGAGATGGCATTGATGACCGCGTTACGACGGGGGCACGGTGATGAGCGGCCGCTCATCGAAGCGCCCGGCCATCTGTTTGAACCCATCGAAAGTCCCGAGGCCATCGGCTATAGTTATTTGTCGGTGATCTTTGCGTGGAGCGCGTATCTCTATCTTGCATCGGGCGGAGCAACGATATGTTTTTGGGAAGGCGATTTAATTGACTTCTGGAGCCCGGACGCTGATCTTGTTAAGAAGGTTGCGGGACTCGTCGAGCAGTTGGGATCACAATCTACTCGTAGCCGAAGAAGCTAAACAGTCACTGAAAATTGATCGGCGAATACCGGCACTAATGAAACAGCTTCCTGGACATGCGGGATGGAAGTGAAACACGCATACGTCAGCGGCTTTTCGCTCTGGAACGCGAAGCCGCCCGGAAACCGCTTCGGCGGGCGCATTCGCTTTGAGAAAGGAACTGGCGGCATTGGCTACACGTGGCGGCTTGAAGATGAGAATGGCGAGTTCCTCAGTCTTGTTACTCGACCGGTTTCGCTCCGCGTAATACCACCTGGACATGATCCGTTCGACTATGCCCTGACTCATGCCATTGAAGGCATCCGGCGCTATCGGATGGGACGTCAAAAGGTCTTTACGGTGGAGAAGTGGGCGTGGGAAGACGAGAGCAGTATCTAACTCTCGCTTCGCTTCAAAACTGGGTGAAGAAAAGGGGGTCTTTTCTTGGCCCGCATGAAATATGACGACGCTCCGCTGCACTAAGAAGCTTCTTCGGCGGCTGCGCGTTCCCGACGAATCCGCAGCGGCCCCGCCGACTACCGTACTCGGCGACTGGTATGCGAACATCCTCTTTTCCAGGCCCCAGCAGCTTGTCCTTTGCGTGAGCGAGCGCACCTTGCTTGCGGTTGTCATCCTCGCTAAAGAACTCGACACCCTGCCGCTTCGTCTAGCGGCCGGTCTGCGCGAAATTCTTACGCGGATCGGAGTATCTCAAGAGCCGATCGAAATCGAAACCCGAGAAATGGCGCAGTTTGCTTACGGTCCGACACAGAGCAAGCGGGTGCTGGGTTCGATGAACGACTTCATGTTCGAGCTCTCCTGGCTGCTTGACGACCGTCCGGGCCTAAGTTTGCTTGAGATTTCCGTTCAAATCGCCGAAACGCCGTGCAGCCCTCTCAGTTACAAAAATCCGAAAGAGTTCACGCTGGAACTCTTCCGCTCGGGCCTTTCGGGTGTGCGAGAAATTCATTAACATGGATTGAGATAAGGGGTACGAGTCGCGCTTCAGGACAACTGAATGAACCGAACCAAATCACCTAAACCGATCGAATTCGATGCGATTCCGCGCGAACCGCATCACCCTCTTCGTTTGCGGTGGCAGGCGAAGTTCCTGAAATTGCTAGGGCGCATGCCGGACGCCAAGCTGGCGCGCAAGATGGGCGCGAGCTTGACCGCGGTCCAAGGTGAAAGACGGCGAAGAGGAATCGATTCCTCTTCGCCGCACCGCGCGCCAGTTCAGTGGACCGCGAGGATGATTCGACTTTTAGGAACCGACATCGATGACAGGGTTGCCGAGAAGCTTGGACTTCCAGTGTACCTGGTGCGTCACAAGCGGCAAAGGCTGGGCATACCGCCCTACGGCGACGTTCCTGAGCAACACCATCCGCGCGCCTTCAACTGGACGAAGAGCAGGATTGCCTTGTTAGGCACCGATTCCGATCAGAAGATTGCCGACCGCTTGGGAACGACTCTGGGTGTGGTTGGACTTCAACGCACGCGGCTGGGAATGCCCAGCTTCTATCCCTATAGACGTATTTCATGGACAAAAGAGATGGTAGCGCTCCTTGGTAAGGCGACCGACTGGGAGATCGCGGGGAGATACAAGATGAAGCGAGAGAGCGTAGCACGAGAACGGCAAAAGCGAGGGATTCCACCTTGCGTTGACACCCGACCGGTGATACGGACTTCGAAGCTTAGGCCCGTTCTGTCCTTACCGATTCGAGTGATCGCGCTGCGTTACAAACTCACGTACGAGACTATAGCAAAACTTCGCCGAGAACTGGGCGTTCTTCCGTTGGAGCGCTGGTCGTCCAAAGGCAAGAAAAGGGATCGGGAGTCTTTTCGCAACACGTATGAAACATGATCACGCTCCGCTGCACTAAGAAGCTTCTCCGGCGGCTGCGCGTTCCTGACGAATCCGCAGCGTCCCCGCCGACTGGTGCGCGAGAGATTCATTAACATGGATCGCGATAAGGGAGCCGGAGGAAACCGATCATGAACTACGCGCTGTGGATCGTTCAGGGGCTGCTTGCGCTCCTCTTTCTGTGGGCCGGCGGAATGAAGCTGGTTCTTCCGATCGAGGAAATGACGAAGCAGATGGCGATGCCGGGCTGGTTTCTGCGGTTCATCGGCGTGGCCGAGGTGTTCGGCGCGATCGGTCTGATCCTACCCGGGATCCTGCGCATCCGGCCGGGCCTGACACCGCTGGCCGCCGCCGGGCTGGTGATCATTATGATCGGCGCGACGGTAATCACGCTGGCGGGTGGTGATGTCGTGATGGCGCTGCTCCCGCTGGTGGCGGGGCTTCTTGCGGCGTTCGTCGCCTACGGCCGCTGGCGGCTGGCGCCCGTTCGCTGAGACCCTTCTCCCTCCATTTCCAGATTTGATGGATGTTTCTTTTGTCAGCCACACTGATATTATGCTGACCAGCCCCGCGTCAGGCGGCCGGCGACTGAATCGGAAAACGGTTTTTCAAGTTTTATGACCTCGGAATCAATCCGCAATTGGCATGACCTCCTCGACCGCTACGGAGAGTTCAAATCCGGCCAATGGTGCTTTCGCGGAGACCGGGCGGGACGGGGCCTCAAGACGAGTCTCGAACGCGCCGCGATAGACCGCTGGGGACGCGACTGGTCCGAGATGCCGGACATCGAGAACGGCCTGCTGCGCCGGTTCAAGCGCGAAGCCCATCTCTACCTGACCCGCGAACCCGATGAAGACGATATCATTGGGTGGCTCTCCCTGATGCGCCACCACGGGGCTCCAACGCGACTCCATGATTGGACCTATTCCTTTTTCGTAGCCGTCTACTTCGCCCTCAACCGGGCCGACGCCGACGAGCAGCCGTGTATCTGGGCGATGAATCTGGGCCGGATTCGCGAAGTCGTAGAGGCGAAAACTCATCTGAGAAACCTGCTCAACGACGATCCCAACGCCAAAAAACAAGCCACCGTCGATGCGATCATCAACTCCTCGCCGCGCCATGCCCTGGTATTTCCCTTGAATCCCTCGAAGATGAACCAACGGCTGATTCTGCAACAGAGCGTATTTGTCGTCCCCGGCGACATCACGAAACCGTTTATGGAAAACCTCGGAGCCGTCGATGTCCCCGACAAAGTGGTCGTGAAGATGCTTCTGCCCTCGGAACGAACGTTTCTTCAGGAGGCGACGAAGGAACTCCTCGCCATGAACATGAGCTCCGCGACTTTGTTTCCGGGCCTCGACGGCTTCGGACAGAATCTGGCCGCGCTGATCCCATTTCCCGAGCTGCGAGCCGTGGATACCAAAGTCGGAAGGGAATAAGTTAACAGGTTATCATGTCCGATCAGGCCCTGCGCGGAAGTTGTCTTTGCAAAGCAGTTAAGTATGAGGTGAGACCGCCGTTTATCAGGTTCACTCACTGTTATTGCTCGCGTTGCCGGAAAGCAACGGGCACCGCGCGGGCCACCAACATCGCCGTCGCGCCCGAGCAGTTCCGCTGGATATCGGGAGAGGAACTGATCTCGCGCTACGATCTCCCCGAAGCGAGAAGTTTTTCGACCGCCATTTGCACCCGCTGCAACTCTCCGGTGCCGCGTCCGACGCGCAATCGCGAGCAAGTGATCGTCCCTTCAGGCACTCTCGACGATGAACCGCCGATGGGGCCGTCGGCCCATCGCCAATGGGCGAGCCGAGTCGGGTGGGCGGCGATCGACGAATCGCATCTGCCGTGCCAGGACTGATCGAGACCGGCCGCCGCCGTAAAAAACGCGTTGCTGACCAAGCCGGCTTCAAACAGGATGAGACCGAAAACCAGTGCCGGCCCCTCTGACGGGGCACGGAAAGCCGACATCTCGCCGACAGGCAATGAGGGCCCGCGAAACACGGGCTTTGGTACGGCGATGCAGCGAGCGGCGCACCAGATCCTGGATCATCCCAAAATATTCGACGACCCGCTCGCGCTTCGCATCATCGGCGTGGAGGCCGAGTCGGCGCTGCGGGCTCGTCTAAAACACTTCCAGAAACCGCCGGTGCGGGACATGCGCGCATATTTTGCAGTGCGCTACCGGTATGTCGAAGACGAGTTGGCGCGATCCGTCCAGAGGGGCGTCAGGCAATACGTAATTCTTGGCGCAGGTCTCGATACCTTTGCCTATCGAAATTCCCTCCCCGACGCCTTCCTGCGTGTCTTCGAGGTCGACCATCCCGCCACGCAGCAGCACAAGCGCAATCGCCTGGAGCAGGCGGCTATTGCTATTCCAGACTCCGTAAGCTTTGTCGCCTTCGACTTCGAGCGACAAGGGATAGCCGATGCGCTCCGACAAGCGGGCTTCCGGTGCGACGAGCCGGCTTTTTTCGCCTGGCTTGGAGTAGCTCGCTACCTGAGCCGGGACGCGGTAATGTCGGTCTTGACGGCTATTCGCTCGTCGGCAACCCCTGGCAGCGAGGTTATTTTCGACTGTCCCTTCTATCCCTCTCCGCTGCAACGGCTCCGGCAATGGGCTCACCGCGCGATTGCAAATCGGCGGGCAAAAAAGCCTCGCCTGACTTACTTCGGGCCGTCGTCGCTTCGGGGCGACCTCAAGCGAATTGGATTTAGCGCGGTGAAAGTTTTGGGACCGGAGGAAATGGAAATGCGCTATTGCAAGGATCGTCCCGACGGCCTTCGAGTCTCGCGTCAAGGTTTTCTGGTGATGGCGCGGGTTTGAGGCGCGATCCGTCAACCAGCACTCTGAAAAAAGCCGAGCGCCGGAATGAAACTTATCTTGCTCCCCGGCCTGGACGGCACCGGCGTGCTGTTCGAGCCGCTTCTTCAAGTCCTGCCGCAGGCGGTGACTCCGGTGGTTCAATCGTATCCCGGCGATGTTCCGTTGTCCTACGTTGACTTGCTGCCCATTGCGCGAGCGGCGCTGCCGCTCTTCGAGCCCTTCATTTTGCTGGGCGAATCGTTTTCGGGGCCGCTTGCGTTACGAATCGCCGCAGACAACCCTCCCGGGCTGAGGGGCGTGATTCTGTGCGCTTCTTTCGTGCGCAACCCCGTCCGGTTCTTTCCACAGGCCTGCCGACCGCTGATCCGGCCGTTTATCTTCAGCTCCTGGCCACCCTGGTTTCGCTGCCGGGCTTTATTTGTCGGCTATTCGAGCCACGCGATGTTCGAGCTGGTCGAGCGCGCGCATCGGATCGTCACCGCTGAAGTCATGGCGGCGCGGGCAAGGGAGATTGTCGCGGTGGATGCGGTGAAGGCGCTTTCCGCCTGCGGCGTGCCGCTTCTATACATAGCGGGCGCGCGGGACCGGTTGGTGCCGGAGCACAACCGAAGGCGAATCACGCAGATCAAGCCGAGCGTCAAGGTGGTCGTACTACCGGCGTCTCACATGGTGTTGCAAGATGTCCCGGAAGCGGCGGCAAAGGTCATCGCGGAGTTTGCCGCGGCAGTTGGGGCCGTTTAAGCATTGAGCGATGGATGGGAACGGAGCGGTGAACGATTCTCTTCGAGGCCGGTCAAAAAGGTCTGAGCTGAGCTAAGTCGAAGGTTCCCAGATACAAGGCGCGCTAAAATCAATAGCCGAGCGCAGGCGTACTCTTTGCAATACGTCGAACGAGACGTTTCGAAGCGCAACGCAGTAGATGGGCCTTTTTCAACGGCCTCGACCTAGCCCTCTTCGGCCTCTTCGTAAGAGATCTCCTCGCGCTCGGCCAAATCTTCGAAGCGGGTGAATTCGTTGAGGAAGGCAAGCTGCACGGTGCCGATCGGCCCGTTGCGCTGCTTGGCGATGATGATCTCCGCCGTTCCCTTGTCCGGCGATTTTGGGTTGTAGACCTCGTCGCGGTAGATAAACGCAATGACGTCGGCGTCCTGCTCGATGGCGCCCGACTCCCTCAGATCGGCCATCATGGGCCGCTTGTCTCCCCGATCCTCCACGCGGCGGTTGAGCTGTGAGATTCCGATGACCGGCACGCGCAGCTCTTTGGCCAGGGCCTTGAGCGACCGGGAGATTTCGGAGATCTCCTGCTCCCGGTTGGACGCGTTTCCCATGCCGCGCATGAGCTGCAAGTAGTCGACGACCACCAGCCCGACCTTCTTCTCTCTGTCCCGGATCAGCCGGCGCGCCTTGGCCCGAAGCTCCAACACGGAAATCGCGGGCGTGTCGTCTATATAGATGAGCGCCTCGTGCAATCTCCCCGCCGCGTTCGCGAGCTTGGGAAAGTCGCGCTCTCCAAGATAGCCGGCCCGGACTTTGGAGTTGTCCACCCGCGCCTCGGAGCAGAGCATCCTCAATACCAACTGCTCTCTCGCCATTTCCAGCGAGAAGACGGCGACGCCGACCCCGGCGTTCAAGGCAGCATGCGTCGCGATGTTCAGGGCCAACGCGGTCTTGCCCATGCTCGGCCTTCCCGCCACGATGATCAGTTCCGACGGCTGGAGCCCCGCCGTCAACTTGTCTAGATCCTTGAAGCCGGTCGGCACCCCCGTAACCAGCTCTTTGCGCTCGTAGAGCTTTTCGACCGCCTTCAGCGTGTCCTTGATCATGTCGCCGACGGCGACAAACGAAGCCTGAATCTTCTTTTCCGCGATGTCGAAAATGACCTTCTCGGCGGCGTCGAGAAACTCATCGACGTTGCTCTGTTCCTCGTAGCCCCGCGTGGCGATCTGCGTGGCGGCTGTGATCAGGTGGCGCAGGATCGCCTTTTCGCGCACGATACGAGCGTAGTAGGCGATGTTGGCGGCCGTCGGCACCGCATCGTTCAACGAGGCGAGATAGGCCGCTCCACCCGCCGCCTCGAGATCGCCGCGCGCTTTGAGCAGCTCGCTCAGCGTGATGATATCGACCGGCTCGTTGCGGTCGCAAAGCTCCACCATCGCGCGGAAGATCTTGCGGTGGGACTCGCGGTAGAAGTCGTCCGGGGTGATGGTCTCCAAGACCCGGTTGATCGCCTCGTTCTCAAGCAGGATGCCGCCCAGGACCGAGGCCTCGGCTTCGAGATTCTGCGGCGGAACTTTACGGAGGTTCTCTTCCAGGGAAGCCATGGTTCAGTTTTGAGTGCTGAGTTCTGAGCGCTGAGTTAAAAACCCGATCCGAACCATGGCCAAGTAGTTGAGACAGGAGAGATGGTTCACGTTACTGCAAAAAAAATAAAAAGCAAGAAAATTTTTCTGTTGGTGAAAACTATTTTGCGCTAAGACGCGAGCGCGGAGGCAAGCAGGCGAACGACGCTAAAAAACGCTGCCGGCTGCTGCAATAGCTTCGCACAACGAGCGCAGGTCCGTAAGATCGTTCAAAATGACGCCCGCGCCCGCCTTCGTCAGCGCGGCCTTGTTATACGGACCGGTCGTCACGCCGATAAAGGCGCAGCCGGTTGCCAGAGCGGCTTGAACATCGCGAGGGGTGTCACCGACGAGCACGACGCTGCTGGGATCGCGGCCGAAGACTTCGGCGAATCGCCCGCGCGCCGCGGGCGGAAGGGACTCGCGCAACTCGCCGTCTTCGGAAAAGGCGCCGCAGACAAACTGGTCGAAGTCGATGCCCGCCGACTCAAGCTTGATCCGGGCCGTCGCCTGCGTCGAGCCGGTGAGCAGGCCGACCGCGCATTCCATCCTCACGCGAACCGCTTGAACGGCCTGGTTCGCGCCGGGAATTTCGCGCGCCGGCTGGAGTTTCAATTCCTCGGCGAGATTGCAGGCGTACCGCTCGAACGCAAACGCGCGGCGGCGGTCGAAATCGTCGGCCTTGAGATCGAGCCGCCGAACCACCTCCATCAAAATAGCCGTGTCCGTAAGGCCGGAGACCTCTTCCGCTGCAAAGATAGGACAAGGAACGCCGAACGCTTCCTTGAATGCCGCGGAAAAACATTTCCCCGCCGCCTTGCCGCAGTCCACCAGCGTGCCGTCGATGTCGAAGAGAACGAGGGTCTCGGGAGGAGCCATGAAAGAATTTTCGATTTTAGATTTTG
Source organism: Binatia bacterium (assembly GCA_041483675.1). Taxonomy (GTDB): domain Bacteria; phylum Desulfobacterota; class Binatia; order UBA9968; family UBA9968; genus 2-12-FULL-60-19. The sequence continues at coordinate 45,315 of JBGPGE010000005.1, forward strand.
GATTTTAGGTTCAATCGGCAATCGAAAATCTAAAATTGTTAAGACCTCGACGCCTCGAACCGATCCAACCGCGTCACCAGCTCGCCAAGTTGTTTCTCCAAGCGTTTAGGGAGCCGCTTGCCGAACTGGGCGAAGTGACGCTCGATATCGGGGATTTCCCCCTTCCAGGTGTCGCGGTCGAACTTCAGCAGTTCCTTTAGGTTTCGCGGCGGAAGCTCAAGACCTTTCAGGTCGAGGTCGTTCTCGCCGGGCAGATAACCGATCGGCGTCTGCCGCGCGCCGGCCTTGCCTTCGAGCCGGTCGCACATCCATTTAAGCACGCGGCTGTTGTCGCCGAAACCGGGCCAGAGCCAGTTGCCGTCAGGGCCTTTGCGGAACCAGTTCACGTAGAAGATGCGCGGCGCCTTGTCGCCCAGCCGGTCTCCCATGTCGAGCCAGTGCTGGAAATAGTCCGCCATGTTGTAGCCGCAGAAAGGCGTCATGGCGAACGGGTCGCGCCGGAGCACGCCCACCTCGCCGATGATCGCGGCGGTCGTCTCCGATGCGGCGGTCGCGCCGAGAAAAACGCCGTGATCCCAGTCGAGCGACTCGGTCACCAGCGGGACCACGCCGGAGCGGCGGCCGCCGAAGATGAAGATGTCGATCGGAACCCCTTCCGGCTTCTCCCAGTCGCCGCAGATCGCCGGGCATTGAGCCGCCGCCACCGTGAATCGCGCATTGGGATGCGCGGCCGGCTGTTTGCTCGCGGGACTCCAGTCCCGCCCACGCCAGTCGATCGCGTGGGCCGGAGGCGCGCCGTCTATCCCCTCCCACCAAACGTCGCCGTCGTCCGTCAGCGCGCAGTTGGTAAAAATAACATTTTCCTTAAGCGCGGCCATCGCCATCGGGTTGGAGCGCGTCGAGGTCCCCGGCGCGACGCCGAAAAAGCCACTCTCGGGATTGATGGCGCGAAGGCGCCCGTCCGGGCCGATCTTCATCCATGAGATGTCCTCACCGATGGTTTCGCACTTCCAGCCCGGAACGGTCGGCACCAGCATCGCCAGGTTGGTCTTACCGCAGGCGGACGGAAACGCGGCGGCGATGTGATACTGCTTCCCCGCCGGATTGGTGAGGCGCATGATGAGCATGTGCTCCGCCATCCACCCCTCCCGCTTCGCCATGGCCGACGCGATCCGCAGCGCGAGACATTTCTTGCCGAGCAGCGCATTGCCGCCGTAGCCGGAGCCGAAGGACCAGATGAGATTCTCCGCCGGAAAATGGCTGACGTATTTCTTATCCATCGGCGCGCAGGGCCACGCGACATCTTTTTGTCCGCTCGCGAGCGGGGCGCCCACGGAGTGGAGGCAGGGGATAAACTCGCCTTCGGCGCCGAGCGCATCGATCACCTTCGTGCCCACGCGCGTCATGACGTGCATACTGCAAACGACGTACGGGCTGTCGGTGATCTCCACGCCGATCTTGGCGATCGGCGAGCCGATCGGCCCCATCGAAAACGGGATCACGTACATCGTGCGGCCCTTCATGCAGCCGTCGTAGAGAGCCGTCATCGTCCGCTTGAGCTCGTCCGGCGCGACCCAGTTGTTGGTGGGACCGGCCTCGTCTTTGGACGCGGTCGCGATGTAAGTTCGCTCTTCGGTCCGCGCCACGTCGCTCGGATTGGAGAAAAAGAGATAACTATTCGGCCGTTTCTTGAGCGCTACGCCGGCGCCGGTAGCGACCATTTGCGCGATCAGTCGATCGTATTCCTGCCTGCCGCCGTCGCACCAGTGAACCCGATCGGGCTTGCACATCTCGGCGGTTTCGCGAACCCATTCTTTGAGCTTTAAGTGTTTTACCTCGTAGGACGACATCAACCTTTTCCTCCAGTAGCCAAAGCGGAAGTAATTTCTTACTATTCAAAATCGCGCGATAAATCAATCTTGCAGTCGAGGAGAAAGGATCTGCGCGGCCTCGCCGAGCGCCTGGTGGCTCCCCAGCAGGACAAGGATATCGTTGGCTGCCAGGCGAAAATCGGCAGGCGGCGTAGGAATCGACTTGCCGTCGCGCACCACGGCGATCACCGTCACGCCGCTGCGCGCGTGAAGCTCGGTCTCCTGCAGCGTCCTGCCGGCGGCGGGCGAGCTTTCGAGCACCAGCACCGTGTCCGTCGTCGTTCCGACAAGATAGCGACTGAGTTCATCCAACTGCCTGCCCTGAAGACGCAGCCCGCGCAGCGCGCCATAGTGTTCTTTGCGGATAAGATCGACCTGCAACGCGATCAGATTGCGCGGCAGGTGATACTCCTGGAGCACGCGGGCGAAGATCTCGACGGACGTCTCGAACTCTTCGGGGATCACCTGGTTCGCGCCTAGGCGGTAGAGACGGTCGATCTCCGCCACGTAGCGCGTCCGAACGATGATATAAAGATCGCTGCGCATCGAGCGCGCCTGCGAGGCGACGCGAGCGGTCGCGATCGGATCGGAGATCGCCACGACCAGCACCCGCGCCTGCCCGATCCCGGCCTTCGCCAGCACCTCCGGCCGCGTGCCGTCACCGAAGGCGATCGGCTCGCCCGCCGCCTTCGCACCACGCACCAGGGCCGCGTCCATGTCGAGAATGGTGTAGAGAACACCGACTTCTTTCAGCACCCGCGCCAGATTCTGGCCGTTTAACCCGTAGCCCACGATGAGCACATGGCCGCTCTCGGCCCGTGGTTCAGAATCCGCCTTGACCCGCGACAAACCGACCACCCTTTCCAGACCGAATCCCAATGCATGAGCGCCGTGGATCAGAAAGGGCGTCGCAAACATGCTCAGAATCGACGCGGCGAGAAAGAGTTGTTGATCCGTGGAGCTGATCAGGCCGTAGTCGCGTCCGGCCAGTGCGAGAAGAAAAGAGAATTCCCCAACCTGCGCCAGGCTCAACCCCAGAACGACGGCAAGCCGCATCGACTGATAGAGCCGCGCAATGATCAGTAGGACCAGCACTCCCTTAAGTCCGGTCATCAGCACGAACAACCCCAAAGCCGCGAGACCATCCGTCATTAGGTTGTCGAAACGCAGCAGCATCCCGATCGAGATAAAGAAAATGCCGCCGAAAGAGTCCTTGAGCGGGAGCACCTCGGCCATCACCTGATGGCTCAGCTCGGAATCGGAGATCACCAGCCCCGCGATAAACGCGCCGAGCGCCAGCGAAAGGCCCGCTTCGGAAGTGAGCCAGGCGGTGCCCAGACAGATGAAGATAACAAATAGGACAAACAGCTCGCGGTTGCGCAACAACGCAACCTGACGCAGCAACCAGGGGAAAACCTTTCGCGCGCCGAACGCGATAGAAGCTAAGGCCAGCAACGCCTTGGCCATCGCCCAGGCAACCAGCGGCGCCGACGCCGTGCCGGCCCGGCCGAGCAGCGGGACCAACAGCATCATCGGCACGATGCAAAGATCCTGGAGGAGCAAGACGCCGGTCGCCACCCTTCCCGACAGCGCATCGCTCTCTCCCCTATCCTTATATATCCTGAGCACGATCGCCGTGCTGCTGAGCGACACGAGAAAGCCGTAGAAGATTCCGGTTTCGGTCGGATAGCCGAAGACGATCGACAGCGCCCAGACCACGCCGGTCGTCAGCAATATCTGAAGCGCGCCCGCCAGGATCGGCACACGCGAAGCGGAAACAAAACGGCCCAATGAAAATTCCAGGCCGATGGTGAAAAGCAGGAGCGCGACCCCGATTTCCGCCAGGGTCTCGACCTCAGCCGCGTCCCGGATCACTTTGAGCCCGTGCGGCCCCATGACGACCCCGGCCAGGAGAAAACCGATGATCGCCGGCAGCCTGAGCTTCTGGGAGACGAAGACGATGACGAGAATCGCCGCCAGGACGATGAGAAGTTCTCTTAGAACGCTGAGATCGGGCATATTTTTGTAGCTTTCAGCGGTCAGCCGTCAGCGATCAGCTTTTAAGACGGATGGCCGAGCCGCTCCCTATTTGCAGAAGCTGACGGCTGAAAGCTGACAGCTAAGGGCTATTTGGCCTTGTGCTCCGCCGTCACGGTCGTGTGGATGCCGCCGCGCACGTTGAAATCGCCAACGACGGTCATCGATCGCGGTTGGCAGGCGCCGACCAGATCGTCGAGGATACGGTTGATCACGGCCTCGTGAAACGCGCCTTCGTCGCGGAACGACCAGAGATAGAGCTTGAGGGATTTAAGCTCGACGCAGAGCCGGTCCGGCACGTAGCGGATGCGGATCGTGGCGAAGTCGGGTTGGCCGGTGCGCGGGCAGACGCAGGTGAACTCCGGGCACTCCATGCCGATCTCATAGTCGCGCTCCGGCCGGGGATTGGGAAAGGTCTCAAGATTTTTGCTCGGCGTCGTAGGCATGGAGCGATTGTAGCCTACCCTCCCCTGCTTTTTCAATTCCGAGTTTCTTGACAAGGCCGTGGCCCGATGATAACTCAACTTCTTATTCTAAGCTTACGGAGGACGATCAGTGAACAAACCGAAAGAGCCGAAAGCGGGAGAAAAGATGAGCCCGGCCGAGGCGAAAGCCTACGTGGACTATCTTTATGAGACGATGTACGAACACTGGAAGGAAAAAATCAACGCCGGTCCGTTCATGACGCAGCTCAGAGCGGGGAAACTGCCCATGCCCGTGATCCGCCAGTTCTTCAAAAACTGGGGGCGCTTTTCGCTCGAAGTCAACGGCCTCAACGCCGTCTCGTATTACATTCACCTGCCGTTTTTCGTCCGCAACTTCGATCTGCTCGGCCCCCTTTGCGCCAAGATCGCCGACGAGTTGATCTCGCCCAAGCCTCCGGGGCACGTGCTGGTGCTGCTCAAGACCGCCGAGGCGCTGAAGTTGAGCCGCCAGGAAGTTTTGGAAGCGCCTTTCCTGCCGGAAGCGCGCGCGATCAACGACTTCACGCACAAGATCTTCATGGACGGCTCCATCGCCGAGCTTTGGGGACTCCACGTCTTCGAAGAGTCTCTCTCCCACTGGTCCGGGCAGTGGTTCAAGGCGCTCACCGCCCACTACGGCCTCAGCAAATCGCAAGCCGTCTATTTCTCGACCCATGAAGAGGCCGACCTCGAACCGCACGCGCTGGGAAACACCGGCGTGGAGGCGATGGGCCACGGCGCCTTCAACCGGGCGATTCTGGAGCGCGTGCTGCAAGACGGCAACGTAGAATTCCGCGCCGGCTATTCCATGGAATACTGCGCCCTCGCCATGATCGACCTGCACGCCCAGATGAAGCGCGCGGCAATGGAAAATCCCTATCCTTAGAGAAAGTAGGCAACAGCCGTCGGGGCGACCGGCCGGTCGCCCTTACAATTTTCCTCCCTGCCGCCTTGCCGCTATGCACCCGCGCGGCTGATGTGGTAATCTATCCCTCCATGACCCCCAGCCGATTGCGAGAGGCCGCCGCCACCGCTCTTCTCAGCCTCTCTATCGCTGCGCTTTGTCTTTTCCCTTACTGCGCCTCTGCTCAGGAATTCTACCGCTGGGTAGATGAGAAAGGCGCCGTTCATTTCACCGACAATCTCTACTCGGTCCCGGAAAAATATCGGAGTCAGATAGAAAAGAGAAACTACGTACCGACCCCGGAGCCAACGGCGCCGGCCGCTCAGCAGGCAACACGGGGAGCGGAGCGGCCTCAGACCCGGCGCATCACGGTCCCCTTTAAGCGCGAGGGCAACCTGATCATTGTGGAAGGGTCCGTCAATCAGGCCGTCCCGGCGAGGTTTATCCTCGACACCGGCGCGGAGATATCCACCGTCCCGCGCTCCGTAGGCCAACAGTTAGGGATCGACCCGGACGCCGGCGTCCTGATCACGATAACGGGCATGGGCGGCTCCACCGACGTGCCGTTGGTCGAGATCAACAGCATCAGCGTGGGCGAGGCCCAGGTCAACAGTTTGGATGTGACCTTGAGCGACACGCCGCTGCCGGACACGGGATTGCTCGGCGGCGATTTTCTCGCGGATTACAAGGTAAACATCCTGTACGAGGAAAATCAGGTGCTCCTGGAGCCGCAGGAGCGCCCGTACGGCGGTCACACATTCGAATGGTGGCAGAAAAAGTTCCGTCTCTTCCAGAGAATCAAACAGCGCTACGAAACCCTCGGCGGCGGCTCCGGCGCGGGCGGGATGAGCGAAATCGCCGCGAAGCAGTTGCGCGCCGTCGAGCGCAGGATCAACGATCTCGAAACCCGCGCCTCCCAAGCCGGCATTCCCCGCGAATATAGACAGTGATTGCCTCCTCCCTCTGTTGACTGTACAGACCCCGCCGGCCTATAGTTTTAGCTACCGATGGAAAAACATATCCCGGTCGAGATCAATCACGTCAAAGCAGAGCGGCTGGTCCGCATCACCTGGGACGACGGCCATGTCGGCGACTACCCTTTGGAACACCTGCGCGGCTATTGCCCTTGCGCGCTCTGTCAGGGGCACGATGCGGCCTTGGGCGCGAAATTCATCTCCGTTCCCGGCGTTGGCTTGCAGACCATCGCGCCGGTGGGAAACTACGCCGTCGAGTTCCACTGGCAGGACGGCCACAGCACTGGCATTTACAGCTATGACTACCTGCGCTCGCTGTGCCCATGCGCGGCCTGCGCGAGCGAGCAGGAAAGCGTGTAGGAGCGTCGCGTGAAGGGCGCCGAAGCAAGGGATCGAGCTTCCGCCGTCATCCTCGCCGGCGGCAAAAGCTCGCGCATGGGGCGGCCCAAGGCTCTGCTCCCCTTCGACGGCGAGCCGTTGATCCGCCACCTCGTGCGGACGCTTGCGCCCCTGTTTGCCGAGGTCGTGGTTGTAGGCGGCGCGGGGGAAGAGTTTATTGAGTTAATGAGTTTATTGCGTTCATTGGGTACCCAACCCAACCAACCCAACCAACTCAACAAACTCAATAAACTCAACGAACTCAATCAACCCAATAGACTCAATCAACCCAACAAACCCAATATAACTCTGGTCCGCGATGAAATCGCCCACCAGGGACCGGTCGGCGGAATCTACTACGGCTTGCGCGAAGCCAAAGGTGAATTTGTTTTCCTGACTTCGTGCGACGTTCCCTTCCTCAACCTGGGGTTGATCTCATATCTCATCTCCCAAATCCCCGACTACGACGTGGTTGTCCCCTACTGGCAGGAGCGCTTCCAGCCGCTCCATGCCGTGTACCGGAGGAGCGTGGCCCCGTTGCTAGGAAAACAGTTGGAACGAGGAGAGCTGCGCCCGATCTTTCTTTACGAAAAGGTGCGCACCCGCCGGGTCTCCGAAGACGAAATCCGGCGTTTCGATCCGGAAGGGTTGAGTTTTCTCAACATGAACACCCCGGAGGACTATGAAGCGGCGCTGAAACGCTGGCATCTCCCCACCTCCTCTGCTCCCCTGCTCCCCTGCGAGTCCCACTGCACCGTCGAGCTGTTCAGCGTCGCCCGCCTGCTGGCCAAGACCTCCCAAATCGACCTGGCCCTCCCGCGGGAAGCGACGCTCGCGGATGTGTTGGCGGCGCTCTCCGACCGGCTGCCTGTCCTCGTCGGACCGGTGATCGCGACGGATAAGAAGAGTCTGACAAGCGGCAACGCCTGTAACATCAACGGCAAAACTTTCGTTCGAGACCCGAAGGCTCAAGTCCATCCGGGTGACAATATCTTTATCATCTCCGCCGACGCGGGAGGCTAAGCGATGCACGGGTTTCACGGCCGGTTGCTCCATATCGACCTGAGCGCCGAAACCTACGAGTGGCGCGCGCTCGAAGAGTCCCGCCTGCGCGCCTTTCTCGGCGGCATCGGCTTGGGGACCAGCCTGCTTTACGATTTGGCTCCCGCGGGCGTGGAGCCTTTCTCCCCGGCGAATCCCCTCATTCTCACGAGCGCGCCGCTGGTCGGCACCGGGCTCACCACCACGGCGAAGTATGCCGTGGTAACGAAGTCTCCGTTGACCGGATTCATCGCCGACTCCCTCTCCTCCAGCTTTTTCGCCCTTGAATTGAAACGGATCGGCGCGGACGCGGTGGTGATTACCGGCCGGTCGCCTCACCCGACCTATCTTTTCATCCGCGATAAACAAGTAGAATTCCACCGCGCGGATCATCTATGGGGAAAGAGTCCGAAAGAGACCGAATCGTCGCTCCGGTCGGAGCTTGGCGATCCGGGAGTTCGCGTCGCCGCCATCGGCCAGGCCGGGGAGAACCGCGTGCGCTTCGCCACGATCAGCAACGAAGGGCGCCACGCCGGACGGGGCGGGGTCGGCGCCGTGATGGGGTCGAAGAACCTGAAAGCGATCGCCGCGCGCGGAAGCTCGGTGGCGACCGTGGCCGATCCACAGGGCATCGAGGCGATCGCCGAAACGATGCGGGCGCGAAGCCTCGGCACGATGACCGCCAAATACCGCGAGATCGGCACCGTGGCGAACCTCGCCGTCTTTAATCGCCTTGGGACTTTGCCCACGCGCAACTTCCAGCAATCGACCTTCGACGACGCGGAGGAACTGACCGGCGAGAGTCTCGTCGAGAACAACTTCAGCCGGAGGTACGGCTGCGCTTCGTGCACCATCCGCTGCGAGCATCTGTTTAAATCCCTGGCGGGGGAAGAGCAGCGGCTCGAATACGAGACGCTCTTCGCCCTCGGCCCGCTCTGCGGCATTCGAGACTCCACTACCGTTCTCGAAGCCGCGCGCCTGTGCGATCTCTACGGCCTCGACACGATCAGCGCGGGCGGAACCATCGCCTGGGCGATGGAGTGCGCCGCCAAAGGACTTCTCCCCGAGGCCTCCGGCCTCGGACTGAATTTCGGCAATACGGATGCTGTCATGAAAATCATTCCGGCGATCGCTCAGCGAAGCGGTCTCGGCGGGTTGCTGGCTGAAGGCTCGAAACGAGCTGCGGCCCGAATCGGCGGTGAGACTGCCGAGTGGGCGATGCACGTCAAAGGGCTTGAGCTGCCGGGCTACGAGCCGCGCAGCTTGAAGACGATGGCGCTCGGACTTGCCGTAAGCCCGCGCGGCGCCTGCCACAACCGCTCCGGCGCTTACGAGGCGGACTTCTCCGGCGAAGTGGATCGACTGAAGACAGACGGGCGGCGCGGCATGCTGGTTGCCGCGTCGGAAGATTTTTCCGCCGTGCTGGATTCGTTGATCGTATGCAAGTTCCTGCGCAAGTGCTTCACCGATTTTTACGCCGAAGCCGGGGAGCTAATGAGTAAAGTCACCGGCTGGAGTTATTCCGCCGACGAGCTGAGACGAGCCGGCGAGCGGATCCACACGCTCAAAAAGCTGTTTAACGTCCGCGAAGGCTGGAGATCGAACGACGACTGGCTCCCACCGCGCCTGTTGAAAGAGGCCCTTCCGACGGGCGTCGCTGAAGGCGTCAGTCTCTCGCCCGATGAGCTGCGCGACATGCTTCAGAGTTACTATAGAGCCAGAGGATGGGACGAGAACGGATTCATCCCCGAGAATAAGCTGAAGGAACTCGGGATTTCAGCGTGACGAGCGCTTGGGGTTGGGCGTTGAGAGCAATGCAAAATGAAAAGTGCAAAATGCAAAAATCAAAATTGAGGCCGAGATCCCGGTCCGGACATTTTTCATTTTTCAATTTGCACTTTGATTTTTGCACTTTTCCGACCATGGAGGAAAGCCATGCCGACCGATGAGACCCGCCGCGTGCTGAAAGTTTTCGGCGTCGCCGTGACCGCCTACGAAGACGCCGTAGACAAGGGCGCTGCGGCGGATGAACTAAAGAAAGCGGAGGCTGAAGTCAACGTTCGTCTGCGCGAGGTCAGCGCGCTCATCGACCGCCTAAGGGCGAAGAAGAATGGATAAACTCCGCTACCACCACGGCGCACGCCAACCGGAGCCCCAATCGTCTCAATCAAGTTATATCGAACACGGGGTTTGAATCCCCGTGTTCGACCAAAGGGGAGAGCTGCCGCTTCTCCCCTTTGGAAACCCCATCGGCTTTGTACCCGCCTCAAGAGGCTGGGTTTGCATTGAATCAAAAGCCGGGTTGACGCGGGACCTGCGGCCCGTGCAGACAATAATCCAACCGGTCGCCCACCGCCGTCTCTCTGAGAGACAAACCGCCCGCGCTGGTTGACGCCAGCCTCACGGGATCGCTCAAATCATAGAGGTAGACGTACCCCTTCGACTCGGTGCTGGCAGATCGCTGCGGAGAAATCGGGATAGTTTCGCGGCGCGTCCCGATGCTGTCCAGGTACCGCACGATCTCTTCGCTGTCGCCTCGCCTGCCAGGACTGTGTAAGAACAAAAACCAGACACGCGGCCGGCCGCGAAAACGGTCGATCTCTTCCAGATAGCGGCGGGTCTGTCCCAAATGGCATCCTCCGACAACGTAGTCGTCGGAAGTCAGGCCGTACCTCGGACCATAAAAACTTACGGCCTGCCAGACGCGGTAGTAAATATAGAGGCCGTCGCCCGAGCGACGGTGGCTCTGTAAGTAGGACAGCGCCGGCCGGGTCTCTTCGATCCGGTAGACCGGCGGGCTTTCTACTATCGCGAGCGCCGGAGCGACAATCGCCGCCGCGAGCGCGACGCCGCGGGCATAAAACCACCGTGCCGGAATAAGCCGTCTGATCCGATCGGCGCCCTCGGCAACGGCAAGCAGGAAAGATGGCAGAAGAAATAATATCACCCGCCCGTCAAAGGGATAGAGGCGCATCGCGCTCGCCGCGAGCGTGACCGCCGCCGGCGCCGCCAGCAGAAAGGCGAGATCTCTTTGACGCCGCCACAGCGTCACGCCCCCGACCGCCATGAGGGCGACGTATAGGACGGGCCAGGGGTACCAGAGCGCCTGGTAGCCGAACATCCTGTTCAGTTGCCGCCCGACCCACAGCGCATCGATTAGGCTGCCGGGAGGCAGTGGCATAAATCCCGCCTGCCAGGAACGCTCGAAGAACATCCGGGTTTCCGGGCTAATGCTTTGATGTCCCTCCAGAACAGCCGTTGCGCTACCGACTGCCCAGAGCAGGACCACAGACATGAGTATGCGAAGCCGCCGCCAATCCCGATCGATCGATGCGCCGGCGACAAGCGCCGCGCCGAGACCGGTTAAGACGAGCACGGCCGCGTGTGAGAAGAACGGCGTGACTGCGCCGGCCGCGCCGATGATCCAGCCGTGACGCCTTTCCGTGCCGTCCCGCAGTTTCAGCGCGAGCCAAAGGAGAAACAGCGCGGCCGCCACGTCGACCGAGTACGGCTTGACCAGAGCCGAATACCAGATCAGCGGAATCCCGAGCGCGAACGACGCCAAGGAGAGAGCCGCAGCGCCCGGCGACAGGATGCGCTCCGCAACCTTCCGAAAGAGGAGCACCGCCGCGATTCCGCCGAGGAGCGGGAAGAGTCTCAGCGCATAGCCGCTCGGGCCCAGCGCGGCGACCGCGAGCTTTTCGACGAGCAAAAAGCCGCGCGGCGCAATCTGGTCGTAGTCGAGCGGCTCGAACAGCAGACGGCCCAGCGGCCGATCCACGATATTCCGCGCCAGGGCGAGCTCGTCGAGCCACAACGACGCGTCGCCCGCGTACTGCCACAGCCGGAGCGCAACACCTGTGACGGTGAGAGAGAGAAAAAGCCACCGCATGGGCGGGTTTCATATCGGGTGAGACTTTTTCTGTCAACCTATTGCTCGAATCGTTATCCTTTGTAAGAATACCTCGCTTATGGGCGAGTCGCAGTTCCTCGACGGTTTTCGCGCGCTGCAAGAAGGGAGATTGGCGGAGGCGATTGCGGCGTTTGAGGATGTTCTCAAAGAGCAGCCCGATTTCGCGGAGGCGCACTATAACCTGGGCAACGCGCGCGTCGGCCTTAAACACTACGAGGGCGCGGTGGAAGCTTACGAACAAGCGATTCGGCTCAAGCCCGGCGTTGCCGAGGCGCACACCAATCTCGGCTTTGCCTACGCTAGACTTGGGCTGCACGACCGCGCCCTTGCAGCGTACGGCGACGCGATTCGCGCGCGGCCCGACTTTGCCGAGGCCTATTTTCAAATCGGCACGCTCCACTTGGAGCACGGCCGCTTCGACGAAGCCGTCGAGCCGCTGCAGCAGGCGATCCACTGCGACCATGCTTGCGGCAAGGCCTACACCGCTCTCGGCCACGCCTACCTACGATTGGGAGCGCACAGGGAAGCGATCGAAGTGTTGAAAGACGCGCTTCGAGTCCTGCCGGAAGACGCCGAGTCGCACTTTCACCTCGGCATGGCTTTGTATCAGATGGAAAACTACGTCGAGGCCTGCAACGTGCTCCACTGCTTCGTTCATCTCGACCCGCAGAACCCCAACGGCCACTTCAACCTCGCCCTGGCGCATCTCGCCTTGGGAAACGTGAAAGACGCAGCGGCGCAGCATAAAGTTCTGCTCGCCCTCGACGCCTCTCTCGCCGATGAACTGCAACGCGAAATCGCACGGCCGCGGTGACGCTGGGCGCGAGTTTCGCACAGGTCGAAAGACACCGTGCTTAAACCCAAACATATCCGGCTCGAAGCGTCGTCGTTCTGCCAGTTGAGATGTCCCTCTTGCCCGACCACCAGCAAGGCCATCCATCCGGCCGTCGGCAGCGGGTTCTTGAAACTGGACGACTTTCAAAGATTGCTTGACGCGAATCCGTGGATTCGCGCGGTCGAGCTGTCCAATTACGGAGAGATGTTTCTCAATCCCGACCTCTCGAATATCATCAAGGAAGCATCCAAGCGGGACGTCAGGCTTCACGCCGATAACGGCGTCAATCTCAATCACGTCAAAGAAGGCGTGCTGGAAGACCTGGTTAGATACCGACTTCACAGCATGACCTGCTCGATCGATGGTGCAAGCAACGAGACCTATAAAAGGTATCGCGTCAGAGGGAACTTCGAATCGGTGATCGAGAATATCGAGAAGATCAATCAGCTTAAAAAACAGTATCGATCCAGCTACCCCATCCTGGCGTGGCAGTTTGTCGTCTTTGGACACAACGAGCATGAGATTCCGTCGGCCAGAGAACTCGCCACGCGATTGAACATGGAGTTTCGTCCCAAGCTCTCATGGGACATGGACTTTTCCCCGGTGCGCGACCGGGATATTGTCATCACGCAACTGGGCCTTGGCGTTGCCACACGAAAAGAATACAGAGAACGATACCGGGTCGACTACATGCAGGGGATCTGCCACCAGCTCTGGGACCAACCGCAGATCAACTGGGACGGCAAGCTATTGGGATGCTGCCGGAATTTCTGGGGCGATTTCGGAGGCAACGCGTTCAAGGACGGCCTCCTGAACAGCCTCAACAATGAAAAAATACAATATGCCAGGGAGATGCTGTCTGGTAAGCGGGCGGCCAGGGCCGATATTCCCTGTACGACGTGTGAAATTTATTTGGGCATGGAAGCGGACCAAAGGTGGCTAAAGAGAGGCTGGGTGTGGCGGCTCGCCCGCGTCGCCAGGATGTGTGGTCGGCTTTGCAAAGCGATCCTTCGCGACATCTCCCGCCTCCTACCATTCCGCGCGGCGATCGGCCGGAAGTTCCCGACTATGAGACACTAAGCGGAGAAGTCAGCCCGTGGTTCACATTTCTGTCATTGTGCCCTTCTACAACTCCCGGCGATACATCGGAAGTTGTATCGATGGGCTGCTCCTCCAGAGCTATCCGGCGAAACGCTACGAGATCATCATGATCGATAACAACTCCACGGATGGCTCCGCTGAGATTGTACGACAGCATCCTCGCATTCGCCTGCTTCATGAACCTAAGCAGGGCGCGTATGTCGCGCGGAACCGAGGACTCGCGGAGGCGAACGGGGAGATCATCGCGTTTACCGATGCGGATTGTGTGCCCTTTCCCGATTGGCTGGAGAAGATCGTAGGGGCTATGGGAGAGCCTGATGTGGGGGTCGTCCTTGGAAAGTGTCGCTTTGCCGGGCGCTCAGCTCTGCTTTCCATGCTGGCGGCCTACGAACATGAGAACGACAACTACCTTTTCAACAGCGGCATCAAAGAACTGTACTATGGTCATACCAACAATATGGCCGTTCGAAAAAAACTATTTGATGAACTCGGACCTTTCGTTGAGCGAAACCGGGGAGCCGATACGATCTTCGTGCGCCACTGTGTGGACAGGTATTCGTGCGCGGCCATTCGTTACCATCCCGAGGTTCAGGTTCGGCATATGGAAATCGACAGTCTGCGCGCCCTCTATCGAAAATATTATATCTACGGCTCCAGCAGCCGAGACTACGGGCGCATCGTGCAGATGGGATCGTCAACCAACCAGAGCAGGGCGCTGGTTTTCAGCAAAGTCGTTCAGAGCCAGGCGTACTCACGGATGGAGTCCGTCGTTCTCTTCGGGCTGCTCGTGATTCGCGTGCTTTGCCGGGTATTGGGGAATATCAGCGCCGCGTGGAATTGGCAGCGAACTACGTCAGCGAACGTAACCACCGACGAGCGGAAGTAAGCGAGGCGCAGCAACGTGTCCGTTCGGGAGCCGAGTCTGGCCTTATTGACCCGACCGCACCCTTAGGATATACGGGCAGACGTGCAACAGAAGTGGGCCTCTTTCCTCTGTAATTGCCGGAGTTCCGTCCCGCTCGACACGCAACGTCTCGATCTTCCGCCAAGCTTGCAACTCTGCGCCTCATCGACCGGCGCTAAGCCCGACGTCCCCGCTTTCGCCGCGCGTTGCGAACGCGAGCAACCCGATCGCATTCTGGTAAGCTGCTGCGCGTCGCAGGATGTTTTCCGTGAGGCGCTGGGCGAAACGCCGGGGAAACCGGGGCGCACCCACTTCGTCAATCTTCAGGAACAATGCTTCTGGGTTCACCCCGATTCTGACGCGGCTTGCGCAAAAGCGTCGCGCCTGATTCGCGCCGCCGTGGACGCCGCCGAGGTGGAAGAAGCGCCGACATTGCACCCGCTGAAGGTCGGACGGTCCGTGCTGATCGCGACAGATACGGCCGCCGGCATTCAACTCGCCGAAAAGCTGGCTGGCCTCGCGCAGCCAGTCCTTGTGGTGGATGCGAAGCTGTCCGCTCTACCCAACGCGTTCAACGGCGAAACGGCCCGCGGAACCGTTACGGCTATCAAAGGACGCCTCGGCGCTTTCCAGGTAACGGTTGAAGACGCCGACTCCGGCGCGCCGATCCGCCGGGAGGTAAAAGCGGACCAAGTCGTGCTCGTCGCCGAGAGCGAGGTTCCCTTCAAGTCACGCACCGGCTTGCATATTCTCATTCATCCCAACGACGACGAGGTAGATCGTCTGCCTGATCGCATCCGCGACCTCACCGGCGATTTTCTCAAGCCGCAACAGGTTACCTACAACACCGAGATTTGCGCCGGCGGCGCGGCCGACAACGAGAGCTGCGGCGTCTGCGTCACCGCCTGTCCTTACGACGCGATCAGTCGCAATCCGGAAAACCATCTGCGGGTGCTCGTGGACCAGCCGGCCTGCGAGGGATGCGGCGCGTGCGTTTCCGCCTGTCCCACGACGGCGCTCATATTTTCCGAGCCTTCGGCGCAGGCGCTGTACAAACGAATGGAGGCTTTGCTCGCGCCATCGACCGCGAACGGCGACGGACACCGCTCGACGGTCCTCTTTCACTGCGGTGAGGAAGGGCACAGGCTTTTGGAGGAAGCGGGACGCCGCCCTCTCCCCTACCCGGCAACTCTCCTTCCCATCGAAGTGCCCTGTCTCCGTTATGTGTCCGAGGCCAACATTCTCGGCGCATTCCGTCTCGGCGCGGCCGGCGTCGCCCTTCTTGGATGCGAGAAGTGCCAGCATGGAAAGCGCGAGATGCTCTACCACAAGCTCGATTTCACCGCGCTTACCCTCGACGCCTTCGGTCTCGGCAACGAGCGCGTCGGTTTTTTTACGACAGAGGCCGGCAAAGAACAAGAGACCGTCGGCGATCTGACTCGATTCGCCGAGGGGCAAAGCGACAGCCCTATCCATTCGGACGGCCGGCCGCTCAGTCACTGGGGCAACCGCGAGGTTGTGGCGGATGCGATCGGACGCTTCATCGAGCAGACCGCTCTTGAGCCTGGGCTCAAACCGCTCGACGCCGCCCACCCCTTCGCCGTCGCCGAAGTCGCAGCCGGCGGCTGCACCATGTGCCGGTCGTGTGTCAACGTCTGCCCCACGCACGCCTTTCGCGTCGATGAGGGGAATCTCTCACTCCAATTCAAGCAGATTGCCTGCGTCGCCTGCGGACTGTGCGAAAAACTCTGTCCCGAGCATGTGATTACGCTCAAGCGCGAGGTCTCATTCGACCGCGCGGCGCTCGATTACCAAACCGTTGTCAAGGACAGCATGATAGCCTGCGCCCGGTGCAGGAAACCGTATATCAATCGGAAGGCGTTGGAGATGGTCGAAGCGCGCGTGCTGGCTTTCCCAATCCTGTTGGATACCTTTAGCGGCAATCGCCGCGACCTGCTCCGCATGTGTCCCGACTGCCGCTCCGTGGCGGCGATGCTGGAAGTCGAGAAGGGATGGAAGCCGTGACCCGTCAGCTAAATGCGAAAGAAGTTCAATGTGGTTCAACATGGTTCAAAATCGTTCAAAGTGGTTTTTTTCGGAATCGGAGGCAGGCTGTAGGTAAAGCAAGAGTCGTCACTCCCGCGCAAGCGGGAGTCCAGGTTCGAGAAAACTGGATTCCCGTTTTCACGGGAATGACATGAGGGAAGGAATCTCGCATGTGGGCATTCCCAAACTCGGCTTAACGTGGTTCGAGGTCGTTCAACGCAGTCTTCAACCATGTTGAACCACCTTGAACAACTTTGAACTACTTTGAACGGATCGAAGGTATGGACCCCGACAAGAAGAGACGCAAGAATCGCGGACAGCGTGTCCAGGACAGCTCCTTCATGGACACTGTCCGCGCGTCTTTTATCCGCTGGTCGGCGCTCGAAAAGTGGCGGGAGCTTGACGATTTGCGGACCACGCTCGGCATGAGCTTGGAGCAGGCACTGGACGAAGCCGGCCGGTTTCCTAATCGCGGGCGCTATCAGGCGCTCTGGGTCGAGCGGTGGAAATCGGAGCTTTGCGCAGGCACGATCGCTGCCGACTCCGGCGCCATCTTCGCCGCGATTGAAAAAGCGGTTGCGGCGGCTTTAGACGACGAGGAGGCCGAGCGCAAGGCCGGCGGCGATCGGCCGCTCGAAGAAGACGCGGAGTACAAGGCTTTTGTCGACGGTGCCTTAGAGCGACTTCTGCAAGAGGGGGATCTGGGAGTAAGCTGATGACCGGCGATCGCGACATGCTGGCCTTTCGCCACGGCTACTACGAGCTGTTCGTCTCGCTTTTCTCAAAGGAGCCGGCCGGCGACCTGCTGCTGCGGCTGCCCAACGGGATCGCCGAGCGTATAGAAGCGGCGCGCAACCTGGATGCCGTTCTCGGGCAGGGCTGGGAAGAGATGCATCGCTTTCTCTCGCAGACGCCATCGGCTGAGCTCGCCGAGTCGGTCGCCGACGAATACACCCGCCTTTTCATTGGACCGTACGGTCCGAAAGTGAATCCCTACGAATCGTTCTACTTCACAGGCCGCCTGTTCGACCGCCCCTTGGCGGACCTCCGGGGTTTTTTGAAAACAGTCGGCATCGAAAAGCAGGAAGACTATGCCGAGCCGGAAGACTCCCTGGCCTTCGAGCTGGAGGTGATGCGCTGGCTCACCGCCAAGCAGCTCGCCTCATCGGACGATGAGGAAGAGAACCGGCGCATCGGGCAACAGACGACTTTACTCAAGGATCATCTTTTGATCTGGGGCCCAACCTGCGCGCGCGACATCGAGCAAGCCAAGGGAGCGAGCTTTTACCGTGGCGCGGCGATGATTCTGAGAGCCTTCTTGGAGATGGAGAACCAGACCTTGCGCGACTGGGGCGTGGAAAAACCCATCTCGCTGGAGGAGGCGAGGAACCGCTACGGGGCTTTTCGTCAGTGGAAGGGACCCACCTTCGACGGCAATCCGGGACGCGAGCAGAAGTCATGAATGCGTAAATTTTTATATTGACAGGGCTTTTGGGAAGTGTTACATCGCAGCCGTCAGGATAATAGACGCAAAAGGTCGTCTTTTGACCGGGGAGGATTCCTATGATCGATGCTCGGATTAAAAAGATAGACTTAACCCGCCGCGCCGTAACCGTCACAACCCATGACCAGCAGGAAATAACCCTTACCTTCCCAGAGGGCGCGAATATCGAGGTAACCGAGCCCGCCACGATGGGCACGATGGGCGGAACGCTCGAGGACCTGCGAGAAGGCTATTTTGTGCAAGTTGAGTTCGGTCCCCACGACCACGAGGGAACATGCTCCTGCGTGTCGTTGGTCTGCGTGAGCTGACTTGGCCACGGTCTCTTCCAAGACGGAGGGTAGAGAGATGGAAAAAACAGAGTTGTCGGAGAAACAGCCGCGCAGGAAGTTCCTCGCCAGGCTGATGGCGACCATCGCCGGGGCGGGCGCGCTCGCGTGGCTTCCGAAAAAGGCCCGCGCCGAGGTAAAACAGCGGGAAGCCCCGGACACCGGCCCGATTCTTTACCATCGCACTGAAGAAACCGAGCGATATTATAGGACGCTCTACCGCTGATCGTGTGTTCGTAGCCAGTCGATTGCCGGGTTCTCTTAACCTAAGGAGAATGAGTCATGAAGCTTATCCCGACAAATGGAAATGGTAGGCTCGCGGGGCTGAATCCTCACATCGACCGGCGCAACTTCCTTCGCGCCGCCGGACTTGGCGGAATCGGCATGGGCTTATATGCCATGTCCGGCCCATCCCTGGTCAAAGAGGTCGAAGCGCAGGGAAAAACCGAACCTCAAGCTCCCAAGCTCGAAGAGCACAAAAGCATCTGCGGCAACTGCGCCGTCGGCTGCGGCTTCATCGGCGAGGTCCAGAACGGCGTCTGGGTGAGCCAGGAGCCGTGGTTCGAGCATCCCATCAACCAGGGAAGCCTCTGCTCCAAAGGCGCGGCGGTGCGCGACCACGTAGTCTCCGAGAAGCGGCTCCGCTACCCGATGAAGCTCGAAGGGGGAAAGTGGAAACGGCTTAGCTGGGACACGGCGCTGTCGGAGATCAGCGCCAAGCTCCTCGCGCTAAGAAAACAATACGGCCCCGACTTTCTCCAGATCAACTTCTCCGCTCACTTCTCCAACGAGAACGGCTTCGCCATCCGCAAGTTTGCGGCGATGTGGGGGACCAACAACGCCGACTTCCAGGCACGGATATGACACTCCACCACTGTGGCCGGTCTGGCCAACGTATTCGGTTACGGCGCGATGACGAATCACCAGAACGACATCCGCAACTCCCGCAGCATTATGATCATCGGCATGAATCCGGCGGAGAACCATCCCATTTCCATGCAGCACATCCTCACCGCCAAGGAGGTCAACCACGCGCTCATCATCTCGGTTGATCCACGCTTTACCAAGACTTCCGCGTTCGCCAACCGGTACGTCCGCATCCGCTCAGGCACAGACGTAGCGTTTGTCTACGGACTCATCAATATCATCCTCGCCAACGGCTGGGAGGACAAGAAGTTCATCGCCGAGCGGACTTACGACTTCGAAACATTCAAGAACGAGATCGCCAAATACGATCCCGACACCGCCTCCGACATCACCGGCGCGTCGAAAGAGGATCTCCTCTGGGTGGCGCGGACGCTTGCCGAGAACCGCCCCGGCACGGTCATCTGGGCCATGGGCGGCACCCAGCACAACCACGGCACGGGCGTGGTCCGCACCTACTGCCATCTCCAGATGGTCCTCGGCAACATGGGAGTTCCCGGCGGCGGCACGGATGTATTCCGCGGCCATGACGGGATTCAGGGCGTCACCGATGTAGGCGGCGGCCCCGAGACTCTCCCCGGCTACTACGGCGTCGGAGAGACCGCTTGGAAACATTGGGCCAAGGTTTGGGACGTTCCCTACGAATGGTTACTCGAACGCTTCAAGTCGAAGGCGATGATGGAGAAGCCGGGCTTCACCGTGGCCCGCTGGTATGAGGGCGTGCTGATGGATGCCAAAGAGCTCGGCCAGGAGTCGAACCTCAAGGCGGTTTTCTTCATGGGCCATTCGACCAACTCGATGCAGCAGATGGACCGGGTGAAAAAGGCCCTTGAAAAAGTCGAGTTGATCGTCGATATCGATCCCTTCGTCACCAACACTGCCGTCTTGCCCGACCGCAAGGACGGAATTTATCTCCTGCCGGCGGCGACGAACTACGAGCAGCCCGGCACCGCCACAAATACCAACCGCGATCTCCAGTGGCGCCAGAAGATCGTGGACCCGGTGTATGAGTCGCGGCCGGACCTGGCTATCATGGTGGATTTGGCCGAGCGACTCGGCTTCAAGAAGCAGTTCATCCACAACATGAAGGGAGACTGGAAAGGCGTCCCGGCCACGCCGATGTCGCAGAAGGACAAGTACGAGAAGGCCCTGCCGGAGCAGACCATTGAAGATGTCCTGCGCGAGATCAACATGGGCTGTCTGTCCATTGGTTACGTCGGCCAGACGCCCGAACGGCTCAAGCGCCAGCAGGAATGGGCCCATGTGTTCGAGATCAAGACGAAGAAGGCCGTTGGCGGCCCGGTGGACGGCGAGCAGTGGGGCCTGCCCTGGCCCTGTTGGACCGACAAACATCCCGGCACTGCTATCCTCTACAGAACGGACGTGTCGGCTCCACAGGGCGGAGGCGGCTTCCGCGTCGTATGGGGACCGACGGCGCCCGACAATAAGCCGATGCTGGCGGCCGACGGATCGGCGCCGAAAGACGGCCCGACTGCGGGCTACCCTGCTCAGAAGGACTACGCCGTCGATCTAACAGGCGAGTCAATCAAGCTGGCGCTGGCCGAAGGCCGGAATCCGTATGGCAACGGGCGGGCCAGATTCAACTCTTGGAACATCGCGGCAGACCCGTTCCCGATCCACCGCGAGCCGATCCATAGCCCGCGGCCGGACCTGATCGTCAAGTGGCCGACTTATGACGACGTGAAGGAACACTACCGCGTGCCGCAGCCTTACAAGAGCATGCAGAAACCGGAGTGGGTAAAGAGCTTCCCGCTCATTCTGACGACCGGCCGCGTAGTCGAGATGGAAGGCGGCAGCGCGCCGCAGCGCACCTCCAGTTGGCTGGTCGAGCTGAATCCCGAAATGTATGTCGAGATGCACCCCAAAGTTGCAGCCGACAACAATCTCAGACACGGCGAGATGTGCTGGATCGAGACGCCGGAAGACATGGACGGGAAACCGAGCCGCATCAAAGTCAAAGTAAAGATCACCAAGCGCGTGGGGCCGGACACGGTGTTCCTGCCCTTCCACTGGGGCGGCGTGTTCGAGGGCAATTCATTGGCCCACAAGTTCCCCGAAGGCACTGTGCCGTTCAGCATCGGCGAGTCGGCCAATACAGTGACGACCTACGGCTACGACCGTGTGACCCAGATGCAGGAGACCAAGACGAGCCTGTGTCGGGTTAAAAAGGCTTAGCCGAAGGAGGAGAGAGGGTCATATGGCACAAGCACAAGCACAGACGACGGTTCCCTATCGAGAAGCCGGCGGCCCACAGGGCAAAGCGGAGCCGGCGCGGATGAAGTTCTACATCGACGTCAAGCGCTGCATCGAGTGCGGCGGCTGCGAGGTCGCGTGCAAGAACGAGAACAACGTGCCTCCGGGGATCGCGCGGATCAGGGTCGTCACGATCAACGAAGGCGAGCCGGGCGAAACCAACGTCGCCGTCCCCTGCATGCACTGCTCCAAGGCGCCGTGCGTGGCGGTCTGTCCGGTCGACGCTCTCTACAATCGGCCCGACGGCATCGTGGCGTTGAACAAAGAGACCTGCATCGGCTGCGGCTATTGCCTCTATGCCTGCCCCTTCGGCGCGCCCCAGTTTCCCAAAGGCTCGGCCTTCGGCGCGCGGGGAGTCATGGACAAGTGCACTTACTGCGCGGGCGGTCCCGAGGTCGCATTCTCGGAGCGCGAGAAGCGGCTCTACGGCTCAAACCGGATCGCCGAAGGAAAACTCCCGATGTGCGCCTCGGTCTGCGCAACCAAGGCGCTGATCGCGGGCGATGCGGAAGAGGTCGCCAACGCCGTCCGGCAGCGCATGGCGGCGCGCGGAGCGGGCGGCGGCGCTTGGGGCTGGGACTCCGCCTACGGCAAGGGTCTTTAGCCTCGCAAACGGTGCAAACAAAGTTGGTGAGACTGAAATCCCTACCGGGGCGGCCTCCGGCAGGGATTTTTTTCGGGCAGCTTTTCTAGGGGAAAAACCATGGAGCCGATCGTCCTGTGGCAGCATAAATGGGGCCTGACCTTCCACATTCCGTGGTATCTGTTTCTCGGGGGGCTTGCCGGCGGCACGATGACCGTGGCGTGCCTTGCCGATCTGTTGACCGGCTCCCAGGGGCGGCTGCAAAGGTTTGCCAAAGCGGCTGCCTACGTCACCGTGCCGGCGATTGTGTTAGGAGGCTTGGCTTTAACTTTTCACCTCGGCAAGCCTGAGCGCGGCATCGCCTTTCCGCTCTTTTTTACCAACTACCAATCCTGGATGACCATCGGCGGGTGGATTCTTGGCGCCTTCGCTCCTCTGGCCATCGCCTACGCCGCCGCCTGGTATCTGAACTTCGGCCGGGGCTTCAGAGTTTCTTTGGCGGTGATCGGCGCCCCGCTTGGCGTGCTCATGTCGCTCTACACCGGCTTTCTCCTCTCCGCCGCCTGGGTCATCCCCGGAGGCCGCTGGTATGTTCCGCTGTGGGATAATACCTACCTTCCGGTGCTCTTCGTTCTTTCCGGCCTTTCGACCGGCGTCGCCGCGGCCGGCCTGGGGACGTTGCTGATGGCGCGCTTCTCCGGCCCGGCAGCGCATGAACCGATGGAGGTCGCGGAGGTGGCGAGCCTGACGGATGTCGCCGCAATCATCGTCGAGGCGGCGTGGGTCTATCTCTTCTTCTCCGCGCTCAAGGTCGGCACGACCGGGCAGCAACTGGCTTACAACCTGGTGACGGGCAGCGATCTGGGGCCGTGGTTCTGGTGGGGATTTATCGCGACGGGCCTCGCCGCGCCGCTGGCGGTGAGTATCGTTCAACAGCTCGGCAAAATCCTTTTTCATGCCGAGGCGAAATGGGTCTTCGGTCTGAAGTTCCTCCTGGTTCTCGCCGGCGGCCTGATGCTGCGCTATGTCGTCGTCTGGGGCGGAGACTTGAAGACTCCCCTCGTCTTCCCACCTTCGATGTGGCCGGTTCCCGGCATCAGCGGTCCTCCTATTCCGGGACTCGGCGGATAGGATGGCCGGAGGACTGGCTTTTGTCCTAACCCTCTTTTTGCCGTGCCTGCTCTATGCTCAACCCACCGGTGATTCAAAGAAGGGCGAAGAGATCTACGCGGAGAAATGCACCCTCTGCCACGGCGCTCAGGGCGCGGGATGGGACTGGTCGAAGAAAGTGGAGAAGCCGCCCGTGCCGATTCCTGACCTGGCGAAGAGCGGGCCGGCCCAGTCCGACCGGTTTCTATTCGACATCATCAAAGGCGGCGGTGAGGCGGTCGGCAAAACGCGTTTCATGCCGCCTTTTAGTTTTTTGCTGAGCGATAGAGAAATATGGGACGTCGTCGCCTATATCCGCAGGCTGGGGGCGAAGAAAAAATGAGCCGGCCCCGGCGAATGGGACAGTTTCCCGGCACCCTCCTCTTCTGCGCCGCCGGACTCGTCCTAACGGTTGTGTCCGTGAGCGGCCTGCAGCAACTCGAAGCGCCTCACCATGAACCCACGGGGATGGTTCCCCATGCGATCGCCGTGGGCGATTTTAACAGCGACGGAATTCCAGACATCGCGGTGCCCGCTGCGGCAGAGCGCAAAGTAACCGTGCTGATCGGCAACGGTAAAGGCGGCTTTGCCGGCAATCACAGCTATCCGACGGGAATGGGGCCGAGCTGGGTAGAGATCGGCGACTGGAACGGCGACAGCAAGCTTGACATCGTGACGGCGAACACGGGGGCCGGAAGCCTGACCTTCTACCTCGGCGACGGAAACGGACATTTCACGCGCGCGGAAGATTTTCCGGATATTCATGGCCCGGCCTCCGCGGTGGCGGTGGATGTGAACCGCGACGGCAAAATCGATCTCGCGGTCGTCCAGGCGCGCGAATCGCGCGTGCTGATTCTCGAAAACCAGGGCGGCAGTTTTAAGCTCGGCGCAACCTACGACGTCGGCCGAGGGCCGCACATCGTAACCAAAGCCGATCTCAACGCAGACGGCATGCCGGACCTCATCGTCGGCACGTTCGCCCGCCACATGCTTGCCGTCCTGCTCGGCAAAGGAGACGGGACGTTCGTCAAGGCGGGCGAGACCCCCGTGGGCCGCTTCCCCCATTACGTTGCGCTCGGCGACTGGAACCGCGACGGGCGTCAGGACCTCGCCGTGGTTTCGGCCGGAGAAGACGCGATCTATCTGTTTGAAGGCGACGGAACCGGCGCGCTCAGCAAAAGCGGGATGCTGCCGACCGGCGCGAACCCGCACGGCCTCGCGACCGCCGATCTCGACGGCGACGGCTTTGCGGATCTCGTTGTCTCGACGCGCAGCGCCGGCGAGCTGGCGATCTTTTTGGGGGATGGCAAGGGAGGCTTTAAACCGTTGCCGGCGATAAGAACGAAGCAGGATATTATCGCGCTTGCGGCCGGAGACTTCGATCGCGACGGAAAAATAGATTTGGCCTTGGTGTCGGCGAGTTACAATTCAGTCGTGATGCTGCGCGGGGACGGCAAAGGCGGCTTTGCGCCGTTCCCGGGCGCCAATGCGCAAAAAATGTGAGGTGTGAACGATGATTTCCTTGGAACGCGCGAATGAATTACAGGCGGAATGGATCGAGGACCTGCGCGGGCAGATACGCCTCTGGCGTCAGCCTGTGCTGCTTGCGTCGGTGATCGTGACGCTGCTCCTTGCCGCCGTCGTCCAGGTAACCTGGTCCGCCTGGTTTCTGCTGGCAGCCGGCCGCGGCTTTGTTCCGGAGACGCTTTACCCGGTCTGGGGATTTGTCGTTACGCTCGGCACCGTTTTCGGCCAGGCTGTGGGCTGGGCCGGCGGCAGCCTCGTCGCGTTTTACCTGATGACGCTCTTCGGTTTTCCCGCGAACTGGCCCACGGCGCGCGTCGCGATGAGCCTCGTCTACCTCGGCCTCGCGGCGGTTCCCCTTTCCGCCTATCACTTGCTGTACGGCGGCTGGCTTGAGGGGATGCCGCGCGTCGGTTTTGAGGAATGGCTTAAGGTCAATCAGCCCGACGCCTACCGGCTCTTGACCTACATCCATCCGGTCGTGGATCGTTTAGTGTTGCCGCTCGCTATAGTCTTCCTGGCGATTCTCTGGAAGTACGGCGACAAACTCGACCGCCATCCGATCTATCACGAGCTGCTGGCGCTGTCGCTGCTTGGAACCTCTTTCGCCGTCGCGCTCTCTCTCGCGTCGCACTCCATTCTCGTGCACATTCGCATGTAAGCCGGCCGGTTATGGAGCGCTTGAACCCTGAGCAGTTGAAGCGGGAGCAGGCCGCCACTCTCGCTTCTCCGCGGATGCGCTACGGCCTGCTGGCGCGCCTGCTCTTTCTGACGGCGGACCTATTCTACGGACGGGCGAAAAGCCTCTCTAAATTCAAAGTCCTCGAGATCATCGCTCGGATGCCGTATCAGGCGTGGGAGAATGTCGCTTACGTCGCGATGACCCACACGCATGCAGAGCCCGACTTCGCGCGCCGGATCTTCCGGCGGGCGCAGGAGAGCCGGATGCAACAGGACAACGAGCAGTGGCACCTCCTGATCCTTGAGGAGCTGAAAAATAAAAGGGGCATCCGCGAAAACTTCTTGCAGCACTGGCTGATCCCGCAAGCGATCGCCTTTTTCTATTACCATATCTCCTGGCTCCTCTATGTGATCCGGCCCAGGTGGAGCTATCTGCTGAACGCTCATTTCGAGGACCACGCCGAACACGAATACATGGAGTTCGTGGCGGAGAATCCCGCTCTCGAACAGGAGCCGTTCGAGAGCTTATTCAGAGACGACTACGGACACTTCTCCTCCCTGGCGGATCTCTTTCGCCAGATCGGCTACGACGAGAAAGCCCACAAGCTGGAGAGTTTGGCACGTTTGGATGCGCCGCGGTTTCACTAGACCGGTTTAATCCGAGCGCAGCGCAACGTGGTCGCCCTCGCTGTCGAAAACCACGGCGCGGCGGAATCGCGTCAGCGGTTGAGGTATTTCTTCGTCAGCGCGTTGCTGTAGTCCCTGACTTCCGGCGAGACCGCCAGTAGTTGGCGGAACACCGGCTCGCCTTCGTTGGCGAGCGTAGCTCTTGTGAAAAATCTGGCGTTTCCTCGGTTGAAGCTGAGGCTCCTCGTTCCGGCTGACTACCCGGTCACCGCGCCTTCAGACGCGGATGAAACCAGCTTCGCGTATTTCGCCATGACGCCGGTGGTGTAGCGCGGAGCGGGGGCTTTCCACGCGCTCAGCCGCGAGCGCAGCTCGCTCTCTGCAATCTCGAGGTCGAGACGGCGCGCCGCGATATCGAAGATAATCGTGTCGCCGTTGCGCACGGCGGCAATCGGTCCTCCGCTGGCGGCCTCGGGCGCAACGTGTCCAGCCATGAGGCCGTGAGTTGCGCCGGAGAAGCGCCCATCGGTAAGCAGCGCGACGGAATCGCCGAGCCCCGCGCCGACCAGCGCCGCGGTGACGGCGAGCATCTCGCGCATTCCCGGCCCGCCCTTCGGCCCCTCGTACCGAATTACGACGACGTCGTTGGCTTTGATCTCCTGGCGCTGCACGGCCTGGAAGGCATCTTCCTCCCGGTCGAAAACCCGCGCCGGGCCGCGATGGAGCATCCGTTCGTGGCCGGCCACTTTCACGACGCAACCTTCGGGAGCAAGATTGCCGTGCAGAATCACCAGGCCGCCGGTCGCCTTCAGCGGATTCGACAACGGGCGGAGAACTTCCTGGCCCCGCGTCTCGGTCGCACTCCGCGCCTCGTCACCGAGGCTTCTGCCGGTGACGGTTAGTGTATCGGCGTGAACGAAACCGCCTTCAAGCAATCTTTTGGCGAGGAATTGAATCCCGCCGGCCCGGTAGAGATCGCTGGCGACGAACCTGCCGCCTGGCTTTAAGTCGGCGATCAGCGGCGTGCGCGAGCTGATCCGGTCGAAGTCGTCGATGGCCAGCTCAACGCCCGCTTCGCGCGCGATGGCGAGCAGGTGCAGCACCGCGTTGGTCGAGCCGCCGGTCGCTGCAACCGAGACGATGGCGTTTTCAACCGCTTTGCGCGTGAGAATCTGCGACGGACGAATGTCGCGGCGAAGCAGATCCATGACGAGTTTCCCGGCGTTGAACGCCGCCTCGTCTTTCTCCGCCACCATCGCCGGGATGCCGTTGCTCCCGAGCGGCGAGATGCCGAGAAATTCCATCACCGTGGACATGGTGTTGGCGGTGAACTGCCCGCCGCACGCCCCCGCGCCGGGACAGGCGGTGTCTTCGATCGCCTTGAGCTGTCGGGCATCGATCTTGCCGCTGCCATACGCGCCGACCGCTTCGAAGACGTCTTGAATCGTCAAGTCGCGCTCTCCGAGATGGCCGGGAGCGATCGAGCCGCCGTAGAGCGCGAGGCCGGGAATGTCGAGTCTGGCCAGCGCCATCACCACGCCGGGGTTGGTCTTGTCGCAGCCCGAGATGCAGACCAGCGCGTCGAAGTGGTTGCCGCGCGCGACGAGCTCGATAGAGTCGGCGATCACCTCGCGGCTGACGAGCGAGCACTTCATGCCTTCCGCGCCCATGCTGATGCCGTCCGAGATGGAGACGGTGTTGAACTCCATCGGCGTGCCGCCCGCGGCGCGGATGCCCTCTTTCACTTTGGCCGCCAACCGTCGCAGGTGAAAATTGCACGGCCCGATCTCGATCCAGGTGTTGGCGACTCCGACGATGGGCCGCGCCAGGTCTTCATCCGTAAACCCGACGCTTTTCAGCATCGAGCGCGACGGCGCCCGGTTCGGCCCGTCCGTGATCGCCCGGCTCCGGGGTTTCAAATTGTCAGCCATGATTTGCTCCTTGCCTTGAGTCTCTTGCGCAGACCATAAATTTAACTATGGCTTCGCCCGTTTTGCAAGCATCCTTAGTTCTTCGTCCGTTTGACAAAACCTAAATAGTTGACCGATAATCCCGCCACACTCTCCTATCCCGCCGCCGAGAGGGGCTACAAGCAATAAATCGAGAAGGCACGCCTTCTTTCGGGGTGGCGTAGTCAGTCGGCGTGAAGTGAAATATGACCAACGACAAGCAACGAAAGATCGAAGACTTAGTCCATAAAATCCCCAGCCTTACGGCCGGGCAAATCTACTGGCTTGATCGGGTGATCCAAGTGTTCGAAAGCCCCCATACTTTCCAGATCTTGGATTCCGATCTTCTTGATCAGACGACCCTTGACAATTTTGGAGACGCATTGCGCATCCATCACAGTTTCTCCGCTGAGCCTTTTTCCAAGGACAAGTTCGAATATGTGCTGGAGAAGGTCCTCAAGATGAGCGGTCACGACGCAAGTTTAGCGCCCAAAGGTCATCGAGGCCACGATATTACGATCAACGGAACGAGAGTATCCCTCAAGACCCAAGCCGACACGAATATCAGGGAAAGCAAAATTTGGATTAGCAAGTTCATGGAGCTGGGTCGAGGCCTGTGGGGAGACAATCCGAAGGACCTGGTCCAGCTAAGAAAAGCTTTCCTGCAGCATCTTCAAAATTATGAACGCATATTCACTCTACGAGCTCTCGACCGCGCGCCCCACTGGCGCTACGAGCTTGTGGAAATTCCAAGAACTCTCATGCTCGCCGCTAAGAACGGGAAGCTCGAGATGCAACTCAAGAGTAAACAGTTTCCAAAACCCGGATACTGCTACGTACGCTCAAAGGGCAAGGACCTCTACCAACTCTATTTCGATGCCGGCAGCGAAAGAAAGCTTCAGATAAAAAATCTGCTGAAGAGCCGCTGTGTCGTGCACGCTACGTGGAGCTTCGCTATACCGCCGGAATAAGTGTTGCTTGTACCAGCGAGGTCCTTCTCTTCGCAATCTTAATGTATTCCGGGTTTATCT
Source organism: Binatia bacterium (assembly GCA_041483675.1). Taxonomy (GTDB): domain Bacteria; phylum Desulfobacterota; class Binatia; order UBA9968; family UBA9968; genus 2-12-FULL-60-19. The sequence continues at coordinate 74,355 of JBGPGE010000005.1, forward strand.
CTATACCGACGCACCTCCGACCTAATTCCTTTGCCACAATCCCGACGGTGCCTGCGCCAAAAAATGGGTCGAGAACTAAGTCCCCTTCCTTTGAACCCGCAAGCATACATGGACGAATTAGGGCGCGTGGAAATACAGCGAAGTGAGCGTCGGGGCAAGGCTCAGTATTGACGGACCAGACCGTTCTCTTATTCTTCAAGCCGTTCGCATCGGCGGTCGGCTCTTTCGTTATTTCCTGATAAAACGAGTACTGCTCAGATTTTGTGAACAGGAACAGATACTCGTGAGCTACAGTAAACCGGTCTTTCACGCTCTCTGGCTGGCAGTTAGGCTTGTACCAAATAAGGTCGTTTCGCAGATACCAGCCCTCTCTTTGACAAGCCATTGCAACCATCCACGCTACCCCTATGAGGTCCTTCTTCTTCAAACCTTCAGGCGTCGGGTGACGATAGGACATCGCACGTCCTCTGTTCTTGGAATCCTCCTGCCGCCACTTTCTACCGCCGGAAGTGTAAGTATTCCCGATGTTGAGCCAGAAGGTTCCGTCAGGCCGCAACACGCGCCTGACCTCCCCGAATATGTCGACTAGTCCCTGAATATAGTGGTTCAAATCAGGTTCCGCCCCAATCTGGGATTCAACGCCGTAATCCCGGACTCCCCAATAAGGCGGAGATGTTATTACACACTGAAAAGTATTGTCGGGCAAAGATCGGATGACCTCCCGCGTATCGCCCTGCACGACCACGAGAGGGCTGTCACGGGTCGGCTCTTTGAAACTTTCGCTCTCGGCCTTTCCGTTCCGTCTGTCCATAAGTTGATACTATATAAATCCTAACGCTTACGCAAGCGTGTTCCTCGCTGCTTTTCCGGTCTGCCTCGCTTCTTTTTCCCGTGCTGCGCAAACTGCCTCAAGTCAGACACTTCAATCAGGTGGTCCCGGCCGTATTTGACCGACTTCAGTCTGTCTTCCAATATAAATTGACGCACTCGGGACGGTGTGACGCCGAGGTATTTCGCGGCAGCTTCGGTTGTCAACAACTCGCTCATGTGCGAACAATATACGATAAACCAAGCCCCAATAAAAGAATTTTTTGACTGGCTGGAAGCCGGCGCGGGAGAGGCGGACCTTTGCCGACACGCCCTTCTGAGTGGCGGTGTGAGTCTTGGGATCGGAATCATCGCCGAACCACTCTCGTGATTGCCGGAGAGGCTGGCGCGTAAAAGAAGAAAACTATCAGAATCCGAGTTGCTTGACGAAATCGTTCACGGGCGGCGACCACAAGCGGCCGCCGGAGGCCAGCAGCGCATGGCCGTCTTTGACTCCGGGCACCGGCGGCGTCATCACGAAGTGAGTCTTGCTGCCGCCGGCGCTGAACGCCCCGTGCCAATCCTTGGGCGCTTCCGCTCCCCAGAATAAATCGTTTTCCGCGTAGAGCCAGAGCGAGGGTATCCGCGCCGTCTTGCCGAATTCCTCGAACAGCTTGGTCAGGTTCTCGGGCTTACAACTCCGGCCCGGCGAGTCGTCCGGCGAGCCCCCGGCGCCCCCGGAAAAGTTGATGGCGCCGAACACGCCGGGCGGGTTTCCGGCGGCGACTGCGACCGTAGTCAGCCCGCCCACGGACTGTCCGACGAGCAGGATTTTGTCCTTGGCGGCCCACGGCTGTTCCCGCGCCCAATCCAGCGTGGCGAGCACCACCTCTCCCGCGATCTTCGCCACCTTTGCATAATCAGGATCGGTCCGGCACGAGCCGAAGCGCCAGGTGGCGCCGGAGGCTTCAGCATCCACACCGCCGGTTTCGCCGTATCCCCGCCGCACCGGCGCGATGACCGCGAAGCCCTTGCGCCGCCAAAAGTTGCCGTGCCCGACCGGGACGGGATATTTGAGATTCGCGCGCACCTCGCGATCAGCCGCGCGGCCATGCGAGAAAACGACCACCGGAAACGGCCCGTCTCCCTGGGGCTTGTAGAAGTGCGCCGACATCGCGACCTCGCCGCCGAAAAAACCGCCACCTGTCATCGGAAGCTTGAGGATCTGCGGCTGCACCAGCGCTTGAGCGGACGACGCCTCTTTGCTCTCCTGAGCGCGGAGCGACGGCACACCCGGCGCGAGCGCCGCCGCCAACATTAACAGCCAGGGGATGATCCGCGTCATTGTCGTATCCACTATTTGCTCGCTCTCCACGAAATCGGCCGAAAGTCGCCGTCGTCGTTTTCTTCGCCACAAACTAGGCGCTGCGGAGTCCGCTGTCAAACTGCCGAGCGATGATCGTCTTGACAAGCGGCGCACTTTCCGTTTTATCTCTGCTTGAGATTCGCGCCTAAACTTGCTCGACAGAGTTGATGCAAACGAAATCCACACGAACCCGCGTGCAGCGCGGCGAAACACTAAAAGCTCTGACGCCACGGCAGGCGCGGCTTGTCGAAGCCATCGCCGGCCGCATCCTTCCCTCTACGGATACGCCGGGCGCTATCGAAGCCGGGGCGCTATATTACATCGACCGCGCGCTCGCCGGTGTTTACCGTTCTCTCTTGCCTCATTACCGGCGCGGCCTGAGAGCAATCGAGAAACATGCGAAGGCGAAATTCAGCGCATCTTTTCTTAAACTCAGCGAGAACGAGCAGGATGCGGTGCTGAGCGCGCTCGAAGCCGGGCAGGTCGAAGAGCTAAGTCAAGGCGATGAGTTCTTCGAACTCCTGCGCTCTCACGTCCTCGAAGGCGTCTTCGGCGAGCCGAGCCACTGCGGGAACAGAGACTTAATCGGCTGGCGACTTGTCGGCTTTCCCGGACAACAGTACGGCTATCCCGACCCCTACATCGACAAAGTCGTCGACCTTGAGCCGGTCGCCTGCGACGGCCCGCCGAAAAAACCGGCTGAAGCATGAGCGCGTCGATCGCCGATATCTGTCTCGTCGGCGTCGGCGCCGTCGGCGGCATTCTGGCCAAGCAGTTGGCGACCGCCGGTCTCAAAGTCGTCGCCTTCGAGCGCGGCCCGGCGATCAAGCGGGAAGACTATGCCGGGCTCGATTCGATCAGCTTCATCGCACGCCCGAATACGCTCGAATGGGTTAAGAACGAGCCGAGAATTTTCCGGACAAATCCGAAGGAACCGGGCGCAATACGCCACGGCACCAGCCCGTTCAACGCGCTCGGCGGCGCGTTGCTGCTCTGGACCGGCCAGGCGTCGCGCTTTATGCCGGGCGATTTCAAAGTTTACAGTAACGAAGTGGCTACGGGAGCCGCCGAGCGGGCCGGAATCGACTTAAGCGATTACGACGTCGTGGACTGGCCGATCGGCTACGACGACCTCGAGCCCTACTACGAGCGCTTCGAGTGGGAGTTCGGCGTCTCGGGCGCCTCGGGGATGAATCCGTTCGCCGGCCCCAGGCGCAAGCCCTATCCGCTGCCGCCGCTAAGAACCAACGCCAAGATGGAACTCTTCGGCGCCGCCTGCCGTCGGCTGGGTTATCATCCATTCAACGGCCCCGCCGCGGTTCTTTCCGAGCCTTATCGCCCGCCGCCGCCCTATGACACGCGCATGCCGGAGCGGCCCGCCTGCGTCTACTGCGGCCACTGCAACCACTACGGCTGCCACGTGAGCGCGAAGGCGTCCACTCTCTACACGGCGATTCCCGTCGCGCTGGAGACCGGCAACGTGGACTTACGCGCCAACTGCAAAGTTGCGTCGATCACAACCGACGATAAGGGCGTCGCGACCGGAGTTAAATATTTCGACGCACAAGGCGGCTTGCAGGAGCAGCGCGCCCGCGTCGTCATTCTGTCGGCTTTTGTGTTCGATAACGTCCGGCTGTTGCTGTTGTCGAAAACCGGCGAGAAACGATTCAGAAACGGCCTGGCCAATTCGAGCGGGCTGGTCGGCAAATGCTTTTTCGGCCACGGCGACATGCGGATTTACGGGTTGTTCGACGACCATATCATCAATGCCTTCATCGGCCCCGGCTCGGCCACGATGCGCATCGACGACTTCAACGGCAACAACTTCGATCATACGGGCCTGGGCTTTATTCGCGGCGGGACCATGGGCGCGAGCGGCGACGGCACGCCGATCTCACGGATGGACGTGGTGCCGCCCGGCATGCGGAGCTGGGGACGGGAGTACAAAGAATACTTCGCGCGCTACTACACGCGCACGTTCGACATCCACATGGCGCCGGAGACGCTGCCGCGCCGCGACAATCGCGTCGATCTCGATCCGCGCCGCCGCGACCCCTGGGGCCTGCCGCTGCCCCGGGTCACGTTTGCGTTTCACGAGAACGAAAAGAGGATGCATCGCTTTCTCGCCGGGATCGCGGAGGGCATCCTGCATGAGGCGGGCGCGAGCAAAGTCTGGACGGAGCTGCCGCGCCCGGCGCCGACGCGCCAGTGCGGCGGCACGCGCATGGGGAGCGACCCTCGGAAATCGGTGGTCAACGAATACTGCCAGACCCACGACGTGCCCAATCTCTTCATCGTCGGCTCCTCCGTCTTTCCGACCATGTCCGGTTATCCCGCCACCGCCACCATCGCGGCGCTTGCCTACCGCACCGCGGAATACATCACGCGGCAGCGCGACTGGTTCCGGTGACTTGCGCCGCGCCCGCGCAAAAAACAGATCACCGTCTTGAACGACCTTTCCGTAAACCGTATCCTAATGGTGGATGACGTTCGCAAGAACCGAGAGCAGGTTGTCTATGGCGCTGTTCGTCCTCGGCCTGTCCGTCTCCACGACGCTCGCGCTTCAGCTCTCGAAGCAGGACGGCGACCGGCTACAGCGCAAGATCGAAGAGATCACTAAAAATGGTTCGGCGGTTCCGGTCCAGGCGAAAAGAACTCCGGTCTCGGAAAACGAAGTCAATTCTTACCTGGCGTTCAACGCGAAGGATAGTATTCCCCGGGGTCTCACCGACCCACAGATCAATATCGTTGGCGACGGCGCGCTCGCCGGACGGGCGCTGGTCGATCTCGACGAATTCAAGCGCCATCGCAACAGCCAGGGGGTCATGGACCCGTTGAATTACCTCTCCGGCAAGGTCCCGATAACCGCGCGCGGGGTCCTCCGCACGCACGACGGTAAAGGCCAGTTTCAATTTGGATCTGCGACGATCCTCGGCGTCCCTCTGCCGAAGCCTGTGTTGCAGGAGCTGGTGACGTTCTTCACGCGCACACCCGAAAGCCCCAAAGGCTTCAATCTCGACGCGCCTTTCGACCTTCCCGCCAAAATCCGCGAGGTCGTGATCGGCAAGGGAGAAGCGGTGGTGGTGCAGTAGAGGGCCTAGCCGGAGCTTTGCGGCGCCGGCTTCGATCCATCATCACCTGGGAAAGGGAATTGCTCAGAGACTGAACCCGTGCTAAGGTCGGCGCATCAGATATTGTGATCGATAGGAATTTCGAGTGGAAACTGTCACAGTCTCGCGGAAATTTCAGATTGTTATTCCGCGAGCAGCTCGCAAAACTTTGGGGATCAAGCCGGGACAAAAAGTCCACGTGATCCCGCACGACGGCCGAATCGAATTAATCCCGGTGGAACCCATCGGGAGCGGACGGGGGTTCCTGAAACGCATCGATACCAACGTTGAGCGCGACTCGGACTGAACAATCCTCGGCTCCAAGCCGAGGGGTTCGGAAACCGTCGACTGGAAGTCGGCTATCTCCCCATTCCGTCATTCCCGTGCAAGCGGGAATCCAGTCTTTGCCTCATGGCCCACTCTGCCACAACCATGGATGCCCGCTTCCGCGGGCATGACGAACTTTTGCTTCGCTTAAAGCCTGCCCCCAACCCGATCGGGGGGGGGGGGGGGGGGGGGTTAAACCAAACCCCAAGGGGGGAAAAACCAAAAGGGCGCCAATGGTTTACCGGGTTTGAAGGATAGAGCACAAAAGACCACA
>JBGPGE010000006.1:0-79718 GCA_041483675.1 Binatia bacterium
CCATGACCCTGAGTAAAGTCGAATGGGTCACCCCCGAATGTTTTAATCGGGGGTCCAGTCCGAAATTCGACTGGATTCCCGCTAAAAGCATGCGGGAATGACGGACTCTGGCAGTGCTACCAACCACCACTACGCAGCAAGCTGCGGGGAATTGACCCCAAAGAGATTAAACGCATTACTCCATCACTCCACTACTCCAGCCTCTCACACGTTGACGCAGGCTGGCGAATCCGGTAGGTCACGGCCGTTCGCTCGGTAGCGGTTCGTAAACCATGCCGTTGCGGATGGTGAAGACCGGCGCCAGAGCCTGCCGGGCCTTGAGGTTGCCATGCTGTGAATCGACGGCTTGCCACTCGCGTTCTTCGGCTCTCAGCACCGTGATCTCCGCCACGCGGCCGACTCGGATCGCGCCCAGCTCTTTTTCGCGCTTGAGCAGCCGGGCAGCGTTGGCCGTCGCCATCTCGACGACCTGAGAAAGCGAGAAACCCAATGCCATAAGCTTTGCCATGGTCGTGGGGAGATCATAGACCGGACCTGCCCGGTTGCCGCGATGACCGTCGGTGGAGACGCCGTCCGGCTGGAGACCTTGATCGAGCACGCGGCGCGCAACGTCGAAGTTCAAATTGTGAAGCCCGTGCCCCACGTCGAACAGGATTCCTGAGTCTCGCGCGTCGCGCGCCTGCGGCCACAGCTTGCCGTTCGGGTCGAGCAAACCTCCGGGGTGAGCGGTAAACATGTGGGTCACGATATCTCCCGCGCGAAGATGAGCCAGCACCTTGCCGATCGAAGGCGGCTCCGCGCCGCGCCCCCAGCTCTCGCCGATATGCACGAGCAGCGGCAACCGCAAACGATCCGCGAGCCGCCGCGCCCGCTTGAGCGGCTTCAGCCCCTCGGCGCCGAGCGCCGCTCCGGTCGCTATCACTTTGATGCCGACGATCCGGTCGCGATTGGCCTCGACCACGGCGGCGATTTTTTCTTCGTCGATCAGCCGCGGATCGGCGAGCGCGGCGTATCCGGGGCCCGCCACCGAACCCAGGGTCGAGAGGTTCACGTAGGCCAGCACCCGGCTCCTGGCCGGCTCGGCGACGTACTTTCGGAAAACCGGGAAAAGGCTGTGGCCCGTGCTGCCTGCATCCACGACCGTGGTCACGCCCGAACCGACGCCGAACAGATCGGGATCCGCGCCGAAAGCGCCCAGGCCGTTCATCAGATGAAGATGAACGTCGATCAATCCGGGAACGACCACCAGACCTTTGACGTTGAGCACGGTCGCGCCGGCTGCCGGGAGGTTGGCTCCGATCGCCTTGACGCAGCCGTTTTGAATACGCACGTCGAGCAGCCGGTCCAGCCCGCTTGCGGGATCGAGCAGCCGGCCGCCTTTCAAGAGCAGCCGCCGCATCTGCGCGCTCTCTTTCATTTGAGGACTTCCATGACCTCAAGCCGCACGCCTTCGGGCCCCTCGAAGAAGCAGACGTGGCGCCCGTCGGGAAGCTGCCGCTCTTCGAGGATACGCGCGCCGGCGGCTTTCAGTCTTTTGACCTCGCCGGCGATGTCGTCGGTGTCCAGCGCCAGATGCTCCATCCCGTAGTGCTGCCCGAGCTTCTGCCCTTCGATAAAATCCGTCACGTTCATCGCCAGCCCGTGCAGATCGAGCCGGAAGGTGACGCGATCTCCGCTCCGATTTTCCGCCGCGATCTTCGCGCCGAGATTTTTTACAAACCACTGCGCCGTCTTCTCCGGATCTGCCGTCTTGATGTGAAGATGGTTGACGTTGATGACCATAGGATGCCTCCTGCTTTCCGACCGCTCGCCAGCCGAAAGGTAATCCGGCGCGCTTGGCGATGTCAAACCGATTGAGACGGACTTCTACTTAGGTCGGCGCAATCCCAGATATATCTTCTCTGCGGCGAGCGGCAGGCTTGTCAGGCGCACCCCGGTCGCGTCGAAAACCGCGTTCCCCACAGCCGGGGGAATCGGCGTGATAGCGTGCTCTGCCGCGGGCTTGGCATTGAACGGCCCCGGCCCGTGCGTGGCGCCGTGAACCAGCGTGGTCTCGCGCGGCGGCACGTCGCGCGCCGTGAGCATTTTATAATCGCCGAGGCTGAGCGTCGCGACGCGCCCCTCGTCCAAAACAATCTCTTCGCACAAAGCCATTCCCAATCCTTGCATCATCCCCCCTTCGATCTGGCCTTGATGCGTGATCGGATTGATGACGACCGACACGTCGTGGAACGTCCGCATTTGCCTGACTTGAACCTGCCCGGTGTCGCGATCAACTTCCACGTCGGAAATAGCAGCTTGAAAAATATGTTCTCGGGGTCGCACCCGTCCATCGTAATAGGCAAAGCCGCGGCCCGGCTCTCCCGGGGACAGCGCCGCGAGCTGCTTGAGATCGAGCCTTGGCTTGCCGTCGATGAGCCGTACCCCGCCGTTTTTCCATTCGACGCGTGTGGGGTCGACCTCCCATTGAATCGCCGCGCGCGCCTTCAAGCTTTCGATCAGCGCCTGCGTCGCGCGCGCAACGCCCTGCCCGATGACGTGGGTGGCGCCCTGTCCTTTGATGCCGTCGTGATATGGGGCGTGGTTCGTGTCCGGGACTTCGACGCTGACGCGCTCGGGCTCGATGCCGAGAATCTCCGCCACGATCTGCTTCTGGATGACGTGAACACCGGTGCCGACGTCGAGCACGCCGACGTTGAGCCGGACGTTTCCGTCTTTTCCGAGCAGGAGCTCGGCTTCGGATCGACCCTGGCCGATGTGTCGGCACGTCAACGCGATGCCGCGGCCGGTTAAATTTCCCGGTTTCTGCGGCTTCAACCTGGGTTTTTTCCAAACCTTCCGCGCGCGTTCGAGCACTTCGCGGCACTTGATGTCCCGATACTCGAAGCCGGCGTAATTGGAATCGCCTTCGACAAGCGCGTTCATGAAGCGAAACTCCAGCGGGTCCGCGCCCAGCTCGTGCGCGATCATATCCATGTGGGTCTCGGAAGCGAAGACGGTTTGCAGCTCGCCGGAGGCCCGCATGTAGCCGCCGGGGACCTGATTCGTATAGACGCACATGCTCTCGTGACGCGTGTGAGGCACACGGTACGCGCCGCCCATCGTCAATCCGCCGCTCATGTGCGCCGGCGGACTCGGTTTGAACGCGCCGTAAGCGCCGCCGTTATAGATCACGCGCGCTTCCCGCGCCCACAAGCGGCCGTCGCTTTTGATGCCGGTGCGAAGCACGATGATCGAAGGATGGCGCGGCGAGGCGGCCATTAACTCCTCGGCATAGGTGCGCACGAAACGGACGGGCTTGCCGGTCGCCTTGGCTAAATAGTAGGCGAGGGGAATGTCGGTCAGGTAATCCTTGCCGCCGAACGATCCGCCGACGACCACCGGGTGCAGGATCACGCGCTCCTTCGGCGCCTCCAGGTAGTGCGCCATCTGATCGCGCACGCTGAAGGGCGACTGCGTCGCCGCCCAGATGAGCACTCTCCCTTCGCCGTCGATCTCCACCGAGCACGTGTTGGGCTCGATGTAGCCCTGGTGCACCATCTGCGTGCGGAACGTATGCTCGAATATTTTGGCCGATTCGGCGAAGCCCTGCTCGACATTGCCCTTCCCGGCGGTGAGCACGTTCTGCACGTTGCGCCGCTCCGGCGCCTTGCTCTTGGGCAGATTATAACTCGCGTAATCCGGATGGATCAGCGGCGCGTCGGGCTTCATCGCCTCCAGCGGATCGAAGACCGCCGGCAGCTCCTCGTATTCGACGTCGATCAGACCGACCGCCTCCTCGGCGATGTCCTTGTCCACGGCGGCGACGGCGGCGACTTTGTCGCCGACAAAACGCACGCGCTCGCGCGCCAGCGCCGGCGAATCGGGGAAAGTGTGTCCGATCAGCTTCGGGCTCACGTCCGCGGCGGTGATAACGGCTTTGACGCCGGGCAGCGCCTTCGCCCGGCTCGTATCTATATTGATAATGCGCGCGTGCGGCAGCGGGCTGCGCAGAACCTTGCCCCAGAGCGTCCCCGGACGGACCACGTCGGCCGCGTAGCAAGCACTGCCGGTGACCTTGCCTAACCCGTCTTCGCGCGCGAGCGGCCGGCCGATTACTTTGAATTTCGCCATCGCTGCGATGACTCCTGTTGTCTCGAATTCCTAAGTCTAAACGGACTCAACCACAGGCCCACGACTTTGCACAATCCGTCATTCCCGTGAAAACGGGAATCCAGTCTTCTCAAACCTGGACTCCCGCTTCCGCGGGAGTGACGATAACTGGTTATCCGAATTTCCTATTTCTGCCCGAAGAGGTCCTGCCACTTTCCTATAACTTTTTGTCTCAACTCCGCGCTCGACGACGCGGTCCTGGGAAATTCTTTGATCCAATCGTACGGCTTGCAGGCGTCGATGACCGCGCGGGCGCCGAAGGCGACCTTCGCCCCTCTGGAATAGATCGGATCGAGCGGACTTGTGTACGTGTTGCGGATGATGTCGATGTCCTTTTCGGGATTGGACCGCGTGCCGATTGCCCAGAGGACTTCGTTGATATTCGCCGGATCGATATCGTCGTCGACGACGACGACGTAGCGGCCCAGGTGATTCCCCGCCGCCTGGCATTGCGACGCGACGTGGCCGACCTGCCGCGCGTGGCCGGGATAACGCTGGCGAATCGAAACCACGGCGAAGAAATTCACCCCCGCCGCTTCGTGATACCAGACGCCTTTCACGTCGGGGATGCCGTCCCGCGCGAGCGATTCCTTGACGTTCACCGACTTGATCAGGCAGCTGGCGTAAGAGTAATCGTGCGGCGGCAACCCCGGCGGCGAGCCGAGATTGATCGGATCGTCTCTGTGGTAGACGGCTTTGACGTCGATGATCGGTTCTTTCCCTCTGCCCGAGGCGTAGTAGCCGGTGTACTCGCCGAACGGCCCCTCTTCGCGCAGCTCGCCGGGCGGGCAATATCCCTCGAAAGCCATTTCGCTGCCCGCCGGAACCGGAAGGCCCGTCGCCTCGCCGCGAATCACGGCAGCGGATTCGCCCATCACCGCGCCGAGATAATTGTACTCCGATATTCCATACGAGATGCCCATGCCTGAGATCATCAGGTAGAGCGGATGGTGCCCCAGCGAGACCGCGACCGGAGCGGCCTCGCCCCGGTCGTGATATTTTTTCACGTTGATCGCGCCGTGATGCGCCGGAGAAATATGGAGGGTTACGGTCTTCTTGTCTTGCAGCATCAGCCGGTAAGAGCCGAAGTTGATCCTGCCGCTGTCGGGATCTTTGGTGATGACGACGCAGCCCGTGCCCAGATATTTTCCGCCGTCGTGCTCGTGCCACTTGGGCGCGGGGAACTGAAGCAGGTTTACATCGGACTCGCGATAGCGGTGCTTGAGGAGAGGCGCGTCCGAGACGTCCTGCGTCGGATAGTCCGCGGCGCGGCGCTCGTACTCGCTCATCTTCCCTTCCAGGCGCGAGACCAGCTGCCGATCGGTATCGACGTCGCGAAAGCCGAGCGTCACGCCGAGCCGCTTGGCGTTTAGGACCGACCCCGAAAGAATCCGAAATCCTTTTTGGAAGCCTGGAATCTCGTCGAACAAAAGCGCCGGCCCGCGCCGTTGGCCGTTGATTTCGGTGATTACGCCGATCTCGAGCTCGGCGTCCGCGCCGTCGACGCGCTTTAACTCGCCGAGCGCGTCGATCTCTTTCAGCCAGCTTCTCAAATCTTCCATTCGCCCCCCTACTTTTTGTACAACTGCTCGACGAAGCCGGAGCGAACGACTTCCCGCACGGGCCCCTCGTCGATGAAATCCTGCGGATTCGCGCCCTTGGCTTTGGGATTGGTCAGCGCCGCTTCCTCCAGGAGCAGTTTGATATCTTCCGGCCGGATATCCGGCACGCGCGAGAGCAGCCGGTCGACGTGGTAATGGTATGCCTGTTTGAGAATATCCTCGTCGTCGGTCCGCGTGTAGCGGCCTAAAATCTTCATTCCCTCGGCAAGACGGGTTTTCAGAAAATGCGTCGCCTCGATCTGCGACTTGATAAACCTTGCGACGACTTCACGGTTGTCCCGCAGAAAACTTTTCCTGGCGACCAGCGCCGCCTGGGCGTAGCGGATGCCGCTCTGCGAGAGATCGACCAGCTCGCGCAGCCCCAACCTCCTGGCGATGAATAGATACGGCACCGACATCATGCCGGATTCGACCGCGCCGTTTGCCAGAGCCGTGAGAATATCGGCCGACGTGCCGACCTGGATCAAAACCACGTCCTTTCCTGGTTCCAGGTTCTGGCTTCTCAAAAAATAGCGCGCGGCGAAATCGAGGGTGCCGCCGAAGCGCGTCACGCCCATCTTCTTGCCGCGAAGCTGCGCGATCTCTTTGATCGACGGATTGCTGTAAACCGTAAACACCCAGGTGTGCACGTTGGTGCCGAAGATCGCGAGATCGTTGTAGCCCTGGAGCTGCGCGATAATGCCGCCGGTGCCTCCGCCCGCCAGGATATCGACCTGGCCCGCCAGAAGAGCCGCCATGCCGCGGGTGGAGGAGCCGACCTGAATCACTTCGACCGCGAGCTCGTGCTTCTTGAAAAGCCCCGCGTCGTGCGCCGTCCAGAGCGGCAGGAACGATGCCGTCGGCGCCGGATAAGCGATGCGCAAAGATTTTTCCGCCGCCGGGAGGCCTGACGGAGCCAGCCAGAAGACAGCCAACAAGAGGGCCGCGATTTTTGTCATCGACATGCTAAGTTCCTGTCGCTGCAACAACATCGGCCTAGGCATCCAACATGCCGCCACGGGAGCGAGGATCCTCGCCAACGCCCGCCGCCTCAGCCTTGGCCGTGAGATTCCCGCCGGTTGGTTCTTGCAGAGAGAACATACTTGAAAAAAGAAGGGCCTAAAACGGCAGTATCCCCGACCACTTGGCCTTCACCTGCTTCTTAAACTCCTCGCTCGATTCCGCCACTTTCGGGACCTTGGATAGAGATCGAAAAGGCCAGCAAGCATCGATCACGGCGCAGGAGGCCGTATTGCCCGCCGCTTTGTCGTAGCGAGAGCGCGCCATGGGATCGAGGGCGTTGGCGTGGGTCTGGTCGATGATCGCAATCGAGCGCGCCGGGTCGCTGCGGGTGCAGACGGCCCACATCACTTCCTCGAGGTTCGTGATGTCGATGCCGTCATCGACCACCACCACGTAGCGCGTCGAGTGCGAAGGGTGGAGGAGCTGCGACGCCACGGCGCCGACCTGGCGCGCGTGACCGTCGTAGAGCTGCTTGATGCTTACGACGGTCAAGAGGTTCGCCGCGCCCGCCTCCGGCCGGTAGACTCCCGTGACGCCGTGGATACTCGCGCGCTCAAGCAGCCGCCAGAGGCTCGCCGACTTGATGATGGAATGCCGGTAGGTGCTGTCGTGCGGCGGCTTGCCGGGCCAGGCGCCGAGCAGAATCGGATCGTTACGGTGATAGACGGCCTCGACCCGGATCACCGGCTCCGGCTTGGCTTCGCTCACGTAATACCCGGGCCATTCGCCGAATTTCCCTTCGCTCTCGAACTCGTTCGGGTTGAGCCAGCCCTCGAACGCGATTTCGCTGAACGCCGGCAGCGGCAGCCCGGTGACCGGCGCGCGGACGACCGGGACCGGCTCGCCCAGAATCGCCCCGACATAGCCGTACTCCGAAGCGCCGATCGGCAGAGAAGAGGAGCCGGCGAAAAAGATCAGGGGGTGATGGCCGGCCGAGACCGCGATGGGACACGGTTTGCCCGCCCGCCAGTATTTTTCCATGATGATCCGGCCGTGGTGACCGGGCGCGATAAAGATGCCGGCTCGTTTCTCGTCGTGCACCATCACCCGATAGGTGCCCAGGTTGATCCAGCCGCTGTCGGGGTCCCGCATGATGGCGACCGAGCCTGTCCCGATGTAGCGCCCGCCGTCCTCTTCGTGCCACAGCGGGGAGGGAAATTTCAGCAGGTTGACTTGCCCGCCTTTGTCGATCGTTTCAAAAACGGCGCCGCTTTCGATCTGGCGAGGGGAATATTCCTGAAGATGGTCGTTCCAGGCATGCATTTTCTCCTTCATGAAGCGGATGAGCTCCAGCCCTTCGAGATCGAGCGGAAAACCGAGCGTCAGGGCGAGCCTCCGGGCGCTCGACATCGCCCCGGCCAGCAGCCTGAAGCCCGCCGGGTAGCCTTTGATCTGATCGAAGAGCAGCGCCGGCCCGCGCGCCTTGGCGTTGAGCTCGACAACCGTACCGATCTCTTTGTTCCAGTCCGCGCCGCTAAGCGTCGTGATCTCGCCGGAGGTTTCTACCGCGGCGATCCAGTCTCGCAAATCAGTGTTCATAGCATCACGACTCCATTCTACCGGTACAGCTGCTCGACGAAGCCCGATTGGACGACATCCCTCACGATCCGGTCGTAGATCAGCTCGGCGGGATCGATCTCGCGCGCCTTGGGGTTGGCCTCCGCCAGCTCTTCCAAAACCAATTTGAGATCTTCCGGTTGGATTTCCGGCACGCGCGGCCAGATGACCCGGTTGTGAAAATCCAAGGTCTGACCCAGCACCTTCGCGTCGCTCAGCCGGGTATAACGGGCGAGAATGTTTATTGCTTCGTCGCGGCGCATCCGGATCAAGTGAATGGCTTCGATCAGGGCGCGAACCAGTCCTTCCATCCGCGCCTTGTTCTGCGCCAGAAATTGCCTTCGCGCCAGCATCGACGACGAGGCGTAGCGCGCGCCGCTCTGCGTGAGATCGGCGAGCTCTCGATAACCGATCTCCTTGGCTTTGATGTCGTAGGGAAATGCCATCGTCCCCGCGTCGATCGAGCCGGCCGTCAGCGCGGACAGGATATCCTGCGCCCGGCCGACCTGAATCAACGTCGCATCCCGGCCCGGATCTATTCCCGTCTGCTTCAGAAAATAGCGCGTCGCGAAGTCCATCGTTCCGCCGAAACGCGTCACTCCGATGCGCTTGCCGCGCACCCCTTGCAGGCTCGCGATCGACGGATGGCCGTAGATGGTAAAGACAAACTTGTTGTTCATCGAGGCGAAAAACACCAGGTCGCGTTGCCCGCGTAGATACGCGTTCGGTCCGGCCGAGCCCCCCCCGCCCAGGATATCGATCTCGCCGGCGAAAAAAGCCGACAGCGACAGCGGCGAGGAGCCAACGTGAACGAGCTCGACGTCAAGGCCGTTCTTGGCGAAGAAGCCCGCGTCTTTGGCCACCCAAAGAGGGAGATACACGGTGACCGGCGCGGGATAAGAGATGCGCAGCGTCTTGCGCTGCGCGGACACCGTCGCGGGAAGGGCGAGAAAAAAATAAAGCGCGCCCGTTAAAAAAATTAGTTTCTTCACCGCCTGAATTTTCATCGTCGCCTCACTCATCGCTCGGCTCGCCCTGCTCGACGTGCATGAAGCCAAGGTTTTCCATCAGCGGCCGGTTGTGATGGACCAGCAGCCGTGCCGGCTCCTCACCGGTGTTGAAATGCTGGTGCCACGCAAATACCGGTATGCAGAGAACGTCGCCCCTCCCCCAGTCGTATCGCCGATCTTCGATCATGCTGTAGCCGCAACCGGACAAAATATAATTCACCTCTTCGTACATGTGCCGGTGCGCGCCGGAGCGTTTTCCCGAAGAGATCTCGGCCAACAGCGTCCCCAGAACCCGCATGAGAAAGCCGGTTCGCGGGTCGATCACATAGCGAATGCGGCCCATGGCCGTCTTTTCGAAAGCGATCTCTGCTCCTTTTACCAACACCCGGCTTTGGCGGCGTCGTTTCTCCTCGCCCCCCGAAAAAGACAACTGTTGCCGGTAGTGCGCATCGGTCTGGTTGAGAGGCTCCGTCGACGATTCCGCGGCCGCGCGGACGCGCGTGCTGTCGTCCGCGCCCGGAATCAGCGACTTCATCGCGCTTTCGCTCTTGTGGCCGAAGACCCAATAGTCGGGATACCGCTCGTCCTCGTAGACCGCCAATCCCAGAGACAGAGAGAGCGGGCCGGTCGTCGCCGCGAGATAAATGAAATCCTTGTCGCCTGTGTTCACGTGCCGGTGCCAGGAAAACATCGGCACGCTGATGAAATCGCCCGGCTCCCAGTCGTAGCGCGTGCCGTCGACGATGCTGTGGCCGCTGCCTTGATGCACGTGGAGCACCGCCTCGACCGTGTGGCGGTGGCCGAGCGTCTTCCAGCCCATGCCCTCTTCCTCGCCTGCCGGGATGCGGTTGATCCAGAACCGAAACGTCCGGTGGTTGAATCCCAGGCGGGGATCGACGAGGTAGAGATGCGAGTTGTTCGCGAACTGCGCGCGAATTTCCTCGGCCTTGATCTGGACCGGCGCCTGCTGCCGCCGCTTCGCCTCTTCCTTGGCGAAGCGAACCGACTCCATCATCATCCGGTCGTGCTCTTCGGGGCGGAGGATTGCCATGGCTTTCAATGAAGTCTCGACAGCAGGTCATGCCATTTTTTCGAGACCGCGCTCTTCTTCCCGGCGCTGAGCGCGTTCGTCGCTGGAAAATCCTTGATCCAGCGGTACGGCCGGCAGGCGTCGATGATCATCTTGGATGAGACGAAGTGACCCTGCTCGCGGTCCTCCGGCGCGACGCGCGGGTTGATGCCGCTGGTTGGAAAGCCCTTCAAGACTTCGCTTTGCTCCGCGGGATCGCAGCGCGTTGTGATCGCCCAGAAGACGTCGCGCAGATCCGACGGGTCGATGTCCTCATCGACGAGGATGACGAATCTTCCGAGATGCACCGTGGCGCGGACCCCGAGCGCGATCGCCGCCGCCTGGCGCGCGTGGCCTTCGTAGCGCTGCTTGAGCGAGATCACCGTCGCGAAGGGTCCGTGCAGCCAGACACCGCGAACGTCTTGAATGCCGGCGGATTCCAACGCGGACCATACGCCCGCCGCCGGCAGCGGAATGCCGAAGTGATCCATCCCCGGAACCGGCTTGAGCGGCGGATCGCCCTGGATGATCGGCTCGTCGCGGTGCATAAGCGACAAGACGCGCACGACCGGCTCGTTTCTCGTCCCGGTCGCGTAGTAGCCGGTGCGCTCGCCGAACGGCCCTTCGGGACGCGCCTCTTTTTCGCCCGGAGGAATCTCTCCCTCGACGACAATCTCTGCGTGCGCGGGAATCGGGAGCCCGGTTTTTTCGCCCTTCAAGACTTCCACCGGCTCGCCCCGAAGCCAGCCGGCGACGCTCAACTCGCCGACGCCCCAGGGCTCGCGCTGCGCCGCGGCCAGATAAAGCGCGGGCTCCTGCCCGAACGAGATAGCCACCGGGCAGCTCTTTCCCCGCGCCCAGTATTTCTCGACGATCAGCCGGCCGTGCTGGATGTGGTTGATGAAAATGCCGAGGGTGTTTTTATCGTGGACCACCACGCGATAGACGCCCATATTCACCCAGCCGTCGTCGGGGTCGCGCGTGAGCACGCAGCAGCCAGTGCCGATGTAGTAGCCGCCGTCTTTCTCGTGCCACCTCGGCGCGGGGAATTTGAGCAGATCGACTTTACCTCCCGAAAAAGCATTTTCCCGCACCGGACCGTCTGCGACTTCTCGCGGCTCGATCTTCTTGAATGTCCTAAGCTTTTCTTTCCACTCCTTGACGAGATCGACGTTGCCGAGCGACGGATCGAGGCCCAAGCCGAGCGCCATTCGGCGCACGCCGCCCATCGTGCCGGCCGAAACGCGGTATCCCACGGGGTAGCCCTTGATCTTGTCGAACAAAACCATCGGGTGCTTGGCCGTGCTCGCGACGATTTCAGCCAGCGCGCCGATCTCCTCTTCGCGGTCCGCGCCGTCGATCTTGAGCAGGTCGCCGTGCTCTTCGACTTTGTGGAGATAGTCTCTCAGGCTTTGGAACGGCATGCCAAACCCTCGAGGATTTTTTCCGCGGTGACCGGCAGCTCGGTGATCCGCACCCCGGTCGCGGCGTAGACCGCGTTCGCCACCGCCGGCGCGACGACGCTGACGCCCGCTTCGGCCACCGACTTCGCGCCGAACGGGCCGGGACCGACCTTCGCTTTAACCAGCGAAGTCGTGAGCGGGACGTTGTCGGCGATGTTCCGAAGCTTGTAGTCGCCAAGCGTCAGCGTGGTCACCCGCCCATCTTCGACTTTCAACTCCTCGGTGAGCGCGTAGCCCAGCCCCTGGACGATGCCGCCGTCGATCTGTCCCTGGTGAATCAGCGGATTGATGATCGTGCCCACGTCGTAGACGAAGTAGAGCTGTTGCAGCTCGACCGCGCCGGTCTCCCGGTCAACCTCCACGTCGACGACAATCGCCTGAAAAGAGTAGACGTGCGGCTTATGCCCCTTGTACTTGCCGAATCCTTTGACCGGCGCTTCCGAAAGGCCCGCCAACTCTTTCAAGCTCAGCTTTTTTCTTTTTCCGTTATTTTTGAAGAGAGCGGCTCCATCCGCCCAGGAAATCTTTTCGACCGGCGCGCCCCATCGCGACGCGGCGAGAGATCGCAGATTGTCGATCAACGAGGCCGTCGCCCGCGCAACCGCCTGTCCCTCGACGTGCGTCCCCCTGGCGCCCTTGATCCCCTGGTCGTACGGAGCGTCGGAGGTATCCCTGACGTCGATCGCAATCGAATCCGGATCGATGCCGAGCAGCTCGGCCGCGACCTGGCGGTGCATCGTGTAGGCGCCGACGCCCTGATCGCCGACGCCGCTCAAGAGCCGGAGCGTTCCGTCGCGCTCGAGCAGCAATTCGAAGCTCGATTCGCCGTGGCCCACGTGGCGGTCGCCGAGCGCCACGCCGCGTCCGATTAATTTATTTCCGGCGGAAGCTTTGGCCGGCTTCTTTTTCCATCCGGAAATTTTCTCCACGCGATCGAGAACTTCGAGGCAGTGCGGATCTTCCAGCGGTTCTCCCGTTGAGCGCGTGTCGCCCTCTTTCAACGCGTTCCGGCGGCGGAATTCGATCGGATCCATGCTGAGCTTTTCAGCCATCAGATCCATCTGGCTTTCGACGGCGAACAGGGTCTGCGTTTCCCCCGGCGCGCGGAAATAGCCGCACGGCACTTGGTTGGTGTAAACGCAATACCCTTCGAGACGCGTGTTGGGGACATTGTAAGAGCCCGCGACCATATACGCGCCGCTCATCGAGCCTTCCGGATTCGGCTTGAACGCGCCGTAGGCGCCGCCGTTGTAGAAGGTCTTCCCGTCCCACGCCCACAGCCGGCCGTCCCTCTTGACACCGACGCGAAGCTGAACGACCGCGGAATGGCGCGGCGTCGTGGCGCCCAACTCCTCGCTGTAGCTTTTTACGAAGCGCACCGGCCGTCCGGTTTTTTTCGAGAGGTAGTAAGCGGCCGGATTCAAGAACAGAAAATCTTTCGCGCCGAACGAGCCGCCCATATTGCTCGGGTAGATCGTGATGTCCTCCGGCGCAAGCTCCAGATACTCCGCCAGGACGCGGCGCAGCTTGAAGTAGGCCTGGTTCGCCACCCAGATCGCGACGCGACCCTGCCCGTCGACTTCCACCGTGCAGGCGTACGGCTCGATGTAGCCCTGGTGCACGAGTTGGGTGCGATAGGTTTTCTCGAAGACGTAATCGGATTCGGCGAAGCCTTTTTCGATCTCGCCCTTTCTGCCGCGCACCAGCGTCTGGACGTTTTTCAGCTCGAGCGCCATGGTTTTCGGCCCCTTGTAACTCGGGTAGTCCGGATGGAGCAGCGGCGCTTCGGGCTTCATCGCCTCCAACGGATCGAAGACCGCCGGGAGATCCTCGTAGTCCACGTCGATCAGGTGCACCGCCTCCTCGGCCGTCTCGACATCGACGGCGGCGACGGCCGCGATCTCCTCGCCGACAAAGCGCACGCGGTCGCGCGCCATGACCGGCATGTCTCGAAGCGTCGCGCCGACGAGCGTCGTTTTCATGTCGGCGGCGGTGACGATCGCCTTCACGCCGGGGAGGCTCAGCGCCCGGGTCGTGTCTATGTTAAGGATGCGCGCGTGGGGCAGCGGGCTGCGCAGCACCTTACCCCACAGAGAGCCGGGCCTGAGCACGTCGGCCGCGTAGCTTAATTTGCCGCTCACCTTCGCCGCGCCCTCGACGCGTGGAAAAGATTTACCGATGACTTTGGATGCTTTCAACGTTCACATCTCCGGTTAGCTCGTCTTCTTCGCGCCACCCTCGGTCTCGCCGTGGCAGCCGCTGCCTGGTCGGAGAGCCCGCGCATCCGATACTGCCGGTTGGAATAAGCAGCAATCCATTGCGCGGGCTCGGAGAGCAGGCGGCGGCTGCCGCTGCTGCTTTTTACTTTTACCTTTTTACTTTCATTCCAATCCCAACTCCCCCCACCGCCGCAGCACTTTTTGCGTCAGCTCGCGGCTCACCTCGTTCACTTCGGGAAATTCCACGCCTTTGAATTTCGAGGTCGCGTCGATGGCGATGCGTGACGTGAAGCCGTGCTTCACCAACGGCTGGTGGCCGCCGTGCTGGCGCGGCGGCGTGATCCAAACGTCGCGGTGCGGCTCGCTCCTCGAATAGATGCGCCACCATATATTGTTCCAGTCGTCGAGGTCGGCGTCGGCGTCGACCACGATGATCCAGTTCGGCCCCATCGCGTTTACGCCCCAGACCGTCTCGACGATCTGCATCACCTGTCCCGGCTCCGTGATGTCGGCCGCCACGACGCAAATCTCCCGCCCGCAGCCCGGATCCGGGAAGCGCACGTCGACGACACCGGGCGTGCCGAGGCTTTTCAACTTGCCCCAGAGAACCGCCGAGCGCGTGATCCGCTTGCCGCCGTCTTCCATGTAATTGCAGATAAGTCCCTGGTGAATCGGATTTTTCCTGTGTGTGACGCATTTGACTTTGAAGACGAGCCCCTCTTTTTCGTCGCCGTAGAAGCCGTGCGACTCGCCGTGCGGGCCTTCCGTCACCCGCGTTTTCGGCAGGACTTCGCCTTCGAGAATAATTTCCGAGTGAGCGGGAACGAGCATGTCGATGGTCTCGCACTTCGTCACCTCCACGCCCTTTCCCCGGAGCCCGCCGACAAAGGCAAGCTCGGCGTGGCGCGCCAGCCCGGAGCTGATCGGGTTCATCGACGCGATCGAGAGCAGCGGCTCCATGCCGATCGCCACCGCCATCGGCATCGGCTCGTTGCGCGCTTCGTACTGGCGGTAGTGCGCCAACCCATCGCGGTGCATCGACATGTAAAGCGTGTTTTTGTCTTTGATGACCAGCCGATACATGCCCATGTTCTGGTCGCCGGTGGCGCGGTCCCTGGTAATGCAGCCGTGAAACGTGCCGAGATAGGGTCCGACGTCCCTTTCATGCCAGACCGGCGTGGGAAACTTGTAGAGATCGACCTGTCCGTCTTTTTGAATTTCCTCCTTACAGGGGCCGCCTTTCACTTCGACCGGCTGCGTCGGGTTTTTGAAGCCGGAGAGAAATTTCTCGAACATCGTCTTCATGTCGCCCTCGATGCCGAAGGCGATGGCCATTTTTTTATCCGTCGAGAGCACGTTCGTGACGAGCGGTGTCTTGTGGCCCTTGATGTTTTCGAACATGAGCGCCGGGCCTTTTTTGAGCAGCGAATGATACGCGATCGCGCCCAGCTCGTGGACCGGATCGACCTCCGCCTTGACACGCTTTAACTCGCCCACGTTTTCCAGCGCATTCAAAAACTCGCGCAACGAATCGAATGGCATGCTTGCTCCTTTCAGGAGACTGAAGGGGAAACGTTTCTTGGAGCGGTTTTCCCCTTCTGTCATTCCCGCGCAGGCGGGAATCCAGTCTTTTTTCTAATCCTGAACGCCTGGATGCCCGCTTTCGCGGGCATGACGGATATTCGGTCATCCGCTCATTTATCTATACAACTGCTCCGCAAATCCCGACTTCATGACTTCCTTCGCCGCCCTGTCGTCGATAAAGCTCGCCGCGTTGGCGCCCGCCGCCTTGGCATTGGTCAACGCGACCTCTTCCAACACCAGCTTTAGATCGTCGGGAAAGATCTCCGGCACTCTGGGGAAAAGCTTGATGTGGAGATCGTAAGCGGGCTTCAGAACGTCCGGCGCGTCCACGCGCGTGTACTTCTTGAAGATCTCCATGCCTTCTTTGGGCCGGGTTTTCAAATAATGGATCGCCTCGACGAGCGTCTTCATAAAACGCACCATCGTCTCGTGCTTTTCGGAAAGAAAACTCCGCTTCGCCAGGAAAGCGGCCAGCGCGTATCTTGCGTCCATGTCGGACAGGTCGGCCAACTCGCGCAGCCCCAGCTTTTTCGCCTGCAGGTTTTGGGGAACTCCGATCACTCCCGACTCTATCGCGCCCGTGACGACGGCCACCGCGATGTCCGGCATCGCCCCGATCTGCACGAACGAGACATCCTTTGCCGGGTCCAAGCCCGCGCGCTTCAGATAGTAGCGGGCGGCAAAATCGAGCGTGCCGCCGAACCGCGTCACGCCCATCTTCTTGCCGCGCAGTTGAGATACGTTCGTTATCGACGGCTGGACCATGACCGAGAACAGAAATGTCTGAATGACGTTGCCGAACAGCGCCAGGTCCGAATAGCCCTGCAACTGGGCGGCGATTCCACTCGAGCCGCCGCCGGCCAGGACATCGAGATCGCCCGACACCATGGCCGCAATTCCCCGTGTCGAGGAGCCAACGGCTATAAGCTCGACCGGCAGCCCATGTTTCTTGAAAATCCCGGCGTCTTGCGCGGCCCACAGCGGCAGAAACGCGCCGGCCGGCGCGGGGTAGGCGACGCGCAGCGGGCGGTCCGCCGCATGTAGCCCCGCGGCGGCGAGCAGCGCCCCGACGATTAGCGGAAAAATGATTTTGATTTTCGGTTGTTTCTGCATGATTGCCATCCTTATTTGAGTTCGATCAAAGCTTCCGTGACGAACCTCGGCTCGACGAATCGTTTCAAATCCACCGCCCGCCCGCGCATCTCGGGAATGCTGTCCCAGGCGTTCTGCAGCCCCTCGATATCGGGCACCGGCTCGGAGCGCAAAAATTTATTCGTATCGACGTAGATGTTCTCGATGTCGGCCTCGGAGACTTTGTAGTATTTCCTGAGATACGGCTTCACCAGGTCCGGGCGCGCCTTCCAGCTCCGTATGCCGTCGAGGAATCCCAGCACGACCTGCTTCAATACCGCGGGCCGCTCTTTGACCAATGAATCGTGCGCGACCATGATCTGGCTCGCGAACTTGGTCTTGATGGTCGAGAGATCGAAAATCACCTGGAGGCCCGCGTTGCGGGCGAACGGCACGAAAGCCGGCGTGACGATCGCGCCGTCGACGCCACCGCTCGCCAGCGCCGCCGAGCGCGCGGCGGAGTTGCCGATCTGCAAGATCTGCACGTCTTTGTCCGGATCCATGCCCCATTGACGGATGACGAAGCGGGTCTGGATATCGGAGAAGGCGCCGTAGCGGCTGACCGCGATCTTCTTGCCTTTCATGTCCTTGGGGCCGGCGATTCCCGGCCGGGCGACGAACAGGTGCTGGAACTGGTCGATATTGACCATGATGATCTTCATCGGCGCGCCGGCGGCCATCGCCCTGAGCGCGTCGGTCGCCGTCGTCGTGGCTGTCGCGGCGCTGCCCGACGCCATGGTCTGCGACGTGATGACACCGCTGGTGACGTAGAGCATCGTCATGTCGAGGCCGTGTTTCTTAAAGAACCCCGCCTCGTAGGCGAACTTGAGCGCGTCGCTCTGCGAACCCGAGCCGGTATAGACGAAATTCAGCGGAGTCAATTGGGCGCGGGCCGCCGGCGTCCAGGCAAGAAAAACGGAAGCGATCCAAAGCGTCTGCCAAAAACATTTGTTTTGCCTCACTTCGCCTCCCGATTGTGTGCGTCAAAAGATTCGTCGCGGTGAATGCCGAGGGCTTTGAGCAGCGGCTCGTCCGTATAAGAAATCAAAATCGCGTCCTCGCCCGCGGAACCATTCGCGTGCTCGTGCCGGTGCCAGCCGGGAACGACGAAGATATCGCGCTCCGACCAATCGAATCTTCGGCCTTCGATGACGGAATAACCCGAACCGCGAAAAACATGGTAGATCGCGGCCGAGCTATGGCGATGGCTCTTGGTGCGCGCCCCGGCGCGCAGCTTCTGCGCGTAGCAGCCGATGGTCGGCATGACGGGCCCGCCGGTGTGCGGGTTGAAATACTCAAGCCTGAGATCGTCGTACGGGCTCGCGTCCGCGTCTTTCATGTCGTCCAGCGCCTGCACCATTTTTTTCCAGGAGTATTTGGTCAGCGGCGAATAACTCTTTTGCCAGTTGAAGCCGGCCGGCCGCATGCCGGGCGCGGAGAAACGGCTCATCGACGCCTCGTCAACCTGCGTGACGGGCTGCGTCCTTTTTCCCGGATAGAGCTCGAAGAAAACAGTGTCCATCGCCTGGATGAGCGGCACGTCGAGGCCGTCGAGCCAGATCATCGGACCTTTCCCGTCGTTTTTGTGGTCGTGGTAGCTCCAGGCGGGCGTGAGAATGAGATCGCCCGGCTCCATCCAAAGGCGCTCGCCGTCCGTGCAGGTGTAGGCGCCCTCGCCCTCGATGATAATTCTTAGCGCCGCGGGCGTATGGTGGTGCGCCAGCGCGGTCTCCCCCGGCATGATCATTTGAACGGCCGCGACCAGATTAGGCGTGGTCGCGAAGCGGCCGCTGTTTTCGAGGCCCGGGTTCATCAAGCCGAGCACCCGCCGCTCGACGTTCTCCGTGCTCACGACCTCCGAGGCGCGCATCATCTGTGCCCGCACCTCGGCCCATTTCCAGAGATAGGGCACGGCAAGCTTGTGCGGCGCGTGGGCCTCCTGCAACCAGAGAGGCCGCAAATGCAGGCGCTTGACCTCTTCGTAAAAGGTGGTTGGGTCAACAGGGACATCTGCAACGGAAATAGCTTTACTCATCAAACTACCTCTTCCTCGCAGGTGAGAGCCGCCGCCCGGTCGTAGAGCCCGCGCGTCCGATACCGCCGGTGGGAAAAAGCACCGACCCGTCGCGCGGGCTCGGAGAGCGGGTGGCGGCTTGACCCGTCACTTCGAGGCCCCTTGAAGCCCTACGGACGCCGAAGTCCCGGCGGAAAACTCGATTGACTCCTTGCTCAGGTTGGGCAGCACTTCCTTGGCCATCAGCTCCAGACTCTTCTTCACCTGGCTAAGCCTCAGCCTGCCGAAAACCGGCCGCATCATGATCTTGTTCGTGCCGAGCGTCCTGCACTGATGAAGGATCTGTTCGGTGACATAGTCGGGATCGCCGACGATGGTGATCCCTTCGCGCTGCAACAACTCGAACGACCAGTTCTTGATTTCCATCACACCGACGTGCTCGCCTTTCTTGTAGTCCGTAGCGCGCTCGGAAAAATACTTATCGGCCACGTTGCGGCTGTATTTGGCCGGCGAGCCGCCGAACTCCTCGGCCGGGCCGACCAAGAGGTCTTTTTCCGCCTCCTCGCGCGCCTTGGCGTTGGTCTCCCCGACGTAGATGTCGCGCGAGACGATGCAGTGATCCGGGCCCGGCTGCCAGCCACAGTTATCCTTCGCGTACTTGCGATAGTATTCGAAGCTCTCGCGGATCTGATCCGTCGGCGACCACGAAGCCGCGAGATTGACGCGGTTTTTGGCCGCCCACTCGATGCTCTCGGCGCTGATCGACGGAATCCAGGTTTCGGGAATCGGTTGCTGCAGAGGGCGCGGCAGAAAAGCGACGTAATCGAGGTTCCAGTACTTGCCGTGGTGTTCGAACGGCTCCTCGGCCTGCCAGCCTTTAGATATAATGTTCCAACCTTCTTCGAAGCGCTCGCGCGATTCGGCGGAAGGAATCTGAAAAGCCCAGAAATCCCCGCCGCGCGTCATACCGACAACCAGCCTGCCGTTCGTCAGGTTGTCCAACAAGGCAAGCTCTTCGCCCAGCCGCACCGGGTGATGCAGCGGCAGGCAGTTGCCCATGAGGCCGATCTTGATTTTTTTCGTCAGGACGGCGGCCATGGCGACGAAGAGATTCGGCGAAGGCGAAAGACCGTTGGCCGCGCGGCTGTGATGCTCCGGAAAAAAAATCCCGTCGAAGCCGTAGTCCTCGACGCCGCGCAGGAACTCGACGACCTCGTCGTAAATCTCCTTGCCCAAAAGCCGGTCGTAATCCTTTCCCGCGAGCAGGTAAGAACCGGCGATGCGCTTGGGATAACCCACGCGCATGAAAAGCCAAACCTTCATAGATTCTCCCTCCCCTTAATCCGTCACGTTGCTAGATTGGAAATATTTCCCGCGCCGTCACCCGGCGCGGCAGCAAACCGTCCGCTTCGAGAATATCGATGCATTTATCAACCGTTCTACTGTTGAGGTCGTTAAGGCCGCAGGCGTTGGGATCGACGTTTAAAAGTTCTTGTTCGCGCTCGTAGAGCTTGCGTTCATCGGCATTCATATAGCGCGGCGCTTCTTTTGCGGAGCGGTCGAACGCCTGAACCAGCGCGGCACCCATGCCTCGGCTGTTCTCGCCGAGGCTTTTTCGGACGGCGAGGCAGTGGTACGTGGGGTAAATTTTCGTTTTTTTAAACCACTGAACCTGCGCCACCGGCTCGCCGATGGGAAAACAGAGATTGGAATTGGCGGCCACCATCTGCTCCAGATCTCCATAGGGATCCGGCGTGCGGCTCGCGCCGCTCTCGACCAGCCAGTTAAACCAATGGCCGCCCGCTCCGCCGGGATAGATGACGGCGTCCAACTCGCCCGCGCCGAGCCGCTGGATCATTTCGGATGCTTTGATCCCGCCGCGCGCGTGAAGATGCCGCCACTCCTGCCCCATCGCTCCGTCGCTCATCAGCGGCTCGGCGGCGAGCCAGCGGGCGTCGCGGCATCCGATGCCATATTCGTCTTCCAGAAGACCGCGCAGATAGACGCTGGTCGCGCCCAGCACGCGCCCCATACCGATGACGCGGCCTGTTAGGTCCTTGGGCGCGAGCGGCCCGCGGCGCATCACGAATTTTCTGTGCACCATTCCGCGAGTGACGAAAATCGGCAGAGCAACAAGCTCTTTCTCGACGCCCCGCGCGATGCGGACGATGTAATCGGTCAGGACCTGCTCGGCGCCGGCATATTTCTCTTCGACTTCGCCGCGCAGCCTTCTCGATGTCCGCTGATCGAAAGGCGCGGCTTCGAAGGCGACGTCGAACCCGTCTACTTTGACGGTTCCGTCGAACAACGCTTTAGTCCAAATGCAGTCGGGAATCTGGATCGAGAGCGGGGCCATCTATTTGCTCCCCTCTTTGGCCTGGTAAATTTGCAAGACATTCCCCTCCAGGTCGCCGATAAACGCAATCCAGCCGTGCGAAACTTCCAGCACGTCATTCACGATGGGCACGCCGCGCTTGCGGTAAGTTTCGACCAACTGATGAATCCCCGCCGCAACCTGAAAGCTCGGGACAAAGCCGACTCGTCCACGCGGCGAGGCCGACGCGCGGCCGTCCCGGTGCAGCACCAGGGGCGGGCCGGAGGTGGCGAACTCAAAGTTGGTCCCTTCGACTGCGCTCAGGACAGGCCCCGCGACTCCGCCGAGCGGCTTAAAGCCGAGCACGTCGCGGTAATAGGCGACGGCTTTGTCGAGATTCTCCACGTAGACGAGCAGGCGCCGGGCGTCGAACAGGAGCGGAGTCGTCTCTGCCGTCATAATTGCCCCGCGAACGGAAAAAGTTCCGCGATCGAAAAGCGCCGGCCGAGCAGACCGTCGGCCTGAAGATAGTCCATCAACTTTTCAATCGTGCGCCGCTGGACGGCGCCCAGCTCGTAACGGTAAGGATCGAATCCCAACAGAGTTCTTTCCCGATCGATCAATTCCTGCTCCTTCTCATCCAACCGCAACTCGCTCGCCATCCAGGCGCGCGTGAAAGCCGCGACGAGCGCTTCCGCAAGCCCCGGATGTTCTTCCAGGCAATCGCGCCGCACTTGCAGCGCATGGACCACCGGATAAATTCCCGCTCTTCTGAACCATGCGGCGATCTCACTCGCGTCGCCCAGCGGCTCGTAGAGATCGGGAAAGCGCTTCAACGTACCGCCGATCATCGCATCGCCGCCGAACAGGGAATAAAAGCCATGGCCGCCGGGATGAATAAGCGCCGCGAACTCGCCGTGGCTTACCATTTCCGCGGCGGCAACCACCGCTTCGAAGCCCTCGGGCTTGCTCAGCCTTCCCTTGAGCCATCGCCATGCCGCGTCTTCTTCCGCGCCGTGGATCGTGTGCCAATCGATCGCTTCACGTGGAATACCGAATTCCTCGGCCAACAGACCGCGCACATAAACGCCCCCGGGCGTGAGAACCCGCGGCAACAGCACCTTCTTGCCGCTTAACTCTTTGACCGATATTCCGCCGCGCCGCATGAGCAACGTGCGCTGGCGAAAGCCGCCCAGCATGAAGATCGGCAAGGCGATCTTGGAAACGCCTGTCGCTTGATCCTTTTCCAGCAGGTAATCGGTTAACGTCCCGTCCGAGCCGTCCCACTTTCCGTCGCGCACGCCGTGGAGCCGGTCCGGCAGGCTCACCTTGGCGTGAAACTCGACGGCGAAGTTGTCGACGCGCACGGTTC
Organism: Binatia bacterium; assembly: GCA_041483675.1. Taxonomy (GTDB): domain Bacteria; phylum Desulfobacterota; class Binatia; order UBA9968; family UBA9968; genus 2-12-FULL-60-19. The sequence goes on from JBGPGE010000006.1 coordinate 22,510, forward strand.
CGTCTACCAGGGCGCGCGTCCAGAGATTGTCGCCGATCGCGATTCGAACGGAGCTTCCCGCTTGGCTCACGTTCTTTCCCCGCTCCGTTCCTGATCTTTGAGTCCCGCGTAAGGCTCGATGAAGTACCGGCGCAAAAGCTCGCGCCCGATTTCCATCACCTTGAATCTTAATTCCTCCGCCTGGCGGTCGTCTTTTTTGCAAAACGCCTCGTAGATGCCCTCGTAGCAGCGGGTGATCTCCTCCATATATCCGGGCACCGAGACGTGGAACACGCGGTAGCGGGCGCTGGGATAGGCCATCACCTCCAGAAGATGCGCGAGCCTGGGCGAGAAACTTCTCTCGCCCACAAACCGCTCCAGCTCGGCTCGCGTGTCGAGAAATCCGTTGCGGTCGTTCTTATCCGCCGCTTGTCGTAGCCTACGGACCAGCGCCTGCATGCTGCTCAAAGTCTCGCTCTTCATCCGCTGGCAGGCGAGCCGCACGGCCAACCCGATCAGATGGCCATGAATCAGATAGAGCTCGTCGGCCTCTTCCGGGGTCACGTCGGCGACGGCCACGCCGCGGCTCCCGCTCTGTTTGACCAGTCCGTCGCGCTCCAGGATGCGCAGCGCCTCGCGTACCGGAGAGCGGCTCATCCCGAGCTCGCGGCAAACCGCCAGCTCGCTGATCCTTTGATTGGGCCGCAGCCTGTCAGACAGGATTTCGCGCGTCAGATGCTGCACGACCTTTTCTACCAGGCTGAGTTTTTGGTTGTTTGCGGGTCCGTTTTTTTTCATTTGCCTTTGCCCGATAATTGTCTACAATGCCGCCGACAACCTAGTATACACTTACCGCGCTTGTCAAATAATTTGTGGGCTGAGGGTGGCCGATGATCAAAGTTGCAGGGTTAAAGAAAACGTTTTCGGTCGATCGCGGCCAGGTAAGGGCCGTCGACCATATCAGCTTCGAGGTCGCCAAAGGCGCCTTTTTCACGCTGTTGGGACCGAGCGGCTGCGGCAAGAGCACCACGCTCCGCTGCGTCGCGGGGTTGGAGAAGCCCGAAGAGGGCGATATTTGGATCGACGACCAGCCGGTTTTTTCCTCGCGGGACGGCCTCTTCGTCCCGCCGAACAAGAGAAACATCGCCATGGTTTATCAGTCCTACGCGATCTGGCCGCACATGAACGTCTTCGATAACGTCGCCTTTCCACTGCAGATCCGAAGAAAGCGCTCCGCCCGCGAGATCCGGGAAAAGGTGGGAGAGGTCTTAAGTCTGGTCGGGCTCGACGGCTTGCAGAATCGCCCCGCCACCCTGCTGAGCGGCGGGCAGCAACAACGCGTTGCATTGGCCAGGGCTCTCGTGCAGGAGCCCGGGGCCCTGTTGATGGACGAGCCGCTCTCCAACCTCGACGCCAAGCTGCGCGAGCAGATGCGGATCGAGCTGGGCGAGCTGCTGCGCCGGTTGAACGTCACGACGCTCTACGTGACGCACGACCAGCTCGAGGCCTTTTCCATGTCGCATACGATCGCGGTCATGCACGACGGCAACATTATCCAGACCGGCGCGCCCAGGGAGATTTACAATCATCCCAAGACGAGCTTTGTGGCGAACTTCGTCGGCCTGGCCAATTTCCTGGAAGGAAAAGTCGTGGACGGCGCCGGTGGCGACGGTCTTGGACGGGTGGAGACTCCTGTCGGCATCCTGTCCTCTCGCCTCCCGGGAGAGGCGAAGCCCGGCGACTCGGTCACCATTTCGGTTCGACCGGAAAACATCGAGGTATGTAGCCAACATCAACGCGCGGAGGATAACGTCATCTCCGGTAAGGTCCAGAGCCTGATCTTCTTGGGCGAGCTGTGCGACGGCAAAGTTGCGGTGCAGAATCACGTCCTGAGAATCAGGATCCACCCCTCAACCGATTTGAACGAGGGTCAGCGGATAACGCTGCGGCTGCCGCCCAGGGCGTGCTCGGTCCTCGCGTTTCACTAGCAACCGCAGGAAATGGCCCGTTTGACAACGGATTCGCCTGAAGCCTATATCTGGCCGCGAGGTGAGACCATGGATCGCGATACGATCGCCACGATCATTGACGCGCTCAAGAAGGAAAAGATCGATCTCGTCGTCACGCTCCCCGAGGAGCCGACCTCGCCGCTGACCGAAGAAATCCGGCGAGATCCTTATTTCACCAGCGTCACGGTCGCCGGCGAAGGACACGGAATCTCTTTGTGCGCCGGCGCCTCGCTATCGGGACGGGGCTGCGTTTTCATCACGGGGATCGCGGGGTTGCTCGTGGGGACCTGGTCGCTGGCGCAGATGGGCGTGCTCTACGGCATTCCGGTTTTCATTCTGGCTTCCTACCGCGGCGACATCGCCGACCGCAGCGGCATCTCGGGCGCGCAGCTTTTCATGTTCCAGCAAATCGGCGAGCCGTTGCTCAACGCGCTGCGCGTTCCCTACAAGGTCGTCGACAAGAAGAGCGATCTCGAGCGGCGGATTATCGACGGCCACTCGGCCTGCCAGGGATTCGGCACGCCGCTGGTGCTGCTCTTGACCGGAGACGTTCTATGGTCAAACGATTCGACTGCTTGAAACTGCTGGCTTCCTGGATGGACGAGCACATGCTCACTGTCACGAGCCGCGGCGGCAACGCGCGGGAATGGGCGCATCTGCGGCCGGGGGGCGCCAACTTCCACAGCCTCAACCTCGGCACCTGCCTCGGCTTCGCTCTCGGAGTGAGCCTGGCTTTTCCACGGCGAAAAGTCGTGGCAATAGACTCGGACGGCAGCCTGCTGCTCGATACGAGCGCGCTGGTCACCGTGGCCGACGTGAACCCGCCCAACCTGCTCGTTTTGGTTTTCGACAACCAGGCGTATGCCGCCATGGGGGCGACGGCCACGGCGCGCGCCGCCGATCTCCAACAAATGGCGCAAGGCGCGGGAATCAAAAAAACAGGGACCATCGCAACCCTCGAAGACTTCGCCGTAACCGTGAAAAAGGCGTTCGACGCCCAGGAGCTGGCTTTCTACGTCATCAAAGTCGCGCCGGGAAGAGAGCGCGTGAAGGTCGATTCCCGTTTCATCCACGGTCGCCCCATGCTGGAAAATTTCGTCACCGCAGTGCGAAACCATCCGGACTACCGCGGCGGCTTCACGCCGGCCAAGGACTGATATGTTCCGCGGCGGAAAAATTAAAATTCTCAGCAGCTCCATCTCCCACATGCCGTTGCACTTCGTGTTTCGCGACTCGGGGGTGGCCGGGAAGCACGGCTTCGACCTCGACGTCGATATTGCGAAAGTCCCGCAGCGGGGCAAGAAGACCCGAACGATCGCCGAGCGCGCGGCGCTGCTGCTTTCCGGCGAATATCAATTCCTGAGCGGCCTCCATCACGAGCCCTATCTCTACCGCGCCCGCGGCGACAACCGGCTCGTCTTCCTGGCGCAGACGCAAAACGACTGGGACGACCGCTTGATCGTCCGGCCCGATATCCGGGAAGCCCGGCAGCTCGAAGGGAAAAGAATCCTCACCGGTCCCGCACCCTGCGTTTACGGTAATCTGCGCCACGCTCTGGAGCGCGCCGGCGTGGATGTTTCACGGGTCGAATTCGTGTTTTCCTCGCGCGAAGGCGAGGGAGAGGATTCACGCCTGGCGGTCGGCCCTGCCGGCATTGCGCGCGTTCGCAGAGGCGAGGTCGACGCCGCCAATGTCGATATTCCCTTCGATCTCCAGGCGAAAAAGCGCGGACTCAACGCCATCGAACTTCCCTCCCTGCCGGTGATCCACAATACGACGATCTGCGCCAGCATGGACTTTATCCGCGACAACGAGGAAACGGTCATCCGGTTTCTAAAGGCGCTGATCGAGGCGGTCCATTTTTTCAAAACTGAAAAACAGAAGACCTGCGCGATTCTCGCGCGCGAATACGCCCCCCTGATCGGGCTGGAGGGGGACGACGAAATCGACTATCTGCACGAGCAGTGGAGCCGGCTGCTCTCGGGGAAGCCGTATCCGGACCCTTCGGCCGTGTCGAATCTCTACGAGCTCGACGTGGCCCACGATCCGAGAGCGAACAGCGTCGGTCCGTTGGAAACCTGGGACACCCACTACGTGCGCCTGATCGATGACAGCGGTTTCATCGACGCGCTCTACCGGTCTAACTAGGGAGGTCGTCGTGAATCTCAGTCTCTTGCTCGTCTTTATTATTCTGACACTCATCGCTGCTCCAACATTCGCCGCTGAGCCTCCCGGCGCGTCGAAGCAGGTCCTCGACGCGGCAAAAAAAGAAGGCGAAGTGAGCCTCTGGAGCAACTCCTTCGAGGAGCCCGAAAAGGTCTTGAAGCCATTTCACGCGATGTATCCTTATCTCAAGGTCAAGCTCTGGGACGGCCGGAGCGAAGAGATCATGAATCGCATCGTGAGCGAGGCCAAGGCGGGACGCCATTCCGTGGACGTGCTCCTTTTGAGCACGCGCGCCTTTCCCCTTCTCAAGAACGCGGGACTCCTCCAGGAATACGACTGGCCGGCGCACGTGAACAAGTGGCCGCACCAGCCCAAACACGCCCTCTGGCGCAATACCGCCGCCAGCATCAGAGTCCCGAGCTACAACGCAAAACTAGTTTCTCCCTCCGAAGTGCCGAAGTCCTGGGACGATCTCAAGAGTCCCAAATGGCTCGGCCGAGGCGCAATCAGCTCCTCGGGCGCCGACGCGCCCCTGCTCTTCGCCGACCTCTGGAAGAAAGAGAACGGTGAGATGAACTGGGACCGGGCGTTTCAATTCTGGCGCGACGTGATCCAAACCACGAAACCCAAGATCATCCGCGGCTTCACGGCCGGCTTCGAGTCACTCGCGTCGGGCGAGTTTTCCATTTTTCTTTTAAGCTCGGCCAACTCGGCCATCCAGTATGAGAACCTCGGCGCGCCGGTTAAAATGGCGCCGGTCGGTAAGACCGTGGGCAGCGCGTGGGGCATCGCCGTTCCCAAGACCATCCAACATCCGAACGCGACCCGGCTGTTTGTCCAATGGATCCTCTCCACGGAAGGGCTGCTCCATTACGCCGACATTCAAGCGATCTCGATTCTCGACCCGGAGATCGGCAAGCGCGCAAGAGCCAACGTGCGGCTCAAGGAGCTGGGCATCGACTGGTACCCGATCGCGGACGAGTTTCGGACGGAAGAAGAGGTCAACAAAGCGACGGTCTGGTGGTCGACGGAATTGGGATTGAGGCGGGGCGCTAAATGAAGGAAAAACGAGGTCTCACGGCGCGAGTTTTCGGACCGCGGCCCTCTCCCTCGCGCCCTTCGGCCTCGCAAGAAAGCCGGCGCCCGGTCGAAGAGCCCGCGCATCCGATACTGCCGCTAGGATTAAGCAGCACCCTATTGCGCGGGCTCGGAGAGCGGGTGGCGGCTTTCGTTATCGAGGCGCACTAAACATTTTTTTTCGGCAACCGCCCACGTGTCCATCACTATGACCAGCCGGCAGCGAATCGCTCGCATCGATCATCCGACGGTCGTCCTTGTCCTGGTCACCGCTTTCGTGGGAGTGCTGGCGATCGTTCCGCTTTTTTATCTCGTCTGGAGCAGCTTCAAACCGATCGCCGTAGGCAATCTCGCCGATTTCAGCCTGGACAATTTCACGCTGGAAAACTTTTTGCGCGCCTATTCCGACCCGCTCATTCTCACCATGCTCGGCAATAGTTTTATCTTCGCCATCGGTTCCATGCTGGTCGCGATCTTTTTCGGCGGCGTCATCGCCTTTCTGGTGGAGCGAACCGACGCGCCCATGAGAAATTTCACGTACGGATTCATGTTCATCCCGCTCATTATGCCCGGCCTACTCAAAGCGATCGGCTGGGTGTTGCTGTTGAGCCCCAACAACGGCCTCTTGAACAAGATCTGGCTTTCTTTGGGTTTCAAAGAGCCGCTCTTCGATCCTTCTTCCCTGCCCGCGATGTTCTGGGTCGAAGGGCTGTCGATGGCGCCGCTGACCTTCCTGATGCTCGGCGCCGCTTTCCGTGGAATGGACCCGTCCCTCGAAGAGGCCGCGCTCACCTCGGGCGCGGGAAAATTCATGACGTTCTGGAGGGTCACGCTTCGATTGATGAGCCCGGCGCTCGCCGGCATCGGGCTGCTCCAGTTGATCCGCGGGCTCGAATCCTTCGACGTCCCCATCGCCATGGGATCGGGCAAAGGCATTCAAGTCTTCAGCACCAACATCTATGTTTCCGTGAGAGAGATCTCGCCGCCCGACTACGGCACGGCTTTTACGCTCAGCCTGGTGCTTGTCGTCCTCGCGGTCCTCGGCGTCGCCGTCTACCACCGCGTGATGGGCAGATCGGAAAGATACGCGACGGTTACGGGAAAAGGTTTTCGCCCGAGACTGATCCCTTTGGGAAAGTGGCGCTGGGCCGCGACCGGATTCATCCTCTTTTTTCTCTTCGCATCGACGATCCTGCCGTTTTTGGTCCTGCTCTGGGTTTCCTTCCTGCCCTTTTATCAGTTGCCTTCGTGGGAGGTCCTCGGCCGGCTCAACCTCGACAGCTACCGCGACCTGTTCGCGCGCGACCAATTTTATCTGAGCCTCAAGAATACCTTGATCGTCAGCACGGTGGTGAGCATCGGCTCGATGCTCCTCGCCACGCTCATCTCGTGGATCGTGATCCGGCTGAAACCCAGAGGCGGCAAGCTTCTCGACACGCTGTCCTTTATGCCCTACACGGTGCCGGGCATCGCCATGGGATTTGCATTCATGGTGGTCTTTTTGAGTTTCCCCAACCCGATCTACGGGACGCTCTGGATCCTCATTCTCGCCTACCTCACGAATTTCCTGCCGATTGCCACCCGCTTCACGCACGCGGCGATCGCGCAGATCCGCGCCGAGCTCGAAGAGGCCGCCACCACCGCGGGCGCCGGGCCGTTCACCGTCATACGCCGCATCGTCGTCCCGCTCATCCTTCCATCGCTCGTCGCCGGCTCGCTCTACATATTTTTGCTCTCGGCCAAGATCGTCTCCGCGGCGGCCATTCTGTGGCAGCCCGACTCGGTCATCATGCCGGTCTATCTCTTGCAGCTCTGGGTGGACGGCCGGCTGCCGCTGGTCGGCGCGCTGTCCGTCGTGATGATCGGCGGGCTTACGGTCCTGACGATCGTCGCCCGGACTCTGGCCCAGCGGCGCACTATCGTCGCGGAGGTATCGACCCCATGATCGTCGACTGTCACGCGCACGCCATTCCGCCGGAAGCGGTCGACCTGCTCGATCAAACCGGCGTCAGCGGCCTTTCCGCTCCCACCGCTTCATGATGCCGCCGTTTTCCAGCTCCCACCGCCAGGTGCGCCAGAGAAATCTGTACGAGTCGTCGGAGAGTGAGAGGTAAGTGGAGTCCGGCTGCCACAGAGCGAGATCTTTGCCGGCGAGAAGGTGCGCGTAGGCGGCCATTTCCAGGTAGTACATCATCACCACCGCCTGGGCGACATTTTTACCGACCGTCACCGCGCCGTGGTTTCTTAAAATCACCGCCTTCCCCTGGCCGAGAGTTTGCGCGACCTCCCGTCCGTCGCTTTCGCTATAGATCAGGTTGCTGCGAAAAGTCGGGACTCCGTCGCCAAAGGGGATGGACGGAGGATGGAAAGTATGGAGTTTTCTCCCGGTCGCGGACAGGGTAACGGCGTGAAACGGATGGGCGTGGACCACGCCGCCGACGTCCGGCCGCGCCTTATAGATCTCCGTGTGAATGAAAGTCTCGCCCGACACATGCTGCGTTCCCTTCACGCGCCGGCAGGAAAAATCCAACTCCATGATTTCGTCGACGTCCAACGGCTCGGGCGCGATGCGCATGCGGACAAACAGCAGCCCTTCGCGCTTCGCCTCCGGCGGCAGCCGCCCGCTCACATGGCCGTAGATATCCTCAAGCTCCCGGAGCAGCACCCGCGCGCCGAACAGCACGTCGTCCGCCAGCCGGTCGATTGATCGGCTCTTGTTAGCTTTCTTGGCCATGGTCGGCTAATCCTATGGGCTATAGAATAGAGACGCTGCCGCCCCTGGTAACCTTTGCGATGAACGGCCCGGGACGGTTCTTCAGAAGGCGCTTCATTTTTGGGAGGGCTTTCACGTAGGCCTCCGCCATTTCGCTACCTCGAAGCTGAGCGGACGCCAAGACGAATGCTCGCACGCCCGCGTTCCGTAGGGCTTGCTGTTCGGTCGCTCGATACCGGATGCGGTCGTCTTTCGTCAGGACTATCCACCCTTTTCGCCCAACTTCGATGAGCCACTCCGCATCCTTGGCGTCCGGAAGAAAATGATCGTCATGGATTTCGACTGTCTCGCCGGCATTTCGGAGGGCCTGGGCAACCACGTTCTTGCCCAGTGACCGGTCGAGGAAGAAGATGATTGGTTCAGGCGGCTTCGAGCCAGAGCTCGCAGCGGATGGCCTCCTCGATCTCGCCCCGGCCTCGCCCATAATCCCCCGCTAGTTCATCAATCGACTCCCCGGCTTTGTAGCGCTCCGCTATAACCGCCGTAGGAATGCCGGTTCCTACCAGCACAGGCCGGCCAAAGGAAATCTGCGGATCGATAACCACAACCCTCGGCTCCTGGGCATCGCGTTTTCTGGTAAAGGGAAACAGCCTTACCGCGTGGCCGGCGGGATCGTGTTCGACGCGTTTGAGGTGAGCTTGAAGCAATTTTTTGATCGCGAGCTGACCCTCTCGGGAAACGTTGATCAGCTGGCCGTATTTCTCGATGAACAGATCGAGACCGTCGGTTTCGAACCGATGCTCCGCCAGAGGATGTTCCGAGCCAAACTCTGCTTTGATGTAGTTGAGAGCTGTCCTTACTTTGGCGAGGGGGATTTCGTGAATCCGCCGGAGAGCATCGAGCACATGGACTTCGACCAGATTAACGAACGAAAGCAGACGATGGTCCGTATCGGGGAGATCGACGATCGGTTTAAAGAATCTTCGACCGGCCTCGGTCTGATAATAACGGCCGACCGCCCAGGATCGAAGGGTCGCGCGAGGTATGAGGAGATAGTGCGAAGCTTCCGTAACGCTGAAGGCGGGTAATTCTCTTACGTCCTGATTTTTTTCGAACTTACAGCCTCGGTTCTGCACTGAAGGGACTATGCCCCAAGGGGTAGAGATAGTCAAGTTTGGCGGAAATCTCGGCCGTCTCGAGAAGAATCAACAAAATCCGAAACCAGCCGAAAAAAACCAGTAATTCCAGGGATGGCCCTTTCGCTTTGTTGGAGAGGGTAGGCCCTGATCGATAGCGTGTCACGGACAAAAGACGGACAGCCGTCAAAGTTCTAGTTCATTCTTCTTCTTCCGGTACGAATAATAGCGGGGGGTCCAAGATCGCCGTATATCAGAGCCTCATGCCGACGAAATGTCGCGGCTCTTGATATTAATTCTGCGGATACGTCCAGCGTGCTTTTCGATAGCGAGAGCAAATCATCTTGGTTCTGTAACTTGAGAACGAAAAAGTTTCTGCAATTATCCAAGGCATTAGGATGAATTTTAGCGGGTCGCTGTGACACGAGGATTAAATGGAGTCCGTATTTCCGTCCTTCGCCAGAAATGCGATTGACCCATTCCAGAGTTCTCTTCTGCCACGGTTCCTCTGGTATTGCGGGAGCAAGGTTGTGAGCCTCATCAATTATGACAAAGGTCGGATTTTTTGTCTTTTCATTACGTTCCCATAACTTTCTTAGGACCCCCTCCGCTAAGATTGCCCTATGGGAAAACTGTAATCTTCCCAGGTTATATTCGATTAACCGAGATGGGTCAGATTTTTCCAGAAGGTCAAGCGAGTCGGTCTCCTCAGACGACCAAATCGGGGCATCTTTCATTCGTTTAAAAAAATCGCGCAAAATAGTCAGACCCTTGAGTTCTTCGTCTTGCAAGAGATACCTGTAACCAGCAGGAATTCCTTCATTACGCTGAATCGCATCTCGTGTTTTCTCTTCGCATGTTGCGGGAGAGATGGGCTTATCCTTCGGCAAATTTTTACAAAAATGGTCAAAAAGCGATTCGACCTTAAAGTGATACGGTATACTCTCCAGCTGCAATAGATCAGGAGAGGAAAATCTCTGCATTTTGATTTGGGGCAAAGGGATCAGGTCCATTGAAATACTTTTGAGCGCTTTCTGCTGCTGTCTTAAAACCTCATCCGTGATGTTTTCGCATGCGTTATCCTTTGAATTTACATCCGTTTCGAGCCTCGCTTGGTCGAAGGTCGCAAAATCTGAATTGAGATCTAGGATAACGATTTGTGTATCCGGACAGTTTAAAAGAATCTCCTCGAGTAACAAACCGAGTAATGTTGTCTTACCAGAACCTGAGCTGCCGAGCATGCATGAATGGGTTCCTAGAAGGTTCTCCCCATTGAGAACGACTGATACGTGGCCATCTATCCCTGAAAGCTCCCCTACATTAAGGGAGACCTTTGATTGAGTACTGAACAGCTTAGCTAACGATGCACCGGGATCTGGAATGAATACGGTCGCACCGACCAGTTCGTAAGCAACACCCGAACTAAGGATTTTGCAATGGTATTCGTACTGCGCGTAGCGTTGTACTCCAGAGGAAGGAGACAGCTCCTTGCCGGTAAATTCTTCTATTATTGCGGGGATACGGTGATCTGTCTTTTTCGGCACAACTTCAACGTAGTTCCCTGGAATCAGTGTATGCCCCGCTGACTTTATAAAAGTAAATCGCTCGGGGCTGATTTGTTTTACGACTCTGCCAACCGCGGGTAGTGCCATTTGTCTCCCTTAGCACAACGGCAAAAGAATAACACAGTAGTTGGCTTAACGGAAAAACTTCAGTCCCAATATTTGATTTGTAATCAAGAAGTCCCCTTGAATGCTACGAAACAAAAAAGCTTTTCCCCCTCTGTCCGTGAATTGTCCGTGGGAGTCCTTGAGGACGAACGGGAGCACCGGGACAGCGAGGGGGAGCGACCCGGCGAAGATGGGGGGGGGTTAGTCCGAGGTGAGGATTCGGGTTGCCAGGGCACCCGCGAATCGGCCAGGCGACCAGAGCATAGCGGGGCATGATCTCGTGCGTGCGCTGTGATAAAAGTTGAATGGCCACGGGAACCCAGTGACTAAGGGACCGTGGATGGTGGTATAGAAAACCTGTGCTGAAAGGAGACCTGTCATGAACCTTGAACGAGGGTTTCGGCGCATCGTATTGACTATCTCTTTCACGGCTGCTAGCGCGGGTCTTGTAGTCACGGCCTACGATATCTACAAGTACATTGAGTACGTGTCTGGAATAAAAAAATGGGTCGCGTGCGTCGAAGAAATTCACTCGCGGACCCCTACCGAGGAAGAGTTCTGGACTAAGTTCGGTCGTAAGGGCCCTTCCGACTGCGAGCACTTCTCGACAGATAGGCCAACGCCCTTCTTCCCCGTTATGACGCACTGGACCACGACCTTCTATAGTTATGATAGTGTAGCCGGCTTCTCGATTACACTACCATCATACACCCCCACCCTGGTCCTTTTCATATGGGGCGTCCTTGTGAGTACAGGGCTTGGCGCGATCCCCTGGGGAGTGTTTTACCTAGCGCGATGGATCGTCCACGGCTTCAAGGTTTGAAAAAGGGTGAGAACCATGAGGAAAGGGTGTTATCTGACGGTTTTGCTGGCATGGGTGCCAAAGCTGAGCCACGCCCTGCGCGGCGGCCTCAAGCCGATGGTTAGGCCTTACAGTCATCTCGATACGGAAAATCCCACGCAGCCAACGGAGCTGCTCAGGGGTACGGCGTACCGGTTTGCCACTTGGTCTCCAGGTCGGCAATGATCGCCGCCTTGTCGACGATTTCAATGCAATTGAAGGGCTTCTTGCCTGCGTCCTTGAGCGAACCACCTACCAGCCAGCACCGATCGTTGAAGATTAGATGCCGATCATGAAGAGACGGAGCACGTCTGACTCGAAGCTGATGTCCCTCAGCGGTGAACGCGGCGATGGCACGGTCGAAGTCCGGCTCCACGGAATTCTGGTACGTTCCAGTTAGCAGCATGACAGGGATTGTGAGGCTGCGGAGGCAATCAAGGGTTCCCACTCCAACGTATGGATCGACGATGAAGACTGCTCCAGTGGCAGTCTCGAGGAGTTCTCGGACCTTCGATTTCGCCGAAAATACGTTGCCTGCGGCCACCGTGATATCACTAGGCGCGGCGGTTGTTTCAAAAAACTTCTGTGCCTCGCAAATGACAGCAGTCATTTTACAATGAAACTCTTGTCGCTCCCAGGACGTGTGCGCAATACCATCGGTGTTACGGCTTTCGGCGAGATCCAGCAGGCTGTCCAGCAGCCGCCGTGAGTTTCCGTGTTCGAGCTTGGTTGTCAGTTCTCGCGCTACGGACAACCACTTTGGCTCAGAGTCGTTAATGGTTTCGAGGTCCACATCGAACAGAGTCACCAACTCGCGAAACTCGTCGATCGTGAAGTAACCTTCGAATATGGAAACGAGTTTGAGCGCCAGTTCTGGAAACATAGCGAGCGACCATCAGTATCCGTATAGATGAACTTGCAACATGTCGAAGGCCTTTCTCAGGTCTCTACAGTAGCCCTCCACTACGAAACGATAATGACCGTTCAAGTCGACCGCATGTACGCATTCTCCATTGCTCCAATGTCGAATGCTCTAATGCTCTCAAATTTCTGCATGGCAAATTACGATTGTGAAAAAGCTGGAGCATCAGCGCAGTAGAACATCTGACCGCATTGTCGCATCCGCCCAAGGTTCCGTTGTGACCATGTTCCGTCCTTTGATGACCCGGGACCGTTCATGCCAGGGGGCTTCGAGGATTTTGCCGTCAACGGCTCGCCGCGCTACCCGAGCGCCCGCGAGTACTTCTCGCGGAGTTTTCCAAAGCGGCGGCCGCATTCTCGCGACGCCTCGGCGAAGTCGGGTGGCATGACGTTGTACGGCGGCCGGATGGGACCGGTCTTGCAGTAACCGGACGCGGTCATCAGGATCTTTTCCATCTGAATGTTGTAGGACGCGAAAACTTCCTGCGAGCCGGTGATGATGTGATGCGGTTCGAGAGCCCATGCGATATCCTCGGCGACCGCCTTGGCCCGCTCAGCGTCCCGCGCCGCCAGCGCCTGCATGAGCGCGAGGCCGGGTTGCGGCCCCACCGCGGGAATCCAACATGTCGTAGCGGTCTCAGGGGATAGCTGAGCGAATTCATAAGCGAGACCGACGGGAGGGACGAAGTTTACGCGCCCTTTGGTCGCAGCCACCGCTTCGCGCAGAATTCCCTTGCTGGCAAATTTGGCGGACATGACCGTCGGCGCTCTCTCGACAACGATTTTCCAGAAGTCGAGATCGAACCCGTAACGAAAGGCGCGCGGGTTGGCATAGACCATAACGGGAAAATCCGGGAACGTTTCGGAAACGGAAGCGTAGAATTGCACCGCCATATCGCGCGTGGCCGGCTGCCACATTGGAATTCCCAAGAGGGTGCCGGTGGCGCCGCGCTCCTTTACAAACCGGATGCGGCGCGCAATCTCATGGCCCCCTAACGCCGTCGTTCCGATAAACGTGGGGATGCGGCCGCGGACCGTCTTGAGCAGACAATCCACGTACGCCTCGTAGTCGCCGTGCGAAACGGTCGCGCATTCTCCCATGGTTCCGAGCGCCATGATGCCGGTCGCGCCGTCGCGGACGAGACTCTCGGCGAGACGGGCGGTTTCATCCAGATCCACCGTATCGACCGCATCCAGTCGCTCGGCTCCGTCCCTGGCCGGCGTCGGCATGATCGCTAACGCACCGCGCAGATCGTTGGCGCTGATCATATTCTCCTCCCTTGAACCGAAGTCCGGACGAAACGACCGGGCAATTACGCGGTTTCCCTAACACGTCCCGCCGCGTGCGTCAATCAACTTATATCGAACACGGGCTTTGAATCCCCGTGTTCGACCAAAGGGGAGAGATGCCGCTTCTCCCCTTTGGAAACCCCATCGGTTTTGTGCCCGCCTCAAGTGGCGGGGTTTACATTCAATAGAAAAAATTTCCCGCAAGCACGTTCGCCGTCAAATCGATTCGCTGAAAGGGGGAGAAAAACGGGAGCATTGGAACAATAGAGCAGTAGACCGCATTCTCGCATCTGGCCAATGTTCCATTGTCCAATGCTCTAAATTTTTGCGAAGCAAAAATTTGGTGGAGCCGAAGGGAATCGAACCCTCGACCTCTTGAATGCCATTCAAGCGCTCTCCCAACTGAGCTACGGCCCCACTTTGAAGGGATGAGGGATTAAGGATGAAATAAGAGTAAGGAACGAAGGCCTAAAAGTCAAATCACTTTCCCTTCACCATCTCCTCCGCATGCCGGATCGCTTTGTCCGTGACTTTCACGCCGCCGAGCATGCGGGCGATCTCGGCGACGCGCTCGCGCTCGCCGAGTTTCTTGACTTCGGTGAAGGTGCGTCCCTTCGCCACCGCTTTCTCAACCACGTAGTGGGAGTCGGCCAGCGCCGCGATCTGCGGCAGGTGCGTGACGCAGATGACCTGGTGAGAACCGGCGACTTTTTTGAGCTTCTTGCCGACGATCTCGGCGACGCGGCCGCCGATGCCGGCGTCCACTTCATCGAACAGCAGCGTGGAGATATCGCCCCGCGTCAACACCAGCGACTTGATCGCCAGCATGAGGCGCGACAGCTCGCCGCCGGAGGCGATCTTGGCGAGCGGCTTGACCGGCTCGCCGGGATTGGGCGAGAAATAGAACTCCACCTGATCCATCCCCTGCTCCGTCAGCCGTCTCCCCTTCTGCAAAAAGGGCGGCTCGTCGCCCGCTTCCGCGCTTTCGAGAAAACGCGCCTCGAACGCCGTGCCCGGCATTCCGAGGGCCTCGACCTCTCTCTCCATCTCCTTTTTGAATTTGCCGGCAGCTTTCTTCCGCTCGCGCGACAGCGCCTCAGCGACCTGCCATGCGGCAACGCGCGCCTGCTCGCAGGCCCGTTCCAACGCCGGAATCTCCTCTTCGCCGCGCACCAGCCCTTTCAACTCTTCCGCCACTTTTTCCCCGTGCTTGACGATCTCCTCGATCGAGCCCTGGTATTTCCGTTTGAGCCGGCCGATCTCGGCCAGCCGCTCCTCCAGCTCGTTCTGAGTCGTCGGATCGAACTGCACGCGATCGGTATGGCGGCGCAGCAGCGAAGCGGCCTCTTGCAGCTGGGCCACGGACGCGTCGATCAGCTCGACGGCGCCGCTCAAGCCCCCGTCGATCTTCGCCAGCTCTCGCAGCCGCTGCGCATACTTTCCGAGGCGTCCGGCCAGCGCATCTTCGCCTTCGTAGAGCAGCTCTTCTCCTTCTTTGCAGCCCTGAAAGAGTTTTTCCGCGTGCATCAAAATATTTCTTTTCGCTTTCAACTCCTCTTCTTCGCCCGCCTGCAAGTTCGCGCGCGCGATCTCTTCCGCCTGCGAGCGGAGCCACTCCTCCTCGCGACGCCGTTTTTCAAGCAGCTCTCTCGCTTCGCGCAGGCTGCTCCACGACGCCGCCAGAGACGAGTACTTCCGCCTCATCTCATCCGTCCCGGCCTCAAGCGCGCCGTACGCGTCGAGCAATTGGACGTGGGTCTCGGCCCGGAGGAGCGCCGTGTGTTCGTGCTGGCCGTAGATGTGGATCAGGCTTGGACCGATATCGGAGAGGAGCGCCAGCGGGGAAAGGCCGCTGTTTAAGTAGATGCGGTTTTTCCCCGCGCGGCTGGCAATTCTTTTGATGACCAGCTCGTCTTCAATCTCGTGGCCCGCCTCGCGGAGTTTTTCCGCGAGCGTCTTGGGAAACGATTCAAACCGTGCCTCGACGCTCGCCTCCTCCTCGCCGTGTCGAATCGTATCCGCCGACACCCGGCCGCCGGAAATCAGCCCCAAGGCGTTGAGAACGATCGTCTTGCCGGCGCCGGTCTCGCCGGTCAGAACGTTGAGCCCCGGACCCAACTCCAGGGCCACCTCGTCGATGATCGCGAAATTCTTGATCCTTAGCTCGCGCAGCATCCGCCAACCCGCTTACCCTTCGACCGGCCTGTCCTGAGTAGCAGGCCAAGCGGCCTGCGTATCGAAGGGATCATCGCTCGCCCCACTTGAGCTTGGAGCGCAGGATCTCGAAGTAGCTCCGCGAAGGCGTTTTGACGAGCGAGATCGGCACGCCGTAGTCGCGCGCCGTCACCACGTCGCCGTTGTTGAGCGCCACCCCCTGTTGGCCGTCGGGGCTGAGGATCACCGTATCGCCGGAGGAGCGCAGCGTGACGCTGATCGTCGAGTGGCTCGACACCACGATCGGCCGGTTGGTGAGCATGTGGGGGCAGATGGGAGAGAGAACGATCGCCCCGAGGGTCGGATAGAGGATCGGGCCGCCTGCGGCGAGCGAGTAGGCCGTCGAGCCCGTGGGCGTGGAGATGATCAGCCCGTCGGCGCGATAGGTGCAGAGATATTCTTTGCCGACATAAGTTTCGAGCTCGACGATGCGGGCGCGCGCTCCTTTAGTGATGACCGCGTCGTTCAAAACCCGGAACCGCTTGCGGCCGCCGCGCTTGCCCTTAACCTGGACCTCCAGCGTCATGCGCTTTTCGACGGCATATTTTCCGGCGAGCGTCTGCGCCAGCACGGTCTCGAGCTCGTCGATCCCGACCTCGGTGATGAAGCCGAGACCGCCGAGATTTACACCCAGGATGGGAACCTGCGGCCGCTCGACCAGCCGGGCGATGCTGAGCAGCGTGCCGTCGCCGCCCAGAACGACGATCAGGTCGGCCTTCCGCGCCATCTCCTGCTTCGTGCAGGCGCGCCCGCCCGCGCGGGAAACCCCCGGCTCGACCAGAACCTGTTTCCCCCGCTCCTTAAGCCACGGCACCAGCCAACTCGCCATCTCGGCGGCTTTAGGCTCTTCGTATTTGGCAACCAGACCGACAACGCGAATCATTGGAAACACCCCTTCTCAAACAGAGAGATTAACACATGAGCGAAAAGAAGTCCTTGCCAATAATCAGGACGCGGACGTGGCTGGGCATGAGCATGATAACATCGCCGAAAACAATCAGGCCGCCGATCGCGACGATTTCAACGCGAAGTAAATCTTCTCTGCCGCCAACGGCAGATCGAAGATTCTCACGCCGACCGCGGCGTCGAGCGCGTTGGCGACGGCAGGCGCGGTGGCGATGATGCCGTTCTCGCCGATCTGCTTGGCGGCGAACGGCCCGGGGCCGGTCGGGTCTTCGATCAGCACGGTGTCGAGGGCCGGGAGATCGCGCGTGCAGGGGATGCGGTAATCTCCCAGGTTGACGGTCATCACCTTCCCGTTCTCCGTCACCACCTCTTCCATCGTCGCGTAGCCCAGTCCCTGAACCAGCCCGCCCTCGATCTGCCCCTGATGCCCGAGCGGATTGATGACCGCGCCCACGTCGTGGGCCGTCACGAATCGCTTCACCTTGAGGCGCCCCGTCTCCCTGTCCACTTCGACCTCGGCGATCTGGACAACGAAAGCGGCGACCGGCGAGCGACCTTTGACTTCATAGCTCTTGCGAAGGCGCAGCTCGCCGCCGTTTTCTTTTGCGGCCTGTCGCGCCACCTCGGCAAAGGCCAGCGACTTTTTGCCGCCGCGCGCCGCGCTGAAGCGTCCCCGGTTGAGCGTCACGTCGCCAGCGTCGCAACCTAGGAGGGCCGCTGCGACGGCGATCAGCCGCTCGCGCAGCTCCTGCGCGGCCTGCAGCACCGCGTGGCCGCTCATATTGGTGATCTTGCTGCCGCCCGGCGCGGCGTCGTTTTCGAACGTGTCTGTATCGCCGATCTCGGCGCGCACGTCCCCGGGCGGAATCGTGAGCACCTCCGCGGCGATCTGCTGGAGCAGCGTGTGCGTGCCCGTGCCGATGTCCGGAACCGCGGTGAGAATCTTGACTTTGCCGTCCGGCGCAGCCGAGATTTCGGCATTGGCCGTGCCCGAGCCGCCGACGTGGCGGAACGAGACGCCGATGCCCAGGCCGACGTTTGCCGCCCTTTTCTTCCCCCAGCCGGCCTTCTTCGCCGCCGCCTCGAGCGTCTCGCGCACGCGCACTTTGTCCATCGCGCGGCCACCGGGCAGCTTGTCGCCGCTCTGGAACAGATTTTTAAGCCGCAGTTTGAGCGGGTCCATCCGCAGCGCTTTGGCGATCAGGTCCATGTGCGATTCCGCGGCGAAGACCGCTTGCGGCTGGCCGGGCGCGCGATAGTAGCCACAGGGCACGGTGTTGGTGTAGACGCCGTAGGAGCGGATCGCATAGTTCGGAATCCGGTAGACGCCCATCGTATAGGTCGCGCCGCCGAGATTGGGCGGATCGCCGGGTTTGAACGACGCGTAGGCGCCGCTGTTGAAGATTACTTCGGCTTCGCGGGCCACCAGCGTGCCGTCTTTTTTGACGCCGCTCTTGATTCGGATGACGGAGGAATGGCGCGGATCGCCGGCGATCAACTCCTCGGCATAGGTCATGATCATTTTGACCGGCCGCCGGGCCGCCTTGGCTAGATGATAGCAAATGGGAACGTCCATCAGCGCTCCCTTGCCGCCGAAGTCCCCGCCCACGGCCACCACGTGGACGCGGATCTGATTCTTGGGAATCTCCAACTGCCGCGACAGATGCGATTTGACGCGGAACGGCGCCTTGCACGAAGCCCAGATATCGACGCGATCCTGATCGTCGACTTTGACCACGACGGAATGGGGTTCGAGATAGGCTTGATGGGCCCGTCCGGTCGTGAAGGTATGTTCGAGAATCAAGTCCGCTTCTTTGAAGCCGGCCGCAACGTCGCCGGCCGACCAATTCTGCAACGCAAAGACGTTGGAAATGGTCTCCGCAGGCTGATGAAAGCCTTTGTAAGAGAGCAGCTCTTCGTGAATCACGGGCGCGCCGGGCGCCATCGCTTTTTTCGGGTCGAAGATCGCGGGCAGCTCTGCGTACTCGACTTCGATGAGAGCGAGAGCTTCCTCGGCGGCCTCGAGATCCGTCGCCGCGACGGCGGCGACCTTCTCTCCGATAAAGCGCACTCTGCCCTGCGCCAGAATCGGCGTGTCCTGGAGGCTTAAGCCCACGCGGAACGGCGGCAAATCCGCCCCCGTGAGCGCCGCCAGGACTCCTTTTACTTTCTTTGCTTTGTCCGTATTCGCCCGGACGATCCGCGCATGAGCATACGGGCTGCGCAGACATTTTCCCCAGAGCAGTCCCGCAAGCTTCACGTCAGCCGTATAGAGCGTCTTGCCGCCGACTTTGTCCGGCCCTTCGATCCGCGCCAGCGGGCGGCCCACAACCTTAAGTTTCATTTTGTTCCCCTTTCAAATTCGTGTAGGGGCGGTTCGCGAACCGCCCCTACTGAATGAATCACCGCGCAGCAAGCTGCGGGGTATCAAGAGGCCCTCAGATGACTTTTCCCCGGTCGTCACCCCCGAATGTTTTAATCGGGGGTCCAGTCCGAAATTCGCCTGGATTCCCGCTAAAAACATGCGGGAATGACGGACTTCGTAAACGAAATAAATTCTACGCAGCAAGCTGCGAGGAATTAACCCGCGGCGATTAAAAACTTACACGACCAGTTTTCTTAAGCGCGAGCTCGCATAGTCCACACCGACAACCAGCACGACGAGCACGAGCACGATCGCCGCCGCCTCCTGATATTGGAACGTGCGAAAGCTGGTGTTCATTAGATAGCCGATCCCGCCGGCGCCGATCAACCCCAAAACCGACGCGGAGCGGATATTGGTTTCGAGGCGATAAAGCGTGAAGGAGATCAAGTCGGGCAGAATCTGCGGCAGCACGGCGAACGCCAGGATCTGGGAGTAGCCGGCGCCGGTGGCGCGGATCGCCTCAACCACCCCTTCGTCGATATTTTCCACCGCTTCGGAGAGCAGTTTCCCCAGCACCGTCGCCGTGTGGACGAAAAGCGCGAGCGTCCCGGCGAACGCGCCGAGCCCGACCGCAGCGACAAAGAGCAGTCCCAGCGCCAGATCGGGAATGGTGCGGAGAAAATTCAACACCGCACGCACGCCCTGATAGACCCAGGGATGGGGCGTGGTGTTGCGCGCCGCGAGGAAGCCCACCGGGAACGCGACCAGAAACGCCAGGACGGTCCCGGCCAGCGCCATCTGAATGGTTTCGATCGTCGCCCCGACGATCGTCTGCGGGAACGTGTTGTCCCACCAGCGCTGTTTGGCGCGCCGCTGCTCCTCGGTCAGAGGCGCGGGCAAAAGCAGTTGAGCGGGTGAAATCTCCGTCGGGAAGAAATAACTTTTCGCGTGGGTGATCTTGGAGAAATCGGGCGGCAGCATGCGCCCGAGCGTAACCAGAATATCGGGAATTCCCTTGACCAGCTCCCCCGGCCTGATCTTCGCGCCCTGAAAAGACCAGATAAGAACGAACACCAGCAGCGCCAGCCAGAGAATCAGCCGCGCGCCCCTCTTCGGCGCCGGCGGCGCCTCCGAAAAAATATCCACGTCGCTTTTTGCAGCCGATTGTTCCGCCATGGCTATCCCTCCTCTCGCGTCACGCGCTTAACTTGGGCGCGATGAATCGCGCCCCTACTGGGCAGACATGCGGGTCTGCCCCTACTGCCCTCCGCATTTTTCATTTTGCGTTTTTACTTTTGCCTTCTGCCTCTTTTATCCGCCCCTCCTCCTGCGCCGAGAGCGGCCTGGTCTTGAGCGCCGCGATGAGCAGATCGCGCAGCGGAAGCTGGTGATCGACCCGCTCCCTCCCCTGGAGAAAAACCGAATAGCCGTCGCCGCCACCCGCAACAAAACCATAAACCGCTACACTGTACTCCCGATCGTCCTGCAACGGGGCGCCCTGGACGGCGATTTGCTTCACTCTGGCGCCGGAAGGGGCCGAGGGATCAAAGGAAAAGCTCAAGCCCGACACCTGGAGAAATCGCCCGGCCGCCCTTGGCAGCTCGCTGACGCTGTTTTCCATCGCGCTGCGCAACTGCCGGCCGCTCAGCTTCATCGCCACAAGCGGGTCGTCGTAGGGCAGAACTTCCATGACGCGCTTGAGCGTCACCGGCCCCAGGGGGATGCCCCCTCTAACGGCGCCGCCGTTGAGCAGCGCGATCTCCGTGCCAGCATGAACGCGCGCGAGGTCGGCGAGAATATCGCCGAAGTTGGTTTCGCGGGTGCGCACCGCCGCGCCATCGCCCTGCAGATCGACCTCGGCCCGGCCCAGCGTTTGATTGGCCGCCGCGTCCAGCCGGCGCGCGTAACTCTGAACCAGGCCGCGCAACTTTCTTTCTTCGGGCGCGCTCTCATCGACCGGGAGGTTCCGGGCCTGGGCGGCGCGCAATCCTTTGTCAAAGACAAGATCCAACCGTCCCAGCGTCCGTCCCAGTTGATGGGTTCTAACCAGGATCGGGCCGCCCGCGACTGGATCGACCCGGCCATGCAGCACGAGCCCGGCGGCGGGCAGCATCAGTCCGTCGAAGCCCAGGATGTGGCCGCCGACGATCACCTGAATTTCCGGCGCCGCGACGGCAAGCGCGGCATCTTCCTCCGGCTCCTGATGCGTGACAGCGACCAGAAGATCGACCTGCTTGCGCAGGTCGCGGGCGGCCTTTTTTGCCGCCGCGATCGGGTCGGAGAATTCCAGCTCTTTGACGGCGCTGCGGCTGATCAGGTCCGGATAGCTTCTCCGGCCGATCAGCCCTATCAGTCCGACGCGCAGCGGGCCAAATGATTTAACCGCGAACGGCTGGCAGACGCCCGCCATTTTCGGCCGGAGGTTCGTGCAGAGGAAGGGAAAGCCGGCCTGTTTTCTGAGCGCGCCCAGGTGGGCGACGCCGAAATCGAAGTCGTGGTTACCAAGCGCGAGAGCGTCGTAGCGCATTAATTTCATCGCGGCGATATCCGGCTCGCCGCGAAAGACCGAAGACATGGCCGTGCCGATCATCAGATCGCCGCTGTCGAGCAGCAGGACATGCCTGGTTTCCCGCCGGATGCGGTCAATCAGTCCGCCACGGCGGACCACGCCGCCCAGTCCTTTGAACGCGCCGTTCTCGATCGGCTGGAGCGTTCCATGATGCTCGCTCGTGTGTAGAATAGTCAGCGCGGTCTGGCCCAGGGCGGGAGATCCCCACGCAACGAAGAGACCAACTATGATGAGCAGGTGGGTGATCACGGCCGGCACAATGCATTTATCCCAGTTTGCAAGTTATGTCCATCGTCCAAGCCGTCATTCCGGCCGAGTCAGCCTGAGGCTGACGAGAGCCGGAATCCAGGAGGGGTGAGGGAGCTGGATTCCCGCTTTCGCGGGAATGACAATAAGCGGCGCGCCGATTTTGTCATGGTTCGACCTTCCTCACTATGACCCTGAGCTTAGTCGAATGGGTCAGCGAATCTCTAACTCTGGACACAGGTTAACGATTGACAGAAAAGCGCCTCATGCGCTACGCTCTAGAGTGATCCGATCCGCACGGAGCGCAGCATGGGAAGACGACTCAACGCAGGGCTCGCAGCGACCATCCTATTGACCTGCGCCGCGACGGCGGGCGCGGCGGCAAAGGCGGCGCCAAAGCTCAAAATCGGCGTGCTCATCGCGCAGTCCGGCTCTTCGGAGACGCAGACTATCCGCGGCCTTCGCGACGGGCTTAAAGAGCTGGGGTACAAAGAGCGCGACAACATTGTCATCGAAGTGAAAGATCTGAAAGGCGAACGGGCCGCGCTCCAACCCGCCGCCGCGGAGATGGTCAACAAAAAGGTCGATCTCATCTTCACCATTGGGACGCGCGCCACGCAGGCCGCGATGGCGGCGACGCGGGAGATCCCGATCGTGTTTCGCCATACCGCCGATCCCCTCGCGATCGGCCTTGTAAAAAACTTGAAGCAGCCCGGCGGCAACGTCACTGGCGTCGCCGCGTTTTCGCCGGAGATGACGGGCAAGCGGCTGGAGATTCTCAAAGAGATCGTGCCCAACCTGAAGCGCGTGCACATCTTATACGACTCGAACAATCCCTTTTCCAAGACAAGCTTCGCCGCCGCCAAAAAAGATGCGACGCGCCTCAGCCTCGAGGTCGTCGAGCACGCGGTGAAGACGGTTGACGAGCTGAAAAGCGCCGTGGGCGGGTTGCAAAGGATGGACGGCGACGCGATCTTCCAGGTTTCCGACGACCTGGTCGAAAGCCAGGCGGATACTATTTTCGAAGCGGCGCGGCAGTTGAGCCTGCCCACGATGTTCGACGGGGCCGACTGGGCACCCAAAGGGAGCATGGCGAGCTATGGCGCCAACTTTTACAGGATGGGGCGGCAGGCCGCGGCGATGATCCACAAAATTCTTAAAGGCGCCTCGCCGAAAAATCTGCCGGTTGAGCGCGCCGAGAAGTACGATCTACTGATCAATCTGCGCATGGCCAACGCCATCGGACTGGCCATCCCTCCGGCCGCGCTCAAAAAAGCCGATAAGGTGGTCCGATAATCCCGAAGGACGATGGCTGAACTCGCCGACGCCATAAGAAACATTCCCCTCTTTTCCGGCCTCTCGCGCGAAGACGTGGCGAAGGTCCTGGGCAAACTCGAGGAGAAGAGCTTCGCGGCGGGAACGACGATCTTTTCCCAGGGCGACAAGGGCGACGCCTTCTACATGGTGCATACCGGGGCGGTGGAAGTCGTGCTGCAAGGGGGCGGCGGCCGGTCGGAAATCATCGCCGTGCTGGGACCGCAGGACTGGTTCGGCGAGATGGCATTGCTCTCAGGCGAGCCGCGCTCCGCGACGATCGTTACGGTCAAAGACACGACGCTGTGGCGGCTCAGCCGCGAAGCCTGGGACGATCTCATCGAGAAGCATCCCACCTGGCTGCTTCACTTTTGCGCCACGCTGAGCAAGCGGCTCGCCCGCGTCGAGCAGCAGTACTCCAAAGGCCGGGACGCCTTCAACTCCCTGGCGGAGGACTTCTACGCCGCGGCCACGCCCGAAGAGCGGCGATTCTTTCGCCGCGCGGCTTTGCTCGTCTCCATCGAGCCTGGAAGCGCCGACTATCTGGTGGAAACGCAAGGGGCGAAACAATATCTCTCCGCCTTGGAAAAGAGCCGCTCGCCGCTGCTTCGCTCGCTCGAAGAGGGAAGGTACGAGCTGCACGGCTTCTTCCGCGACTTTCTGACGGAAAGACTTATCGCCGAAGAGGGCAAAGATGCCAGGCAGCGCCTTCACGCGGAGATCGCGGCGCGCCACGAAGCGCTCGGGATCTGGGCCTCCGCGATCCACCATCGAGTGGAGGCCAAGGATTGGTCCGGTGTCGCTCGTCTGGTGGCGACTCACGCGGCGGAGTTGCTTGACGGCTCGGCCCCCGCGGTAAAAGATGCCGTAGAAAAAATTCCGCCGGATCATTTTTTCACCGATCCCGGTCTGGTCCACATCAAGTCGAGGACGCTGGCTCACCTGGGGGATTTCGCGGGAGCGGTGAGAGTCTATACAGAGGTGCTGTCTCAAAGAGGCGCCGCCGCGCTGGAAAGCGAGGCCGTGGCGCGCTACCAGAGCATGGCCGACCGCTTTGTCGAGGAAAAAAAATACGCTCAGGCGCTCAACTGTCTCCGCAGCGCGCTCAACCTGTTGGACCAGGAGACGGCGGCGCTCTCCACCGGAGCCACCGGCGCCGTTTGGAGCAGGGAAAAGGTGGCCCGTGCGCCGAAGTCGGCGGCGCCGGCGACCGGGCAACGATTTAGCTGGCGCAGCGCCGTCGCATTTCTGGGCGGCCTCTATGCGCAGGGGTCGTTGGGAAAATGGTTCGGCGCGATTTCCGGTCTCGTCGTCTGGGCCTGGCTGTGGTTCTGGACGCCCGACATCGGCCTTGAGCCTGAGGCGACCAAACAACTCGGCCTGCTGAGCTTAACGTTGATCTACTGGGTGTTCTGGGTTCTGCCCGACTACGGCGTCGCGCTCATTTTCGCTCTCGGTTTGATACTGACGAAATTAGCGACGCCGGAAATGGTGCTCGGCGGCTTCGCCAGCACCACATGGTTCATGACCCTGGGAGTTTTGGGCTTAGGGGCGGCGATTACCAGCTCGGGGCTGTTTTACCGTCTTTCGCTGCAGCTCGTCCGCCTTTTTCCTCTGAGTTACTATTGGCAGGTCTTCGCGCTGGGCATCATGGGAATCGTCGTGATGGCGCTGATCCCGCAGCAAAGCGCGCGCACCGCGATCATCAGCCAGATGCTCGTCAACCTCTCCGAGAGCCTGGGGTACAAAAACCCTTCCAAGGCGTCGACCGGCCTTTTTGCTGCCAGCTTCCTCGGCCTGGGGCAGTTGGGTTTTCTTTTTCTCACCGGCTCGACCACCAGCCTTATCGCCTGGGGACTCCTGCCCGTGGACGTCCGCGCCCAGTTTACCTGGGGCTATTGGTTTATCGCCGCCCTGCCGCCCACACTGGTCGTCGTCGCGGTGCTGTTGCTGAGCATCGTCTTTCTTTTTCGGCCCGAAGCTCAACCCGCCGTTTCTTATAGAATGGTCCAGACCCAGCTCGACGTTCTGGGGCCGCTGTCGCAGAAGGAGTGGATCACTTTGATCGTGCTGTTGTTCACGATGACCGGCTGGCTCACGATCTCCTACCACAAGATCGACGGCGCCTGGGTCGCGCTGATCGCGCTCTGCGTCCTGATCAACACGGGGGTGCTCGGCTGGGGAATGATCAAGAAGAGCATTGACTGGGAGCTGCTCATCTACATGGGCGCGACGCTGACCATCCCCGCCTTGCTCACTCGCGCGAAGATCGATCAGTGGTTGGTGGAATATATCTCCCCTCTGCTGCTGCCCTTTATAGACAGCCCGGCGATCTCGTTCATCATCATCGCGCTCTTGAGCTACGCGCTGAAGCTGATCTTTACGAGCTTTCTCACGGTCGTCACGCTGTGCGTGGCGCTGATTCCGCTCTCGGTTGAAATGGAGATCAGCCCCTGGGTGATGGCGATGATCATCCTCATCGCGTCGGAGGTGTGGTTCTTCAAATTCCAGGTGGACTGGCACACGCTGGCCTACTCGACCAGCGAAGGAAAGGGCTTCGACTATTCGCTCATGTCGCGCGTCAACCCGTTCTACGCGCTGGCTTACATCCTGGGCCTCATGGCCGCCATCCCCTACTGGAGATATCTGGGGCTGATAGGATAGCGAGGACTGAGTGCTGAGTGCTGAGCTATGAGTACTCCTCCCCAACTCAGTCCTCAGCACTCGTTACTCAGCACTGGTTACGGTTTTTTCTTCAGCAGGAACTCCGACTCGCTATACTCCTCGGACGCCAAGTCTTTCAATCCGGTCTTTTCGTAAACCTCCGCCAGCAGAAAATGCAGCGTGGGCTCGTCGGGATCTTCGTTGACCGCATCGGTCAAAACCTCTCTCGCGTCGTAGTAAAGCTCGTTGGAAGAGAGCAATCCTGCCTTGAGGATTGCCTGGGTTGTTTTCGGCAGGCCGGCGGCATCCTGAAGCGCGGCCAGCTTTTGCTGCACCGCCTTGGCGTCGTCGGCAGGCAGGATTTTAAACGGAACTTTGTCGACGGGAAAGCCCTTCTTTTCGATCACCCACGCATACTCCACGCCGGGCTTTAAGCGCGGCGCCGAGGCGGGATATTTGAGCTGCGTCAGAGAAATGTTCTCCGCCGACCAGACCACGCCTTGCGGGCCGAAAACCCGGACAGTACCCGGCTGGCGTTCCATCCCCATCCACTGGAGCGTGGGCGAATCCGTCAGCACCTTGGTGTTACGGGGGCTGACCAGCACCGGCGGGCGCTTGCCGCCGCGCACCGCGAGCGCAACGTACGATGGGGCTTTCTTCTTCCCCAGCAGCGCGCTGGCCGCGTCTTTTACGCCGCTCCCCAGCCCGCCCTTGGCATCGCCCGCCTTAATTTCAAACGGAGAGTTTTTCTCGTTGATCGTGACCGTTTTCCCCCCATCGGTGAAAAGCACGACCGCGGCGGCGTCTTTGGATGCCTGGATCTGCGTCCCCACGTAGAGGGATTGCAGCATCCCCGGCTTCTCCCAGGTTTTCTTGCCCGGAAGTTGGATCTGTAGGTCGCCGCGATTGAGCTTGACCTCCGTAATCACCGCCACGGCGTCCTGCGCCGCAGCGCGGGCGCCGAAGAGGATCACGGTTCCAAAGATAAAAATGAGGCAGAGTAGGTACGTGAAAAAATTCTTCATCTTCATGCTGACCTCCTTGCTTGCCCTTTCGTCATTCCCGTGAAAACGGGAATCCAGAGTCCTTCGAATCCCTGGACTCCCGCTGGAGCCTGCCCTCGACTACGATCGGGGGCGGGAGTGACAATTCTCTCTTTCCATTAAGAGTTCGGCTTCGATCATCTTCAAAAGGATACTAGGCCGCTTTCTCCGTTCCCAATACCTCAAACACTTCGACCGCTTTCTCTCTTCCTTTAACCTTCACCTCTCCCTTGCTTTCCACTTTGAACTTCCCGTTCAGCCGCTCCACGGTTTCGCGCGTGATGAGGATCGAGGTGGAAAATTCTTTGTTGAGCCCTTCGACTCTGGAGCCTGTGTTGACCGTGTCGCCGGTCACGCCGAATTTCTTTCGCGCCCCCGAGCCGACGATCCCTGCGATGACTTCGCCGGAATGGACGCCGACACCGATCTCCAGGCGTGGAATACCCCTTTTCTGCCAAGTTACATTGAGCCTGTCAAGCTCGGCCTGCGCCTCCAGCGCCGTCGCCACCGCGTTTGCCGCGTGGTCGGGATCGTCCTTGTGCGCGCCGAAAGCGGCCAGCACCGCGTCGCCGATAAAGTCCACGATGCATCCCTGATGGCTCTTGATGACTTTGCTCATCATGGCAAACAGCTCGTTCAAGATAGCGACGACGGTCTCGGGCGTCCTGCCCTCGCAGAGCGTCGTGTAGTTTCTGACATCGGTGAAAAAGACCGTCGCTTGCCGCGTCTGCCCGCTGAGCGTCTCCTCCTGATCGACGATTTGATTCGCCACCTCGTAGTCCACGTATTGGCCGAGGGAACGCCGGACATGGCGGGCCTCCAGATAGTCGGCGATCGTGGCGCCCCAGCGAATGGCGAGCAGCGGAGTCACGAAGTCCACCCAGATACCGAGTCGCGCGAACGCCAGATAGCTTAGGGGAATCAGCAGCAGCGGGATGGCGGTGAGAGAGACAACGGTCGCCACCATCGGGCGGAACAACGTGAGCAGCAGGCTCATCGTCAGGGCAAAGACGAGCGAGAGCGACAGCCCGACCCAGCGTTGCGCCGTCTGGATCTGCGAGCGCGAGAGAATCGTGTGGATGATGTTGGCGTGGATCTCCACGCCGCTCATCAGCCCTCTGGGCGTTGGAAAAAAGTCGCGGCTGTCGCCGAAGCTCGCGCCGATGAGCACGATCTTGCCGCGAAACGGATTGTCCCCCGCCAGCGGGACCTTGAGCTTGGAGAGCTGGAAGACCGGATCGCTGGGGATCGCCGTGAAACTCCCCTGAGCGCCGGCGAAATTGATCTTCCAATGCTCGTCGACCTGAAACGAAAGCGGCGTCGGCTGGGGGAGGAGCTTGCCCTGGAACTTATCCCACTCGGGCAGAGGCAGCGTGACCCGCTCCGCCCGGTTCATTATGACCTCCAGCCGCGCGGCGTCGTATCCCGCGTAGCGGGCGAGGACGGCGAGCGCGAGCGAAGGCAGGATCTTTCCGTCGCTCCCCCTCACGGCCAGAGGCAACCGGCGGGCCAGTCCGTCCGAGTCGATCGCCGCGTTGGCAAAGCCGGAAACTACCGAGAGCTTGGGACTGAAAAACGGCGAGTGCGTGTAGAGCATATCACCGCTCACCTCTTTGTCCGGCCTGATGAGATAGACCGGCACGACTTTGCTGAGGCCGTTTTCCGAGGCGTTCTGGATGGCCTTGATTAGCGCTTCGTCCTCGCGCGGGTCGGTCTTCACTTTGAACTCGATGTCGACGCCGATGACTTTGGCCCCGCTTTTGTTAAGCGTGTCGATCAGCCCGGCGATGTAGGCGCGCGGCAGAGGCTGTTTTTCCCTCAGGTTATAAAAGGCCCGATCGTCGATGTTCACTAAAACGATTTCCGGCGAGCGGACTCTCCCGCGCAGCCACAGCAGCGCGTCCAGCGCCTTGGCCTCGAACCCTTCGAGGAAGCCCATGTAGGAGACGAGCGAAGTGACGAGGCAGACGGAAAATCCGAGCACCAGGGATTTGTAGAACCGCCGCTTTCTTCGCTTGAGGATTTCGACGATGAGCATGATGATCGTACGGCCCCCGCGTGAGGGTATAGACAGACGCTCCAAGGTAGAGATATCATATTCGAGTGACGCTGGCTTGAGCAAACGGTTCAGTATGTGGCAAGAAGGTGAGCAACTGTAGGGGCTGTGCGAGAGCGCCACCATGACAAACCGACGGAGATTTGCTATGCCTCCGGCTTCCGCCTTTTGGACCGCGATTGTAGCAATTGTACTGTCCTTCGGAACGGCCTTTCCTGCCGAAAGTCCGCAAGCTTCGAAGTTGCGAGCGGTTCTCGATGCCCCGCCGCCGGACCCTAATGCCACGCCGAAGGCGGAATTGCTCAAGATTTATCTGGAACGCGCTCGGGCCGCCGGTGCCCTCGGCGACGCCGACCGGCAGATCCGAGAGCTCAACGATGGCATTCGTGTGGTTGGCCCTAAAGATCCCCTGTCGTATCTACTTTACGACTTGGCGGGACGGACGCTTGTTGAAACCGGTGATTTCCCGGCGGGGAGAAGCATGCGTGAAAATGCCCTCCAAGTCACCAACGACCGCGGCAATAAATTTTATCAAGCAAACTTCCTGGCGGGAGTCGCGGTGCGCTTGTTTGACAAAGAAGCGGCGAAAAAATATCTCGCCACGGCGGAAGAATTATTCGCCGCGGTCAGAGCGAACAACCGCGACTGGCCGCAGTTTCGCGACCTCTGGGACGCTGTCCTCAGCGATGCCAAAGGTAACGTGAACAGCATGCTTGGCCACCTCAAAGAGGCCGAAGCGGACTACCGTACCTGCGTCACGTCGATCCGTTCTTATCTCGAAAAGGTTCGCAAGGGCGCCGATGGTATATGGTACCCCTATCTGCCTCGATGTCTGAGCCGGGCGATGGCGCACGCCGCCATGGTCGGCAAAGTCCGCGAAGCGGCGGCCTATATCAACGACGCGCGCGACGCAGCGCGCCTTCTCGCCCAGACCCAACAGCGCGATAATTTCGAAGCGGCCACGGTCGCGTTTCCGATCGCCCGCGTCTATTTGGAACAAGGACTGATTCGCGAAGCGACGGGCCTGCTCGAAAGTGCGATCGCCCAGCTGCAGAAAGCGCCCGGCGGCGAAGCCGGCATTGGGGTCTCCGACATGCGCTATCTGTTGGCGGAAAGCGAGATGGCCCAGGGCAATTGGCTCAAGGCGGACGAGATATTCAAGGCCTGGCGCGATGGCCTCCGCTTGAACAAGCAACAGGTCGCTCTGACCGGAACCATCTCCCCCGAGTGGGGCTACGTCATGCTGCGGCTGGGTCGTGTTCAAGAAGGTCTCAAAATGATCGCCGCAGTTGTCAAATTCCGAGAAAGCTACGTTGACGAAGGATCGGTCCGGCTCTGGGAAGGCCGGGCATTTCACGCCCTCGGCCTCGGCGCGGCCGGGCAAAGAGACGCGGCGGTTAAGACGCTTGCGGCGGCGATACCGAAAATCTTAGTGCTGCGCACGGACAAGAACACCTCCGCCGAGCACGGCTATTTATCGACGGCGCGGCTCAATTGGTTCTTGGACGGTTACATCGCGCTCTTGGCGGACATGCATCAGAAAGGATCGCGTCTCGAAGGCATCGATCCCGCCAACGAAGCTTTTCAGATGGCGGATGCGGCGCGCGGCAGTAAAGTTCAGAAGGCGCTCTCGGCGGCGATTATCCGCGCCAACAGCAGCGACCCGGAGTCCGCGGCGGTAATGCGCCGCGCGCAGGACTTGGAACATGCCGTTAGGGTCGCCTCCGAATCGCTCACCATACTTCAAAGCGCGGCGAACAGTCCGGAAAAAGCGCCGTCAGTCGCCCAGGCGCAAGCCGAGCTGGTCCGTTTGCGCCAAGAAAATGAAAAGGCCCAAGCGGAACTGCGGCTTAAGATGCCCAACTACACCGAGCTTATGGAGCCCAAAGCGCTGACGATTGCCGATGCGCAGAAGCTATTGCGTGCGGATGAAGCGCTGATTTCTTTTTATACGACGCAAGACAAGACGCTGGTCTGGGCGATGACGGCAAAGGGACAGCCTGCATTTAGCGTTGTCGATTTGCCGCAGGCATCGCTGGTTGAGATCGTCGCCAAGCTGCGAAAATCCCTCGATCCCAGCGACGTCGATATCAACAACCTGCCGAGCTTCGATTACGACACCGCTTACGATCTCTATCGAAAACTACTGGCGCCCGTGGAACCTGGCTGGAAAGGCGCCAGGGAGTTGATCATCGTTTCGCACGGAGCTTTGAGCGAGCTGCCGCTTTCGGTGCTCGTCACAACTCCTTTCAAGCCGAAGAAGGCCAGCCAGAGCGCCATACCATTCGCGGAACACGCCGATGCGCCGTGGCTGCTCAAGCAGGCGGCGATTTCCTATCTGCCGTCCCTTAGCGCCTTGTCCAGTCTCAGAACCACGCCGTCGCAACCGGCGGCGAAAAGTTTTATCGGTTTCGGCGATCCGCTGTTCAAAGAGATTCGGCAATCGGGCGGATCGTCTGCGAAAGTAGCATCGCGCGGAATCGTTCGGCGCAATGCGACGGCGCCGGGAGCGCTGGCTAATGCAGCCCAACTCCAGCGGCGGTCGAGCAACCTCGAACTGCTCGAACCCTTACCCGACACCTCGGAAGAAGTGCGCGAGATCGCCAGGATTCTCCGCGCCGACGAAGAGAAAGACGTCAATCTTGGGCAGCGTGCATCGGAGAAACTGGTAAAAAGCACGGATCTTTCCCAGTACCGCGTCGTGATGTTTGCAACTCATGGACTCGTTGCCGGTGAACTACCCGAGCTGACCCAACCGGCGTTGGCGCTCAGCAATCCCAACTTTACTAATGAAAAGGACGACGGGCTGCTGACCCTCGCGGAAATACTCGACCTGAAACTGCGCGCAGATTGGGTCGTGCTATCGGCGTGTAATACCGCGTCGGCGGATGGGCAAGCATCGGAAGCCGTCTCCGGTCTTGGCCGCGCTTTCTTCTTCGCCGGAGCGAAGGCATTATTGGTATCGCATTGGCCCGTGGAAACGGTTTCGGCGAAGCTACTGACGACGGAATTATTCAAGCGCCAGTCGGCGAACGCCAAGCTCGGCAGGGCCCAAGCGGTGCGCGAAGCCTCGCTCGCGGTCATGCAGCAATCGGCGAAACCCGACCGCGGCCAGCCCTACAGCTACGCCCATCCCATGTTCTGGGCGCCTTTCGTGATCGTCGGCGACGGCGGCTGAGCGTGAAGCCGATCGGAGAATCGACACGTCGGCTCTGCGGTCGCTCCGTGTGTTGGCAGGCGCCCCGTCTCTACTCCAAAGGGTACGTCATAAGAAACTCCGGAACGATCACTTTGATCCGATCGTCCGCCGCTATGATATCTCGCTGAAACCGTTCCGCTCTTTTCCTGTTTGACGCGGGAAGCCCTTGCGAGAACGGCGCGCGCCATTCATCGAAATGGTGGACGATGACGACCTTGGGGTTGACAGTCATTAGCGCGTTTTTTAAGTCGTACCCCTGGTGGCCCTCTGCGAGGAGAACGACGTCCGGGTGCAAGCCCGCGAGTTTTTCTTCGAGAAAGTTGGCCGTGCTTTGATTCAAAACTCGATGCTTCCCAAAAGTGAAGTAGTAGAGATAACTCCCGCCCTCGACGAAATTCTTTCCCAGGATGGGCCCGGCCAATGGCGCTGTGATCTCTTCCAGCGGGGCCGGCTCCGTGCGACCGCTTCGCTGCAATATGCCGTGCCGGCTTTCCATGACCTCGACCGTGAAGTCTTTGAAGTCCAATTTTTCTCCGCCCTTTATAGTTGTCAATTGCGATCTGTCCACCCCCGCCGTCAGCATGAGATTCGCCGTCGTCCTGGAGCCGATGATCTTGGAGCCGAAGCGCTTGGCGATAAACGGCACATCGCCGATGTGATCGTGGTGGCTGTGGCCGGCAAAGATATAATCGGCGCCCTTAATCACTTTCAGCACGGCCTCTTCGTCCGTTTTCCATTCGACGTCCATGGATCGATCTTTGCGGGTCAGAAAAGGGTCAATGAGGATAGTGGTCTTGCCGAGCTGAATCTCCCACCCGGCGTTGCCGAGCCACTTCAAGACCACCTTTTCCTGAGATTCGGCGGCGATCTGCGGCTCGGCCGCGCCCGCCGACAAAGAAAAGGACAGCAGCAAGAGAGTGGCAACAAAGAATTTTCGTTTAGCCTTCATCATAAAGATGGCGTTATTGAGCAGAGAGTAGCCGACAAGGCAGTCTTGCGTCAACTTGAAGACCGGTTTTGGGGCAAGGGGGAATTTCCTCCGACTTGAGTGCTGAAGCGATTGCGTCGATTCGTGGGTTGGCTTTTCTGAACGGACGCTGCTAAAATTACATTGCTATGAAACCCGTTACGATAGATCTTCCGCCTGAATTCCTGGAAGTCCTCGGATCAGAGGAAGAGGCTAAGCGAGAAGCCAAAGTCGCAGTGATCCTAGATCTCGTCCGCCGAGGAAAAATCTCTAGGGCAAAGGCGGCGGAGCTCTTGCAGGTATCGTTGTGGGACTTGCCGGCTCTACTGGCTCAATACCGCATCCCTTGGTTTGACTACTCCCCGGAGGACGTCAAGCAACACTCTTAGTCTAGATTGTCTTCGATGGAACGTAGTGCAACTGTAAGAAAAGAAGCTCTCCACGCTCCACCAGCTTTGCTAGGTGACGAGCAAAGGCTTAGGCGCGCGTTGAAGCGGACGCGGGGGCTGTGGCGTGGGAGACGTCTCCATGCCGTAGCATACCAGCGGCGGATGCGACGGGAATATAGCACCCCTCCATCGCACCTGTGATAGCGGGCTGGTGATTGGGTGTACACCATCGATTCGAACATCCTCATCTACCACCTTCAGGGAGATAAAAACGTTGGCGACCAATTGGAGTTGTGGCTACTGGGAGGAGAGCGACTTTTCATCTCCTCAGTCACACGTTTGGAGCTCCTTGCCGCGCCGGCGCTAAGGACCGATGAAGAACAAAGAATCAAGGAGTTGCTGTCTTTCTTCGTTCTGATGCCGGTGGATTTACAGATCGCGGATGCCGCTGCAAAGTTTAAGCGGACCTACCGACTACCCATCGGAGACAGTATTATTGCGGCAACGGCTTTTTTAACTGCTTCCCCGCTCGTCACAAGGAACCTTCGTGATTTTCGCCGAATCAAAGAGATACGAGTGCAGCCACTGTGAATAGCGGGCCATAGAAGCCATTTCCTTCTTCGTCTTACGGCTCTCCCGTCAGTTGATACGCTGCCCAGTAAAACGGCTCAGGAAACTCTTTCATCGTCGTGAGCTGCGCCTGCCTGAGCGCCTCGGATTTCTTGCTTGATTTTAAGTGCTGATAGAATTCCCGCATCAACTCGTAACTCGCCCGGTCGTTCACCTTCCACAAAGTCGTCACGATCGACGGCGTGCCGGCATAGATAAACGCGCGCGTGAGGCCGACCATCTCATCCCCATTGCTGAGCTTCCCCAACCCCGTCTCGCACGCGGATAACACCACCATCCCCGCTTTGAGATTGAGCGAGAATATCTCTCCCACCTTCAGCCGGCCATCGTCCTTCCCCTCGCCCGCCAGCAGAAGCGCTGAACTGAGCGGATCCTCCTCGCTAAGCTCCGCGTGGACGGCGAAGTGCAGCATCTCAAAGCCGGGGCTCAGCGAGATCGCCCTGGGCTTGCTGGCCTGCTCTCTTAGATAGACTTCGCTCTTCGGATATACCCCGGCCACTTCCTTTGCTTCCCTTTCCGCAAAGCGCAGGTTGTACGCCGCGTCCCCCAGACTCGGATTGCCCATGACCAGGGCCTTCTCTCCGCCCGCTCGCTTCTTCTCATGCGTGAACTGCATCAAGCTCGCGCTGGAGAGATAGTAGATGGGATAGTCCTGAATCAGATATTTGTCCTGAGCGGAAAGCAAAGCCTGAAAGGGTACGTAGTGCAGCACGTCGTGCGGGATGATCAGCAGCTCTTTGCCTCGCACATGCGGCAGCGCAGGCTCGATGAGCAGCTTGTAAAGCTCCTGGGACGAAGCCCTGAATTTCTCCTTCTCCCCGATTTGGAAGACGCTGTCGCGCAGCGCGCTCACCTTGGAGACCAGGTCGCCTCGGCTGATTGGAATATTGACAACGCGGAGTCCGTCTTTATCCACCACCCAAAGCAACACCGTCTGCCCGACCACAAAATACTCAAGGAGCGTCACCTCCGGTTCCAACAGCTCCCGAACCTGCTTCAAGGTCAGCGGCTCGACGTTCATCAACGACGCCTGCTCTTTGTTCTCCCGCCTCACCTTGACGAGAAAGTCATTGTAAGCCTTCTGTCCCGCCGCCAGCTCCTGCCGCAATTCTGCCGCGTCCGCCGCGTCGGGCTCCTGCGCCGCCGTCCTGGCCTGCAGCGCGCCGATCCTCGCCTGCAAGGCCCTCTCCTCCTCTATGAGACTCCCGCTCCTGCCCAGTTGCACCTTGCTCCCAAGAATATCCAGAAAGGCGCGCGAGCGGGCCCGTTCGTTGTAGTTGAAAGCCTCCTCCGCATTGTTTCCCTGTAAATGTGCCAGGATCATCCCGGCGTAAGTCTGGCGCTTGTCGTCAAAAAAAGAGCTGCGAAATTCTTCGGATTCCAGCAGCGAACGGGTGGACTCGACACTCTCGATCGCCTTCCGGTAGTGAGAGATCGCCTCGGCAAACTTTCCGGTCTGACGAAACAGGTCTCCCAGTTCGCTGCCGGCCTGCTGAATCACGGAGGCATACTGGCGCTTCTCGGCCACTTCCAGGGCCTTCTGGAGATTTTCCAGCGCGCGGGGGAATTCTTTGCGCTCGAGATAGAGATGCCCCAACCCGTGATAGAGACTACCCTCCCCTTCGGTTACGAAGCCGGTCTGTTTGATAAACGCGATCCCTCTCTCGTAGGCCTTTATCGCCTCTTCAATGTTGCCCGCGCGGTCATGGGCGAGACCGAGCCGGTGAAAAGTTGAAACGAGCTGGCTCTGTGAATTTGGAATGGCTCGCGGCGGCGTGCGACTACGGTACTTTATCAGATAAGCCAACCGCGACTCCTGGCCTTGAAGGGAATACGAGATATACTCAACCGCCTTCCTGGCTTCTCCTTGAATCAGATAATTTACTCCCAAGCCCACATACAAGTTGGCCTCGATGCCTTCTTTGGCCGCTCCGGGAGGCTCTTGTTTGATGACTTCAATCCCCTTTTCCAACCACTCCCTGGCTTTTAGCTGCTGCCCCAACGTTCCATAGGCGTTGGCGAGGGCCAGGGCGGCCCACCCTTGAAGACCGGGCGCCCTGGCTTTCGGGCCCATTTCCCAGGCTTTGTTTGCCGAAGCAATCGCCTTTTCAAACTGACCTCCGGCCCTGCTCGCGGTGGAGGCTTGAAGGTAGGCATACAAGGCGTCTTCCCATTTGCCGTTTTTCTCCGCCTCCGCTCCTTTGGCATCGAGCGCGCTTACCGTCTGTTTTCCCTCTCCTTGCGGGCCGACTCCGGGAGGCGAGCCGCCTGATGGTTGGGCCGCCCGCCCGACGGGATAGCGGGCAAAAAAGAGCGCGAGGAGAAAAATGGGCAGATATATCTTGACGCCGTTTTTCATCTACGGCTCCCCCGTCAGCTGATACGCCGCCCAGTAAAACGGCTCGGGAAATTCCTGCACCGTCTTAAGCTGCGCCTGCCGGAGCGCCTCGGATTTCTTGCCGGTTTTTAAGTGCTGGTAAAACTCTCGCATCAACTCATAACTCGACCGGTCGTTGACCTTCCATAAAGTCGTCACGATAGAAGGAGTGCCTGCGTAGATGAAGGCGCGCGTGAGGCCGATCATTTCGTCGCCGTTGCTGAGCTTTCCCAAACTGGTCTCGCAGGCGGAAAGAACCACCATGTTGGCTCGGAGATTCAATGAGAAAATTTCGCCTACCTTCAGCCGCCCATCCTCCTTCCCCGGCCCCGCCAGCAACAGCGCCGAGCCCATAGGATCCTCCTCGTTCAATTCCGCGTGGACGGCGAAGTGCAGCATGTCGTATTTGGGACCGAGTGACATCGCTCTGGGCTTGCTCGCCTCGGCTTTCAAATAGACGGCGCTCGTAGGATAAACGTTTGCCACCTCCTTTGCCTCCCGTTCCGCAAAACGAAGGTTGTACGCGTCGTCCCCCAGACTCGGATTCCCCAGGACCAGCGCCCTCTCTCCGCCCGCTCGTCTTTTCTCGCGGGTAAACTGCATCAAGCTGGCGCTGGAGAGATAGTAGATCGGATAGTCCTGTACCAGATAGCTACCCTGCGCGGACAACAGCGCCTGAAACGGCACGTAATGAAGCACATCGTGCGGGATCAGAAGCAGCTCCTTGCCACGCACGTGTTGCAGCGCGGGCTGGATCAGGAGACGATAAAGCTCTTGAGCACCGGCTTTGAATTTTTCCTTCTCGGCGACTTGATAGATGGTCTCTCTAAACGCAGTCACCTTGGCCACGAGATCAGCTTTTGCGATTGGGATGTTGACGTACCGGAGCCGATCCTTCTCCACCACCCAGAGGAGCACCGCCTGCCCCGTCACAAAATATTCCAGCACCGTCACGCCCGGGTCCAACAGCTCCTGCGTCTGCTTGAGCGTCAGCGGCTCCACGCTCATCAACGACGCCTGTTCCTTGCTCTCCTTCCTCACCCTGGCCAAAAAATTGTTATACGCCTTCTGCGCCTCATCCAGGTCGCGCCTAAGCTGTCCCCTGACCTCGCCCTCGGATTCCTGCCCCGCCATTCTAGTCTGGAGCGCGCCGATGCGCGCCTGCAAAGCGCGTTCTTCCTCCAACAGGCTCCCGCTGCGCGCGAGTTGCACCCGGCTTCCTAGAATATCGAGAAAGGCGCGCGAGCGCGCTCGCTCGGCGTAGTTAAACGCTTCCTCGGCGTTTTTTGTTCGCAGGTAGGCGATGATCAGTCCGGCGTAGATTCCCCGCTTGTCCTCGAAGAACGCGCTACGCGACTCCTCGGACTCAAACAGGGAGCGGGTCGACTCGATGCTGTCGATCGCTTTCTTGTAGTAGGGAATCGCTTCCGCGGGCTTCTGGGCCTGAAGGTGGAGATCCGCGATCCGGCTGCTGGTTTGGTAAATGGAGTTTTCGAGCCGTTGCTGCTCAGCCATCTCCAGCGTCCTGCTCAGATTCTCCAGAGCGCGCGGATAGTCTTTTTGATTGAGATAGAGATCGCCCAAGCCGTAATAGAGATTGACCTCCGTCGGAGTCTTCAATCCTGTCTCCTTGATAATAGCGATACCTCTCTCGTAGGCTTGAGTCGCCTCCCTAACGTCTTCCGCCCGCTGATAAGCAGTGCCGAGGTTATAGAGAGTCGCAACTCTTAGATTCTCTGAGTTGCGGATGGCTTCAGCATTAGTTGATGGAAGACGCTTGAAAAAGCTCAAGCGCGATTCCTGGACTTGGAGAGAATAGGAGATATACTCAATGGCCTTCCGCCACTCTCTCTGACGGAAGAAATCCAGTCCCAACAGTCTATACAGATCGGCCTCAACCCCCTGACGAAACGGTGAGTGGTCTAATTTCTTTACAATCTCAAGTCCCCTGTCTATCCATTCCCGTGCCTTGGCAAACTGTCCCGCATTTCTATAGGCCCTGACCAGATATAAAGTGGCCTGCGCTTCTAGGCCGGGAGCTTTCCCCCGTTCTGCCAATTCTAAGGCTTTGTTTCCGTAGGTGATCGCTTTTTGTAATTGGCCGCCTTGCCTAGCCGTATCTGAAGCCAGGCTGTAGGCATTTGCGGCCTGAGCCCAATCTTTCTTCCCCTCCGCCTCTGCGGCCTGAGCCTCGACCGCGCTCAATGCCTCCCGACCTTCTCCTCTCGCGATGGCCTCGCGAAAGGCGTCCCCGGTGGCGCGAAACCTGGGCTGCTCTGTAGCGCAGCCGACGATGATAGAAGCTGCGATGAGAAATACCGGGAGGGATGGTTTCATAGCGACACCTCCTGAGAGACGAGAGGAAACCGCCGTGATGGTGTCCGTGTTTCCACAACCTCATCACCCTAAGCAAAGTCGAAGGGCGGCTCGTGTTCCTAACCCGGCGCGGGCACGAATCACGATCACGCGATTTTGATCTTTTCTTCTACGGCCGGGGTCACGATTTTGCCTTTACGTCGTGATAAACCTTCTCCACCACCGCCTCCGTGAGATCCTTGACCGGGCCGTCGAAGAAGACCTCGCCGTAGGCCAGTCCCACGACGCGGTCGGCGTATTCGCGCGTGAGTTCGAGCGTGTGAAGACTGACCAGCGCCGTGATTCCGTCCTCCTTGCAGACACGTTTCAGAATATCCAACACGACGCGCGAGAGCTTGGGATCGAGACTGGAGACCGGCTCGTCGGCGAGGATAATGGCGGGATTTTGCATGAGCGTGCGCGCGATCGCCACGCGCTGCTGCTCCCCGCCGGAGAGCGCGTCCGCGCGCTTGTAGGCGTGATCGAGCAGCCCGACACGCTTGAGATTCACCAGCGCTCGCCGCTTGTCCTCGCGCGAGAAGAGCTTGAGGCAGCTTTTGAGACTTGTTTGGTAGCCGAGGGCGCCGGACAGGACATTCTCGATCACCGACAGCCGCTTGACGATGTTGAACTGCTGGAAGATCATGCCGACCTTGCGCCTGAGCAGGCGCAGCTCGCGCCGGTTGAGCTTGAGGACGTCGATCCGCGCGCCGTCGGCCTGCGGATCGAACACGGAGCGGGGAAGATAAATCTCGCCCGAGGTGGGGTCGATGAGACGGTTGATGCAGCGGAGCAGCGTCGACTTGCCGGCGCCGCTCAAGCCGATTACGCCGACAAACTCGCCCTGTTCAACTTGCAGGTTGACGCCGCGAAGCACGTGGGTCGAAGGGCCGAAACTTTTGCGCAGGCCCCGGATTTCGAGAATCGTCATGGCCTGATGAGTGGAGTGATGGAGTATTGGAGTACTGGATTGCCGGGTCTTAAATCCATTGCTCCATTACTCCAATACTCCAATTATTTCTTTTTTAGCGCCTCTCGTAGATTGATACCCGCGATCTTAAAGGCCTCGCGGACCGATTCATAGTCCTGATCCGTCGCCGGCACGAAACCGTCGATCTGGTAGAGATCGCGCAGCATCTTTTGTCCCGCGGGATCGCGGCTCAGCTCCAGAAATATCTCCTGAATCTTCTTGCCGAGCGCGGGATCGAGGCCGGCGCGGAAGACCAGGTTATCGGCGGGGATCGCCTCCGAATAGGCGATGGCGCGAATCTGTTTCCGCTCTTCCGGGTTTTTGAGATATTGCACCCAGGCCGCGTCCTTGCCGTCGGTGAAGTTGGCAAACGTCGCGCCGGCATCGACCTTGCGGTTCAACACCGCCAGCACCGTCGCGTCGTGGCCGCCCGAGAAGAGGACATGCTTGAAATCCTTGGCCGGATCGATGCCGGCTTCCAAAAACATCTTTTTTGGAATGATGTGGCCGGTGGTGGAAAGCGGATCGCCGAAGGCAAAGGTCCTGTTGCGCAGGTCCTTGATCGAGTTGATCCCGCTGTCCGTCCGCGTGATGATCGCCGCGTAGTAGGACGCCAGCCCTTTGCGGTGGGATTTCAAAACCACCTGGATGTCCGCCTCATTTTTCGCCAGGACGTAAGAAGCCGGAGTGAGAAAAGCAATGTCGAGCTTCTTGGCGCGCAGCGCCTCGATGACGCCGGTGTAGTCGACGGCGACGAAAGGCTCGACCTCCATGCCGAGTTTCTGATGCAGGATTTCGACGATCGGCTGCGCGTTTTGCGCGACCTGCTGAACATTCTCCGACGGAACGAAGCCGACCCGCAGCGCCGGCCCCGCGCCGCCCGGCTTGCCGCAGGCCGCGACGCTCAACAGACTCAACACAACCACAATCAAACGTCTCAAGCCATTCATATCAGCCCAATACATACTTTAACCCTCCCTCACTCGCAACCCACCGACTGTTTATTTCCCCTCGGAGATAAGATAAAAAACTGGCATGCGAAAGGCTGTTTGGATTCTCCTGGCAGTCTGGCTGTGGGCCGGCTGCAGCACCGGCCCCGCCTTCGTTCTGCAAGAGTTTCAGGATCTGCCGGCGGGACCGGCGGTGCAGTTTTTTTACCCCACCAGAGGCGGCACGGTGGAGGCCTATCTGGTCAGGCCGCGCGGCCAGGGGCCGTTTCCGCTGCTGGTCCTGCTTCACGGCGTCAGTTGGGTCGGGGTCGGCGCCAGCCGGATGGCGCCGATCGCCGAGCAGTTCGCCGTCGATCTTTGCTATGCCGGGCTGGCGATCTCGTTGCCGGGGTACGGCAGCACCGCGGTCGACGGACACGGCGACCGGGATGCTTTTAGGGCGTTGATCTTGGACGGCGTGGCCAAGGCCACGGAGCTATCGTGGGTCGATTCGAAACGGATTTTACTCTACGGCTATTCGCTCGGGGCGGTGTTCGGCGCGGCTTCCGTGAGCAAGATGCCGCATTTGCGGGCGGCGGCGCTCCACTCCGGGGCCTACGATCTCCCGCTGCTCTATCAGGAGACGCAGACCGAGTGGGTCAAGCGATTTCTCAATCGATCTCTAAAACCCGACGGGGGGGAGCAGCCCAGGCTCTTCTCCATCCTGCCGGAGGTCGCCAATTGGACGGCGCCGACGCTGATCCTGCACGGCACGGACGACACCGTCATTCCCGTCAATCAGGCCGAACTGTTGAACGAGCGCCTGGAGGCCGTGAAGCTGCCCCACCGTTTCGTAGTTTTTCCCGGCGTCGGCCATCGCCTGCCGGTCGACGGAGTGAGAGACGAGATCCTCTCCTTTTTCCGCCAACACGTCGGCTCGGCCTGCGCAAAATCTAGCGGCTCTTGATCTCTTCGAGTAGCTGCTGGGCTTCTTTTTTATGGTTCGGGTCGTCGGAAAACTGGACGGGAAGTTCCAGAGCGCTCTTCAAGGCATCGCGGGCGACCTGCCACTTGCTCAGGCCGATGTAGCTCTTGGCGATTTCGAGACGGTGGCCAACGACGGTCGGGTTTAAGGCGATGGCCTTTTGAAAATAGTCCACGGATTGCTCGAGCGTCCCTTTGGGGATCGAGCGCCACAGAAAAGTCGAGGCGAGGACGCGACTCATGCCGCCGACCTCCGCCATGCGCCGGTGCCAGATGCCGTAGACGTGGTAAGCGAAGCCGTTTTGCGGGTCGAGAGCGATCGTCTGCTCCACCTCCGCGCGTATCTCTTCGGCGAGGTCGATCTGCGTAGCGGCCGAAGATTGGCCCGCGATTTTTCCCAACGAGGCTGCGACGTAAAAGTGGCCCCAGGTTCCGTTGGGATCGGCCCTCACCGCCTTGCGCGCGTACTCTTCCGCTATCTGGTACTGCTTGAGTCTCTTCTCCTGCCAGTTGGAATCGGTCTCCGGGATCATATCCCCGAATTCGAGATAGACACGAGCCGTCTTGGACAGCGCCTCATGATGCTGCGGGTCCAACTCGAGCACTCTGGACAGGACCTGAAGCGCCTCCTTGGGCTTGAACGCGGCATAGAGCGCGTCGGCCCGCTGCAACAGGTTGGAGATTTCGGAGCCGTCGTTCTTGCACTTGGGGCAGCCGACTCTCCCCATCTCGCGCTGAGCCGCCTCCGGCGCGCTCGGGCAAAGCCCGACGCCGAATGAAACGAGAACCGCGGTTAAAATCCAGGCTCGTGTCGTCATAATCTACCGCACAGAGGTGGCTTTGCCGTTTTCTCCGATCGCGACATATACCACTTCCGCTTCCGTCACGCGAACTCGATTCCCCGGCGCGCTAAAACGCTCGGCCTCGACTTCGACCCGGATTGTAATAGAAGTCTTCCCCTCGCGGATCACCGTCGCGTAAAAGCTCACCACGTCGCCGACGTAGACCGGCGCGATGAACGCAACTTCGTGCATCGCCTTGGTGACGAAGTCGCGCGGCGCGTGCGCTCTGGCAGCCACCGAGCCGGCCAGGTCGATGTGGCTCAGAATGATGCCGCCGAAGATCGTCCCGCGCGCATTGGTGTCTTTCGGAAGCATCGTCACTTTGAGCGCGGGCTCTCGCATCGTCATGGGTTCCAGGTCTCGGCTGATAGATTTTTGCGGCGCCTCAGAGATAGGCGAGCCAGCGGGCGTACTTTGCATCTTTCCCCTTGATGATGTTGAAAAATGTCTGCTGCAGATCCAAAGTCACCGGCCCCGGGCAGCGTTCGCCGATCTTGCGGTTGTCCACTTCGCGGATCGGCGTCACCTCAGCCGCGGTGCCGGTGAAAAACGCCTCGTCGGCGGTGTAAAGCTCGTCGCGGGTGAAGCGCTCTTCGGTTACCTGATAGCCCTTGTCACGCGCCACCGTCAGCAGCGAGTCGCGGGTGATGCCGGGCAAAATGGAGGTGAACGGCGTGGTCTTCACGCGCCGGTCGCGGACCATGAAGATATTTTCGCCGCTCGCCTCGGCCACGTAGCCTTCCGTATCCAGCATGATCGCTTCGTCGTAACCCGCCTTTTTCACTTCGGTTTTGGCCAGCACGGAGTTGATGTAATTCCCCGAGACTTTGCTCTTGGTCATCATCACGTTCACATGGTGGCGCGTGTAGGACGAGACCTTGGCTCGAATGCCGTTTTTGATTCCTTCGTCGCCCAGATAGGCGCCCCACGACCACGCCGCGATCGCAAGGTGGACCGGATTATCGGGCGCGTAGAGTCCCATCTCTCCGAGTCCGAGGAAGGCGAGCGGCCGGATATAACATTCCTTCAGGCCGTTGGCCCTGACCACATCCATGATGGCGCTCTTGACGCGGTCGAAAGGGTAAGGAAGCGGAAAGCCTAATATCTTCCCGGAATCGAACAGCCGCCGGACGTGCTCAT
Organism: Binatia bacterium; assembly: GCA_041483675.1. Classification (GTDB taxonomy): domain Bacteria; phylum Desulfobacterota; class Binatia; order UBA9968; family UBA9968; genus 2-12-FULL-60-19. The sequence goes on from JBGPGE010000006.1 coordinate 66,471, forward strand.
CCAAACGAAAAACGGCGGACCGCCCGTCGTCGAGAGCATAACAGCGGATCCCTTCGAAATAGCCGGTGCCGTAATGGAGCGCGTGGGTTAAGACATGCACCTGGGCCTTGTCCCAATCCACCATCTCGCCGTCCAACCAGATCTTTTTTCCTTGTAGTGCCATCGTCTATCCCAATAAAATCGGCAGTTTTTAGAATTGAAGTATTGTATGTTTCTTGCAAGCCTCTATCAAGGGCCGGGCCAAAAAAAGGCCACCACGCTCTCCGTGGTGGCCCTGGCCGAATAATCGCGCAACTTATAGTGATTTTTTCAGATCGGGAGCGGGCCGGAAACCCACGGTCCGGCTCGCTTTGATCGCGATCTCCGCGCCGGTCTGGGGATCTCGCCCCTTTCTCGCCTTGCGCGAGCGCACCGTAAAGGTGCCGAAGCCCGGCACCTGGAAGCGCTTGTCTTTTCTGATCGCCCGCGCGAGATGGTCAAAGGTCGCGTCCACCACATCCCCCGCCGCCGTCTTGTTCAATTTTAGTGTTTTGGCCACCGCCTCGATAAGTTCCGCCTTGGTCATAACCCTTCCCCCTCCGTCCAGTGATCGATTGCTAGTCGCTTGCTGTCGTTGCAGCTCCGCTTTCACACGTTGATTGGAAGCAGGACTGCATAATTCCGAATTAACAAGAAAATGTCAACAAAAAAAATAAAAAACTTTTTGCGTTCGACTTTCAGCTCTCAGATGCCGGCGATTTTCTCGTAAAGCAGGCCGTAACGGATTCCCTGGTCGCTCACGGTCACGCTCTCCATGCCGAAGAGTGTCATGATTCGTTGAATGAGCAGCGCGCCCGCTAAAATTACGTCCGCCCGCTTCGGCTCGAGGCCGGCGATCTGTTTGCGCTCGGCAATCGTTTTCGTTCGATAGATCTCGACTTGCCGCTCGACTTCCGAAAGAGGGAGTAGGCTGCCGTGAACTTCGCTGTGCGAATAGGTTTTCAATCCTTTCATGACGGCGGCGAGCGTGGTGAACGTTCCGGCGATGCCGACCATGACGTCGAAAGGGCCGGTGCGTCCCCACTCACGAAGCAAGGCGCGAATTTCCGGATCGATCGCCGCCGCCATCCGGTCGCACTCCCCGGGTCGAACCGGATCGGAGTGGAAAAAGCGCTCCGTCAATCTGACCGAGCCCAGGTTAAGACTCGCCGAGCGGTGGAGAGCGCCCGCCTTGGCCCAGATGAACTCCGTGCTCCCTCCGCCCACGTCCGCCACGAGCACGTCCGCGGCGTTCAGCCGCAGTCCGCGAGCCACCGCAAGATACGAGTAGCGCGCCTCATCTTCGCCGGACAACACGCGCAGATCCAAACCCAACTCGCGCTTGAGCCGCTGGATAAACGCCGGGCCGTTCCGCGCGTCGCGCAGCGCGCTGGTGCCGGCGGCGACGACTTCATCGACGCCCAAATCCTTACACTCACGGAGATAATCCTTCAGCGTGGCGAAGCTCCGCTCTTCGCCGGCCAGAGAAATCGCGCGGGTTTTATCCACGCCCTCGCCGAGGCGCGCGATCTCCGCCCGGTCGGTAAGAACGCTGAACGAGCCGTCTTCGTTCAGTTCGGCGACGAGCAGAAGGATCGTGTTGGTGCCGAGATCGATGGCAGCGAAGCGGGTGCTCATTGTGAAAGCTGGTGAGTTTCTGGTTTCAGGTTTCTGGAGTCGTCATTCCGGCCAAGTCAGCCCGAGGCTGACGCGAGCCGGAATCCAGGAATTGAGGTAGGGCCGGTTCGCGAACCGCCCCTACTGGATTCCCGCTTTCGCGGGAATGACGGAAAGGATATGACTTCCCGCTTCCGCGGGAATGACGGATAAGACGCCTGGCCGTTCGCCAAGCGTTTTGATCCATTCGTCCATGTCCCGGAGCGCGCGCTCCACCATCAACTGTTTTTTCTCCTTCTTGGGAACCGCAGGGTCGAGCGGCGGCAGGAGGCCGAAGTTGACGTTCATCGGCTGAAAATCCTTGCGCGCGGGGTCGCAAATGTGGGCCAGCAGCGAGCCCAGAGCCGTGGTCGGCGGTGGGGTGACCGGCGTGCGCCCTTGCAGCAGTCTGGACGCGTTGATCCCGGCGAGCAAGCCTGAGGCCGCGGATTCGATGTAACCCTCGACGCCGGTAATCTGCCCGGCGAAAAAGAGATCGGCGCGGCCGCGCCACTGAAGCGTCGGCAAGAGATGGCGCGGCGCGTTGATGAAAGTATTGCGGTGGAGGCTGCCGAAGCGGGCGAACTCGGCGCGTTCCAGTCCCGGAATCGTCGAGAAGACCCGCTTTTGTTCGGGATAGGTCATCTTGGTCTGGAAGCCGACTATGTTGTAGAGCGTCCGCTCCCGATTTTCCTGGCGGAGCTGCATCACCGCATGGGGCCTTTTGCCCGTGCGCGGATCGGTCAAGCCGGTCGGGCGCATCGGACCGAACGCCAGGGTGTCCCGCCCGCGCCGCGCCAGCTCTTCGACCGGCATGCAGCCTTCGAAATAGACAAACTGCTCGAAACTCTTCGCCGGAACTTTCTCGGCGGCACAGATGGCGGCGACCAGGCTCTCATACTGCTCGCGCGTGAGCGGCAGGTTGAGATAGTCGTCGCCGCCGTGTTGATAGCGCGAGGCGCGAAAGGCAATGCTCATGTCGATCGAGTCGGCGGTCACGATCGGAGAAATGGCGTCGTAGTAGTAGAGATGCTCGGCGCCCAGTAGCGAAGCCAGAGCGCGGGAGAGCGGCGCCGAGGTCAAAGGGCCGGAGGCGACGATCGCCGTGCCGCTGGGAATCTCTTCGGCTTCTTTGCGGTTCACCCGCACGGAGGGAAGCGCATGAACGGCGCGCGTCACCTCCTCGGCGAAGCGCTCGCGATCCACCGCCAGGGCGCTCCCCGCCGGCACCGAACAGGCGTCGGCCACGCGGATGATGAGCGAGTTTAAGCGGCGCATCTCCTCTTTGAGAAGGCCGGCCGCATTGGCGAGAGAGTTGGAGCGCAGAGAGTTGCTGCAGACGAGTTCGGCCAGGTGAGAAGTGGTGTGCGCCTCGGTCGGCCGGCTAGGGCGCATCTCGTAGAGCTCGACCTCCACGCCACGCTGCGCCAGTTGCCAGGCCGCCTCGGCGCCGGCAAGTCCGCCACCGATGATGCGAACGATGGGGATCATGGGAAAACGAATTCAGAATACAGAAGTCAGAATTCAGAATAGAGAATCAAAGCGGGGAGGAAAGGCTTCTGACTTCCGGCTTCTAACTTCTGGCTTCTGGATTCTGACTACTGACTTCTGTTGGAGCTTGATCTTCCAGATTGACCTTATAACCGCACTCTTTCTTATGGCAGTGGCGCGTGCGCCCGGCCCGCTTGGTCACTTTTTCGAGCAGGATCGGCTCGCCGCATTGCGGGCAGGGCTCGGCCACCGGCTTATCCCACACGGCGAACTTGCACTCGGGATAACGCGCGCAGCTGTAGAAGACTTTGCCCCGGCGCGATTTTTTCTCGCGCATGTTGCCTTCCTTGCAGACAGGGCAGAGCACGTCTAAATCCACCGGCTTGTCCATCGAGCGGATGTTCTTGCATTCCGGATAGCCGCTGCAGCCGAGGAAACGGCCGTATTTTCCCCAGCGGAGCATCAACGGACGGCCGCACTGCTCGCAGTTCTCGTTGATCTCCTGCTCCACGACGACTTGAACATCGCCCTTCTCGCCGCGGGTGAAGTTCTTGGTGCTTTTGCATTCCGGATATTGCGGGCAGGCGAGAAACTCGCCGTTCCTTCCCCACTTGACCACCATCATCGCGCCGCACTTCTCGCAGGCGATATCGGTGGGAATCTCCTGCCGCTTGACGTCGCGCATCTCGGCCTCGGCCTTTTTTAAGTCGCGCGCAAACGGCGTGTAGAAGCGCTTCATCGCCTTGACCCAGTCCTGCTCGCCCTCCTCGACTTTGTCGAGAATATCTTCCATACCGGCGGTGAACTTGACGTTGAGGATATCGGGGAAGGCGTCCACCAGGAGATCGGTGACGAGAAATCCCAGGTCGGTCGGGGCCAGAGTCCGCCGCTCGTCCAGCGTCACGTATTCGCGATTCAGGATGTTGGAGACGATGCTCGCGTAGGTGGACGGGCGGCCGATGCCGTCCTCTTCCAGTTCTTTGATGAGCGTGGCCTGGCTGAAGCGCGGCGGCGGCTGGGTGAAGTGCTGGCGCGGCTCGAGCGCGAGGAGTTTAAGAGAATCGCCCTCCTGCAAGTCCGGCAGCGTCGCTTCCTGGTCCTCATCGCCGTCATCCTGGCCTTCCGTGTAGACCCGGATGAAGCCGTCGAATTTGAGCTGCTGGCCGGTAGCGCGAAACAGCGCCTCGCCGACTTCGATATCGAAGCCGGTCTGATCGTAGACGGCCGGTGTCATCTGGCTGGCTACGAACCGATCCCAGATCAGAGAATAGAGGGCAAGGTCGTCGCGCCTGAGAAAGTGGCGAACGCGATCGGGAGGATAGCCCACGGATGTCGGCCGGATCGCCTCGTGCGCGTCCTGCGCGCCCTTCTTGGAGCGATAGACGTTGGGCTTCTCCGGCAGATAGCCGGCGCCGTATTTCGCGTGAATGAGTTGCCGCACCTCCTGCAGCGCGTCGGCGGAGATGCGGGTCGAGTCGGTGCGCATGTAGGTGATGAGACCGATCGCCCCCTCCCCTCCAAGGTCCACCCCCTCGTATAGCCGCTGCGCGATCTGCATCGTGCGCTGCGGCTGAAAGCCGAGCTTGCGCGATGCCTCCTGCTGGAGCTTGCTGGTGATGAACGGCGGCGTCGGAAAACGGCGACGCTCCTTTTTTTCAATCTGCCGGATCGTCCAGGGCCGGCCTTCGAGCGACGCCGTGATCTCCTGCACGCGTGCTTCGTTCTCGATGCGATTGTCCTTGGCGTCGATTTTTTCATCCCGCCACTGCGCCAGACGCGCCTGAAACGACGGCGGCAGCCGGCCTTCCAGCGTCGCGGTCAGCGACCAATACTCCATCGGGACGAACGCGCGAATCTCTTTTTCGCGCTCGCACACCAGGCGCACCGCGACCGATTGCACCCGCCCGGCGCTCAGGCCGCGGCGGACCTTTTTCCACAGGATCGGGCTGATCTTGTAGCCCACCAGCCGGTCGAGAATCCGCCGCGCGATCTGCGCGTCGAACTTGTCGCGGTCGAGCTTCTGCGGGTGGGCGATGGCGTCCAGCACCGCCTTGCGCGTGATCTCGTTGATCAGCACGCGGTGCATGCGATGGTGGTCTTTGCCGATCTGATCGGCGATGTGCCAGGCGATCGCCTCGCCTTCGCGGTCGGGGTCGGAGGCAAGGTAGATGTTCTCCTTGCCTTTGGCGGCGCGACGCAGATCGTCGACCACCTTCTTTTTTCCCTGAATCACGTGGAAGTCCGGCGCGAAATTCTTTTTAATGTCCACGCCGAGCTTGCTCTTGGGCAGGTCCACGATGTGGCCGACGGAGGCCTTGACCTGAAAATCCCGGCCCAGATATTTCCCCAGCGTCTTGGCTTTGGCCGGGGATTCGACGATGATTAGATTTTTCGCTGCCATAATTTCAATCTCAGCTTAAAGCGCGGCGCGGAATCTTTTTCCTGGAAGCTGCTTGAGCACTCCCCTGATCTCCAGGTCGAGCAGCACCTCCGATACCTTGGCCGGCGAAAGCCCGCTGCTTTCGATGACCTCGTCGATCTGCACCGGCCCGGAGAGAACCATCTCAAAAACTTTCCGCGCCTCCGCGCTCACGTTCGCCGGCAAAACAGGCTGGAGCGGCTCCTGCCGGACGGTCGCGCGGCCCGCGAGCTGCGGCGCGATCTCTTCGATGATGTCTTCCACCCGCTCCACCAGCTTGGCGCCCTGGCGGATGAGCCGATGCGTGCCGCGGCTGCGGCTCGCGCCCGCCTCCCCTGGAACCGCGAAGACCTCGCGTCCCTGCTCCAACGCCAGCGCCGCCGTGATAAGCGAGCCGCTTTTTTCCGTCGCTTCGACCACTACCACGCCGAGCGCGAGCCCGCTGATCAGCCGGTTGCGCGCGGGAAAGTTAAACGAAATCGGCGGCGTCCCCATCGGCAGTTCCGAAACGACGGCGCCCTGCTCGCGGATTCGGTGATATAGCCTCTCGTGCTCCGGCGGATAGACCACATCGACCGCCGAGCCCAAGACCGCAATCGTTCTCCCGCCTGCACCCAGCGCGGCCTCATGGGCCGCTCCATCGATGCCGCGCGCCATGCCGCTCACTACCGTGAAGCCCAACGAGGCCAGGCCGCTACAAAGTTCCTGCGTGATCCGCAAGCCGTACTCGCTGGCGCTGCGCGATCCGACCACGGCGATAATTTTTTCATCCTCGCCGTCAACCTCTCCGCGCGCGTACAAAAACGGCGGCGGATCGGTAATCGCCCTGAGCCGCGCCGGATAACTCGGCGAGGCGTAGGGAACGATCGACGCGCCCGCCGCTGCGATCTTGCCCAATTCCTCTCGCACATCGTCCCAGCCTGCGAAACTCCTGAGACCGTCGATCGCGGGGCGTTCCAAGCCCGGCACCGCGCGCAACTCCGCTTCGGAGGCCGACAGCGCCCGCGTCGGATCGGCGAAATAGTCGGCCAGCTTCTTGAAGCTCGCTGAGCCCAACCCCGGCACACGCCCGAGCGCGAGCCACGGCTCAACGTCGCTTTGCGGTGTCGTCCGCAAAGACGACGCGCTATGGCGTGCCGGTTCAGTCATCGGCTCTCCAGTCGATTCAACAGCAATCTCACAACCGCAGTCCCCGGGCGGAGAAAAATAGTCGTATAATAATAGTCGAAAATGGCCATAACTTCCAGGGAGCGCTCGCAGGGAGCAAAACCGACAAGTTTCACCGCGAGGAAATGTATCTAATAGATACGACGGGAAGATGTCAAGCTTGAAGCGCCGCCGCCGCGATGCGAACCGGCCTATCTCTGTTGCTCCAGCGCGAGCAGCCTCTTCTTCCATCCGGGACCCAAGGCAAAGCCGCCGATGGCGCCGTCGCTCCGCACGACGCGATGACAGGGAATAATTATAGGGATGGGGTTTCGCGCCAGCGCGTTGCCCACGGCGCGCGACGCGTCGGGCTTTCGGAGCTTGCGCGCGATCCATTGGTAGCTTCTCACCTCGCCGTACGGAATCCGCGCCGTGATCTTAAGCACGGCGCGAGTGAAAGGTGTAAGGCTCTCCAAATCGCACCGCGCGGCGAATCTTTTCAACCGCCCGGAGAAATAGGCCTCCAGCTCTTTCCGTGCAATCTCGTCCCAACGTTTTCGTCCTGAGCCGTTCGCTCCAAAGCGTGCCGGCTTGGCGCCGCGATCTTTCTTCCCGAGCCTGACCGCGCTCACGCCTGTTTCCGTTGCCTCGACAACCAGCTTCGGTTTCATCTCTTCCTTCTCCTACCAGCCCTGCCCCCAGTCGAAGGGCCTCTTGCCTTCTGCCTTCTGCCTCTAGTCTCCTGCCTGCCCTGAGCTTTGTCGAAGGGCCTTCTGCCTCCTGTCTCTTGCCTCTCGCCTGCCCTGAGCCCAGCCGAAGGGCCTCCCGCCTGTCCCCTTGAACGACTTGAATGTTTTGAACGGCTTGAACCCCCGGCTTCCTCGTCTCGCCTCCCCCGCATCACCAGCTTGATCGGCGTGCCTTCCAAATTCACCGCCTGGCGCAAATGGTGGATGAGATAGCGCTCGTAACTCGCCGAGAACCCCTCGGGCGTATTGACAAAGAGCGTGAACTTCGGCGGGCGCGAGCCGGTCTGGGTGGCGTAGAAAAATTTGACCGGCTTGCCCCGCCAGAGCGGCGGCGCGTTGCGCGCAAAGATGGCGCGCAGCGCCTGATTCAGAGCGGAGGTCTGAATGCGGCGTTGGTGGGAATCCGCCACGCTCTTTACCGCCGCCGTCAGCTTGGGCACGCCGCGCCCGGTAAGCGCGGAGATAAAAACGACCGGCGCAAAATCGACGAACGGGAGTTTGTAGTAAACCTCTTCGCGGTGCTTCCGGGCATCCCTCTGTTCCAGCGGCACCTGATCCCACTTGTTCACGGCCAGGATCAGCCCCTTGCCCCGTTGGAAAGCGTAGGCCAGTATCTGCGCATCCTGGCTCGTCACCCCTTCCGGCCCGTCGAGCAGATAGATCACCAGATCGCCTCGATCTACGGAACCGAGCGACCGGATCACGCTATAGCGCTCGACCTGGTCGGCGATCCGCGCCTTGCGCCGGATCCCCGCCGTGTCCACCAGAATAGTCTGCTCGCCGTCGAGGCTGAATGGACTATCCAGCGCGTCGCGCGTCGTGCCGGGCGTCGCGTCCACCACCGAGCGCTCGTAGCCCAGCAGGAGATTCACCAGCGTCGATTTGCCGACGTTGGGTCGCCCGACAACGGCCAGCGAAAGCGGCCGGGCTTGAGGCTCGTCGTCCTCTTCTTCCGTTTCCGCGTCGCCGTTTTTCAGTTCCACCGGAAAGGCCGCGACCACCCGCTCCATCAGATCCGAGAGTCCCAGGCCATGCTCGGCGGAGAGGGGAAAGATCTCCTCCAATCCCAGGCCGTAGAACTCGTAAAGGCCGGCGGTCTTGGCCTGGGTGTCGACCTTATTCACCGTGAAAAAGACCGGCTTATCGACTTTCCTGAGCAACTCCACCGCGTCACGGTCGAGCGGATTGAGGCCGCCCTTGCCGTCGCACAAAAACAGAATCACATCCGCTTCCTCGATGGCCAATCGGGTCTGCTGCTGCACCTGCTTTTTGAGCGGCGTGTCGGAATCGGGCTCGAAGCCTCCTGTGTCGATCGCCAGGAACTTTCGCCCGTACCACTCCGCCTCGCCATAGTTGCGGTCGCGCGTCACGCCGGGAAGATCGTGCACGATGGCGCTTCTCTGCCTGACGAGGCGATTGAAGAGAGTGGACTTCCCGACGTTGGGCCGGCCGACCAACGCCAGCACCGGGAGGCGTTGTGTAGTTGGAGCATTATTTTCTGCGATGTCAGCGGTCTGAGTCATACTATAACCCCATCTCCGTCAGCGAGTGAGGATCCTGTGTCCAGCCCTCGTCGACCCGGACGAACAGCTCCAAAAATATTTTGCAGCCGAGAATTCCTTCCAGCTCTTCCCTGGCCCGCTGGCCGACCTCCTTGAGCATGGAGCCTTTTTTCCCGATGAGAATAGGCTTGTGGGCCTCCCGCTCCGTGTGGATCGTCGCTTTGATGACGATCAGGCGCTTTTCCTCTTTCTCGGTAAACTCGTCGATCGTGACCGCCGTGGCATAGGGAATCTCCTCGCGCGTCAGCAGGAAAACCTTTTCGCGGACGATCTCCGCCGCGAGAAAGCGCTCCGTCTGATCCGTCACCTCGCCCTCGGGATAGTAGCGCGGCCCCTCCGGCAGGAGTTTTTCGATCAGTTCGAGCAGCTTTGGAACGTTGTCTCCCTTGAGCGCGCTGATCGGGACGATCTCCCGCTCGGGCAGCAGCGCCGCGCACTCAGCGATCAACGGCAAGAGCTTTCCTTTGGCGATGAGATCGATTTTATTGAGCGCGATGAGCGTCGTCGCGCGCGAGTCTTTGAGCGCCGCGGCGACGTCTGCGTCCTCTTTGCGGATGCCGTCCCGCGCGTCGATCAGCCAAAGAGCCCCGTCCACCTCATGAAGCGCGTTCATCGCGACGTCGACCATGCGCCGGTTGATCAGCGAGCGCGCGCGGTGAATCCCCGGCGTATCGAGAAAAACGATCTGCGAGCCGGGCGTGGTTCTTATGCCGGTGATGCGGTTGCGCGTGGTCTGGGGCTTGGGCGTGACGATGGCGACCTTCTCCCCCAACAGTTGGTTGAGCAGGGTCGATTTCCCGACGTTGGGCCGGCCGACGATCGCAACAAAACCCGAACGGTGCGAGGCCGCCGGTTGCGGTGCATTGTGTTTTTCTTCCGTCGCCATGGCTTCATTTCAAGTGGATTTTCATTATGACAGGTCACAGCTCGATTCTCCATCGAAAGACCGGTGAACACCACCATCGCCCACCCCGCCCAAGAGCCCGGCTATGAACGAAACATGAAGTAGGCCGCGCCCACCAGACAGAGACCGGCCCACAAATAGTCCAGCTTGATCGGCTGCTGCATGTATAAAACCGCGAAGGGGGCGAAAACCGCGAGGGTAATGACTTCCTGAAGAATCTTCAGACGCGCCAGGCTCATCTCAGTGTAGCCGATGCGATTGGCCGGCACCTGGATCAGGTATTCGAACAGAGCGATTCCCCAGCTCACCAGCGCGGCCACGTACCATTTGGTGTCGTTTAGGTTCTTGAGGTGCGCGTACCAGGCGAACGTCATGAAAATGTTCGAACAGACGAGCAACAGGGATGTCTGGACTATCGTTGCCATCTTCTTCCTTCACCCTCCCTTTATTTGAAAGCCTTGAGATTGACGCCGAGTTTTGTTCCCAGCCAGAGCGAGCGATCCAGGTGATCGCCCTTGCCGTCGCCGGTGCTGGGATGGACGAGAATATCGAGTCCCTCTCGGTTCAGCATGAGCCACGGCACCACCTTGCCGAACTCCTCCGTGTCGAACACGACCTGGTACATCGGCTTCAGATGGGGACCGACCAGCTCGTCGTGCCAACTCCCGAGCTGCACGTTGAACCGGCTCAGCCCCTCGCGCACCCGCGCCGCCGCGGCTTTGGTCGCCGGATCGTAGTAAATGTGCGCGTGGTAGCCTTTGATATCCGCCGTCTCTGTCGTCATTTTCTTCCCAGCCATTGGCGCGAGCCGCAATTCCAGCATTCGGTGAACTGGCCCTCTATCATCTCACCGCAGCCTTTACATTGCCACGGCTTCTCCAAGCCGACCACCGGAGACAAAGCCCCCTTCAGCACCGCCTGCGCCTCCTCGAATTGCTCGTCCTCCACCACCCACAGCTCCGGCCAACACTCGATCGGCGGGATCTCCCCCATCGCCGCGGCCAGATACGAATTCCTGACCACGCACTCGATCCCGCCGCTCTCAAGAATGTTCTTGAGGTGGTCGATCATGAGCGGAACCTGCGCGGTGTAGAGTCTTCTCATTGATCATTCTACGGCTACTTCGCCCATTTCAAAATAATTTCTTTATCACTCGCCGACAGTTTGGCGTCGGGATGCAACGCCACATAATACCACTGCGGCATTTTGCTATGCTCGACCTGTTTGACGATCTCTTTGAGCTTCCTCGCCTTTCGCCGCTCGTTGTATTGATCCCAAATCGAGAAGTTCAGCTCGACACGGCCTTTTTTGACATCTTCGGCAATGAGCCAAGAGACGGGCGCGATGCGCGAATACCACGGCCACACCGTCTCATTGGAATGGCAATCGTAGCAGGAACGGGCCAGAACTGCTTTCAAATCCGCCGGCACTTGCACAGCGCCCTCCACCGGCGGACTTACCCGCTCGACCGGAACGAACTGAATGACAACTAATCCAGCGGCTAAAATAAGCCCCGCTTTAGCAATCCATTTCCTCATTTTTCTTTCCTTGCCGCCGTGATGCCAAGTCCCCCGATGCGAACGAATTGCCGCACCCCGGCGCGTTATAAAGTATTAATAGTCAAAGGCTTTCCAGAAGTCTCTTCCAAGCTTGACGGTGGGCCGGTTGGGTGTTCCAAAGATCGAGATGCTCGCCCACTTTTTGCACAAACGTGATGCGTATGGGTTCTCCCCCAAGCGCCAAGACGCTGCGAGAAAAATCGAAAAAGTCGAAAACGTAGAGGTTCTGGCCGCCGGCGAATGCCTGCGTAATGCGTTCCTCAAGCGCAGCCTTTTCATCCGCTCTTACGCCAGGTGCTGCGAAGAAAATGTCCTGGATCTTGCGTTGCCGGCCTTTTCTAAGCGTTCCCTCAACGTCGGTCAGAGTCAGGGTGCGTTCTTTCACCTCGACGGCCAATACAACCTTACCCGCGTCAGTGACGCACTCCAGGTCGGCAGCTTGACCTGTAGCTTCGTCGCTGGCGTTGATTCGAGCACGCTCAACTCTCGCGTATAAGCGGAAGTGGATGCCTATGGCATCAAAGAGCGCGCCACACACAGCCAAGCCTCGATCGCCGCCGGATTTCTCTTCGAGGAACTGTCGAGCGAGAGCAAGAGAAGTTTCCAAACTGATGCGCGGCGGCAAAGGATAGACAAAGCGAAGGGATTTCTGCAGCCGGAACATTTCCAACAAGACCTGCCGAAACATGGCTTGGGTGAAACCGGGGTCGCCGTGCGACTCGACTTGTTCCAGAACACCCACGAGCGTGTTCCACCCATCCACATCTTTTTTACTTTTGTCGTCTCGAACCATACGGGGGATTCGCATCGGGTTGCCGACGTATGGGTCGGCAGACGTGCCAAGGATGTTTTCCTGCCGCTGATTGAAGCGGGCGACAACTTTGCTCGCCAAGCTCCGCGCATCCCAGCCCGTGACATCGTTTTTATCACCCTTCCTCTTCTGAAGACGTAGAGCGTCTAGAGTTAGGTCTGTTAGTTTGCCAAGGATCTGGACGGGTAAGCAAAACCGGTAAGTGACTTGTTTGTGGCCGACCGACGCCCGAATTGCCTCGCGCAGAGGGGCATCGGCAACGTACTCAAGCTCCGGCTTTCCGTTCGCTTCAGCCGCGACGGTTTGCCAGTGTGTCTCAAGCAATTGCGCAGCCCGGTCGAAGTCGAAAGGCTTTATATCACCGGATTTGGGGGGCATGTTTCCGTGTGCCATAACGAGCAGGTCGTTCGAAAAGATACATGTTCTTGTCGGTTACGCCGTACCCGGTAGTTTGAGAGCAGGATTCCGGGTCGTAGTTTGCCCAAAGCGATTCCTTACGTTCACCTTTGGATGAGTTGCAGAGACGAGTATTGGCGTCTACCCGAATCCAGCCACGATAGAGCCGATCCATCAACGCGCAGCGATAACCGGATACTGCTGCCGCGCCTTTGACGGATCTAATGACCTCAGCCAGTTCTTCGTGCTCGCGATCCGTCATTTCGTAACCGTATGCCTTACTGTCCCCACGGGCCTCGTGGGGGTACGGTGGATCGCAGTAGAAGAGCGTCGATTCCGAATCATAGCGACGAATCACTTCAATGGCAGGAGCGTTCTCGAACTGAACGCGCTGCAGCCGCTGGACAATTTGGGGCAGGCCTTCTACGCTCCCTAACCACCGAGACACGGCGCCGGCCATGCCGGCGCGAGATGTCAAGACGCAGTGAGCCCAGCGACCCTCCGAGCTTGTTTGCGCCAATCCCGTTCGCGTCTGCC
>JBGPGE010000007.1:0-70632 GCA_041483675.1 Binatia bacterium
ATCGCATGAGCTGCGTACGCCGCTCAACGCGATCATCGGCTTCTCTGAGGTACTGGGGGAAAAGATGTTCGGGGACTTAAACGAGAAACAAGCCGAGTACACCGAAGACATTCTCTCTTCCGGCCGCCATCTCCTCTCGCTCATCAACGACATCCTGGACCTGGCCAAGATCGAGGCCGGCCGCATGGAGCTTGAGCTGACGAAGTTTGATCTCCCATCGGCGGTGGAGAACGCGCTGATACTCGTGCGGGAACGCACGACGCGGCACGGGATCAAGCTCGAACGGGTGGTGGACGAACGGCTCGGAGAGTTCGTCGGCGACGAGCGCAAGGTGAAACAGATTCTGCTTAACCTTCTCTCCAATGCGGTGAAATTCACTTCGGAAGGAGGGCAGATCCGGGTTAAGGCGACGCGCGGCGACAACGCGGCGATCATATCGGTTGTGGACACGGGCATCGGAATTGCGCCGGAAGACCATGGGACGATCTTCGAAGAGTTTCGTCAGGTGGGAAGCGACTACACTCGAAAGCGCGAGGGGACGGGGCTCGGGTTAAGCTTGACCAGGAAATTTGTCGAGATGCACGGCGGCAAAATCTGGGTCGAAAGCGAGCCGGGGAAGGGCGCCACTTTCACCTTCACCTTGCCGATACGTTAGCCATTTTGGATTGCTGATTTCGGATTTATGAGAGACGGCGGGTGGGGGGGCGCAGGCGTCATTCCCGTGAAAACGGGAATCCAGGCTAACGATGGCGAAACAGCCCGCGGTGTGCATCTTGGCTAGCAAACGAAACGGCACGCTACTGGAATGATATCTTTCAAGAGATCGTTTAGTCCAGAAGAAAGACTGGATTCCCGCGTGCGCGGGAATGACGGATGGGTTGACTCGGTCAGATTGAATTTACTCAACTGAATCATGATTCCAATCCAAAATCCAAAATCGAAAATCCAAAATTGGTGAGACGGAGGATCGTGTGGCTGGAGAGCTGATACTCATAATCGAGGACAACGAGAAGAACCGTAGGCTGGCCCGGGACGTGCTCCAGGTCAAGGGCTACCGGACCATCGAGTCTGAAACGGCCGAGGAGGGGCTTAAGCTCGCCGCGGAAAAATCTCCCGCCCTCATCCTCATGGACATCCAGCTTCCAGGAATCGACGGGATTACAGCCCTGAAGCAGCTTAGAGCCGACCCGAACACGAAAGATATACGCGTCATCGCGATCACGGCGTCGGCGATGACTCACAACAGGACAACGATGATGGCGGAAGGGTTTGACGGCTACCAGACCAAGCCGATCAGCTTGAAAGATTTTCTCGACGAAGTGCGTCGCGTGCTCGACGCACGATAAGATGTAAGGGCGACCGGCCGGTCGCCCCTACACGCTACACCGGTGGTTGCAGTTGTGAAAACAGCCAAAATACTTGTCGTCGATGACACGCCCAAGAACGTCAAACTCCTCGCGGATATTCTGACCGTCAAGGGCTACGCGGTTGTGACCGCCTCCGCAGGCGCTGAGGCGCTAAAACAGGTCGAAGCCGAGAAGCCTGACCTTGTGCTGTTAGACGTTGTGATGCCGGAGATGAGCGGCTACGAGGTCTGCCGCAAGATCCGCGAGAATCCCGCAACAGGAATTCTGCCTGTAGTGATGGTGACGGCGCTCGATCCTTCCGAGGAGCGGATCAAAGGTCTGGACGCGGGGGCGGATGATTTTCTCACCAAGCCGATCAACCAGCCAGAACTTCTGGCGCGTGTCCGCTCGCTTCTCAGAATCAAGGAGCTTTACGACACTGTCCAGACTCAAGCCACCCAGCTCTCGGATTGGAACAAGAATCTGGAACATCGCGTCGAAGAGCAGGTGGCGCAGCTTGACCGTATGAGCCGGCTAAAGCGCTTCTTCTCTCCGCAGCTCGCCGAGATGATCGTGGCCGGCGGCGCGGAGGATCCGCTCAAGACCCACCGGCGGGAAGTGACTGTGGTCTTCCTAGACCTGCGGGGATTTACCGCCTTCGCCGAGACCGCTGAGCCGGAAGAAGTTATGGGAGTCCTGCGCGAGTATCACACAGACATGGGCAAGCTCATCCTTGGGCACGAGGGAACTCTGGAACGCTTCACCGGCGACGGCATGATGATTTTCTTCAACGATCCGGTGCCGCTGCCGAACCCGGCGGAGCGGGCGATCCGAATGGCGCTCGCGATGCGGGAGAGCGTAGCGGAGTTGAAGATAAAGTGGCTGAAGCTCGGCTATGACCTCGACTTCGGCGTCGGCATCGCGCAGGGCTACGCCACGATCGGCGCCATCGGCTTCGAAGGCCGCTTGGACTATGGCGCGATCGGCACGGTGACCAATCTTGCCTCGCGCCTCTGCGGCGAGGCAAAACCCGGCCAGATTTTGGTCTCTAAGCGCCTTCTGGGGACGGTCGAAGATTTAGTAGAGGCGCAGTCAGTAGGTGAGTTGGTACTGAAGGGCTTCCACCGGCCTGTCACAGCTCACAATATTCTTCGACTGAAAGGCTAGAATGGTGTCTCTGGAATTCGCTGAATAGTTCCTTGCGTCATTCCGGCCAACTCCCGCGAAAGCGGGAGGCGAGCCGGAATCCAGGAAAATCAGATGCTTCTGGATGCCCGCTTTCGCGGGCATGACGAATGGAGCGGTTCGACTACGCTCACCATTTCTTCGAAGCCCTGAGCCTGGTCAGAGGGTCACAGCCCCATCTTTTTCAGCACGTCTTTGCCCGAGGCCCGGCCCGCCGGCGCCTCTTCTGGGAGATACAGCATGACGCCGCCTTTTGCGGGCCGGATGACGATCACGCCTTCGGCGCCGAGCTGGGTGGTCCATTTGATGGGGTCGTCGTTGAAGTAGGTCCGGAAGGCATCGTTGAAGCCTGAATAGATGGTGTGAATTCCTTTGTAAGGCTCTTTCCTCAAGCTGACGATCGCTTTTTTGACGAACTCGGCCTGACTAAGTTTTTCCCCTTGGTCCTTCTCATCCATGAGACATCTCCGGGGTTAGGCCGTTGAGAAAGGCCTAGTTTCCCTTTGCGGTCAGTTTGCGCAGCCAGCGCGCCAGCGGATCGTAAAATTCGTCCACTACCCGCTCTTTCAGCGGGATGATCGCGTTGTCGGTGATCTTGATGTGCTCCGGGCAGACTTCGCTGCAGCATTTCGTGATGTTGCAGTAGCCCAATCCCATCTTGTCTTTCAGCAATTCCCGCCGGTCGTTGGTGTCGAGCGGGTGCATCTCCAAAGCCGCGTATCTCACAAACAGGCGTGGCCCGGCGAAATGTGTTTTATTATCCTCGTGATCGCGGATCACGTGGCAGACGTTCTGGCAGAGAAAACACTCGATGCACTTGTGGAATTCCTGCACGCGGTCGATGTCCTCTTGCTGCATGCGGTGGGTTCCGTCGGGCCCCTTCGGCCTGGGCTTGAAGGCCGGCACCCGCTTGGCCATCTCGAAGTTGAAGCTCACGTCGGTGACGAGATCGCGGATCAACGGAAAGGTCTTCATCGGCGCAATCGTGATCGGCTCGTCGGTGTTCAGGCTGTTCATCCGCGTCATGCACATGAGCCTCGGCTTGCCGTTGATCTCGGCGCTGCACGAGCCGCACTTTCCCGCCTTGCAGTTCCAGCGCACGGCGAGATCGCCGGCCTGGGTCGCCTGGATGGCGTGAACGACATCCAGGACCACCATTCCCTCACCGGCCGGCACGCGGTACTCCTGAAACGAACCCTTGGCGGCGTCGCCGCGCCACACTCGCATAATGAACTGTCGGCCCGCCATTACTTCTGCTCCTCGATCAGCTGCTTAAGCTCCCCCGGCATTTCCGGAAGCGGCTCGGGGGCGATGCTGAGGGCTCCGTTCTTTTTCCTCGTCACGAGATTGATCTTCCCGAAGGTCGGGTCGGCTTTGGGATAGTCGTCGCGCGTGTGGCCGCCGCGGCTCTCTTTGCGCTCGATCGCCGAGAGCGTGCAGGCTTCGGCGACTTCAAGCAGCGCGTGGAGGTCCATCGCCAGGTGCCATCCCGGATTATATTGCCGGTGCCCCTCGACGCTGGCGCGCGTCAGGCGCTGCTTCAGCCGATCGATCTCGCCCAGGGCTTTTTTAAGGTCACTCTCCGTGCGGATGATGCCGACGAGGTTCTGCATGCAGTCCTGCAGGTCCATGTGGATTGAGTAGGGGTTTTCGCCGCCGTGATGGTTGAAAGGTGTCAACAGCTCGTGCTCGGTGCTGTCAAGCTGATCCACGCCGGGTTTGACGGCGCCGGTGAATTTTTTGACGTACTCCGCGGCGTAGAGGCCGGCTCTCCGCCCGAAGACGAGCAGGTCGGACAGGGAATTTCCGCCGAGACGGTTGGCGCCGTGCAGGCCGGCGGCGACTTCGCCCGCGGCAAAGAGGCCGGGCACGGTCGTGGCCGTCGTGTCCGCATCCACCCGGACGCCGCCCATGACGTAATGACAGGTCGGGCCCACTTCCATCGGCTCCTTGGTGATGTCCACTGCCGCAAGTTCCCTAAATTGGTGATACATGGACGGCAGACGCTTTTGAATGTAGTCCGCGCTGCGCCGCGAGGCGATATCCAGAAAGACGCCGCCGTGCGGCGTGCCCCGTCCGGCCTTCACCTCGGCGTTGATCGCGCGCGCCACTTCATCGCGCGGCAGCAGATCGGGCGTCCGCCGGTTGTTTTTGTCCTCGTACCAGGCGTCCGCCTCTTTTTCGGTCTCGGCGGTCTCGGCCTTGAAGAAGTCGGGGATGTAATTGAACATGAACCGCTTGCCTTCGGAGTTTTTCAACGTCCCGCCGTCGCCGCGCACGCCCTCGGTGACGAGGATGCCGCGCACGCTCGGCGGCCAGACCATGCCGGTCGGATGGAACTGGACCATCTCCATGTCGATCAGATCCGCGCCCGCGTCGAGCGCCATCGCGATGCCGTCGCCGGTGTACTCCCACGAGTTGGACGTAATCTTCCAGGCCTTGCCTATCCCGCCGGTCGCTAAAATCACGGCTTTCGCCGTGAAAGCGACGAAGCGGCCGCTCTCGCGCCAATATCCGAACGCGCCGGCCACCCGGTCGCCGTCTTTCAGCAGGCGGGCGATCGTGCACTCCATGTAAACATCGATGCCTTTATGAACCGCGTGCTGCTGGAGCGTGCGGATCATTTCGAGGCCGGTGCGGTCGCCGACGTGGGCCAGCCGCGCGTAGCGGTGGCCGCCGAAATCGCGCTGCAAAATCCGCCCGTCCGGGGTGCGGTCGAACAGCGCGCCCCAATCCTCCAGCTCCAGGACCCGCGCCGGCGACTCTTGAGCGTGGATCTGCGCCATGCGCCAGTTGTTGAGCAGTTTGCCGCCGCGCATGGTGTCGCGAAAGTGAACTTTCCAGTTGTCCTCGGGATAGATGTTGCCCATAGCGGCGGCGATCCCGCCCTCCGCCATCACCGTGTGGGCCTTGCCGAGCAGCGACTTGCAAATCAAGGCAGTCTTGACACCCTGTGCCGAGGCTTCGACGGCCGCGCGCAGCCCCGCGCCGCCGGCGCCGATCACAATTACGTCGTACTCATGAGTTTCGTAGGGCCCGGCCATGGTTAGAAAATCCTCAAATCTGTAACGTAACCCATCGACAACAACCGCACGTAAAGGTCGGCGAGCATGACTCCGGCAAGACTGATCCAGGCATAGAGCATGTGGTGTTCGTTAAGCCGGCTGATTTTCAGCCACAGCTTGTAGCGAAACGGCGCTTGGGAAAGCAGATTCAAGCCGCCGCCGCAGAGATGGCGGCAGGAATGGCAGGAAAAGGAATAGAGCGAGAGGAATGCCGCGTTGCCCAGCAAAACCAGCGTGCCGATGCCCATGCCGAATTCATAGCGCCCGCCGGTGACTGGAAAACGGAAGGCGAGGATCGCATCCCACCAGAGAAACAGGACGACGAGAGTCGCGATGTAAAAGAAATAGCGATGAAGGTTCTGCATCAGCAACGGGAAGCGCGTCTCGCCGGTGTAGGTCGCGTGGCCGTCGCGGACGGCGCAGGCAGGAGGAGAAAACCAGAACGACCGGTAGTAGGCCTTGCGATAATAGTAGCAGGTGAGCCGGAATCCCGCCGGCGCCCAGAGGATCAAAATGGCGGGCGAGAACGGCCAGTCAAAGAGAGCCCAGGTCGCGTGCCGGCAGGCGCTGCTGAGACAGGGGGAATAAAAGGGCGAGAGGTACGGCGCGACATAATAATGTTCGTTCGCCAGGGCCGCCCATGTCGTATAGACGATGAAAGCGGTCAGCCCTGCCACGGTCAGGACAGGTTGCAGCCACCATGCGTCCCTTCTCAAGGTCCGCGCGTTTCCGATCGCTACCGAATCGCTGCTCACGTTTTTCGCTTCCTTATTTGGAGGTTTCTACTATTTGTTGCTTCCTTGGTCAACCTGGCGCCAAACAAATTAATCTCTACTCTCGGCAGGTTGAGACGGCGACCCCGGATCGGGGACAGCCGGCCGAAGGCCCTGCACTTAAGCTGAACGGGATTGGGTTACTGCGCCGGCGCGGCTTGAGCCTGTTGATCCTGCGCTTCCAGCTTGAGAAAATTGTCGACGATCTGCGGGATGTCCTCTTTGGTGACCTTCATGAACCAGATGCCTTCGGGCCAGATCATAATATTGGGGCCGAAAGCGCAAAGGTCCATACAGCCGCTTTTAGCCGCCCGGATTTTTCCCTTGAGGTTGCGTTCTTTGCAGACTTTCTTCAGTTCCTCGATCATCTCCTCGCCGCCGCTGTAGCCGCAGGAAATGCTTTCTCCGTTGCGGTTGTTGATGCAAACGTACATTTGTCTGATGTAAGGCTGCTCGCGCTTGATCATGAAGTCCCCCTCTAACGGTTTGTTCAGTCCCTCCTATAGCAGAACCGAGCGGACATTGCACGTGTGGTGCACATTTCTTCGCGGCCGGTGCGGCTTCTTCGACGATCCTCCAAGCGGGATCTTGCGACTCATAGGGGCTTGGACTATGGTGCAGCATTAGTTTTCCCGGCGGAACCGTTTCAGCACAAGGAGTCTTCAATGAGCAAAGCAGCGCGCAGAGTGGAGCGGCCGCGGCCGCAGTACGGCTCAGACGTTATCGTCGACATGCTTAAGGCGTTCGAGATCGAATATATCGCGCTCAATCCGGGCGCGACGTTTCGCGGGTTGCACGACTCGCTGGTCAACTACGGCGGCAACCGGATGCCGGAGATGATTCTTTGCCCGCACGAGGAGATGACCGTAGCCCTGGCTCATGGTTACGCCAGGGCCAAGGGCAAGCCGATGGCCTCCGCGGTGCACAACATCGTCGGCCTGCAGCACGCGGCGATGGCGATCTACAACGCCTGGTGCGATCGCCTGCCGGTGATCGTGATGGGCGGAACGGGTCCGATGGACACGGCGCAGCGCCGGCCGTGGATCGACTGGGTTCACACCGCTTTGGTGCAGGGGAACCTCGTGCGCGACTTCGTCAAATGGGACGACCAGCCGGGGAGCGTCGAGGCGGTGCCGGAGGCTTTTATCCGCGCTTACCGATTGGCGACCACCGATCCGATGGGCCCGGTCTATCTCTGCTGGGATTCGGAGGTGCAGGAAAAGAAGCTCAACGGCGATATTGAGGTACCCTCTCTCGACCGCTACCCCGCGCCGCTGCCCATGCAGGCGCCTGAGGAGGGATTCGACAAGACGGTGAAGTGGCTTCTCGCAGCCAAGACGCCGGTCATCATCGCCGATTGGGTAGGCAGAAGAGAGGCGGGATTCAAAGCGCTCCTGGAGCTGGCCGAGCTGCTGGCGATTCCGGTCTTCGACCAGCACGGCCGGTTCAATTTTCCAGTGAAGCATCCGCTGAATTTAAGCGGCGCGCAGGACAAAGTTTTGGGGCAGGCGGACCTCTTGCTGGTGCTCGACGTGCCCGACCTCGAAGGCTCGGTGACCAAACGATCACAGGAGGCGGGAAGGCGAAGGCCGATTGCGTTGCTCTCCGCTTCAGCCAAAGTCATCAACGTCGGCCTGGACGATCTGTTGGTGCGCGCCTGGTCGCACGACTTCAACAAGCTGCGCGAAGTCGATCTCTCGATCATGGCGGACACGTCGGTCTTTCTGCCCGAGCTGGTGCGGCGGCTAAAAGGCGAGAAAGAGGCGCTCAAGAAAAAAGCCGGCGACGTCGAGCGGCGGCGCGAGCAATGGTCGAAACTTCACGCCGAGAAAGAAGCGGCGCTGGCGCGCGAGACAAAGTCGAAGTGGGATGAAACCCCCATCGCCACCACGCGCCTCTTCAGCGAGCTGGCGGAGGTTTTGAAGAACGAGGATTGGGTGCTGACCAACGGCACCTCGCAGGGCAAGGAGAACTTTTTCATGCCCGCGACGAAATTCAACCAGATTCTCGGAAAATATAAGGGCGGCGGATTGGGCTACGGCCTGCCGGCCTCGCTCGGCGCCGCGCTGGCGCACAAGGGATCGGGCAAGCTCTGCGTCGATCTCCAGCCCGACGGCGATTCGCTGTTCACGATCAGCTCGCTCTGGACCGCGGCGCACTACAAAATCCCGCTGCTGATCGTCGTCCTAAGCAACCGGTCGTACTACAACGACGAGGAGCACCAGGAGAGAATGGCGGTCTTAAGAGGACGGCCCGTGGAGAACAAAACGGTCGGCATCCGCATCGAAGACCCCGTCGTCGATTTCGCCACCAACGCCAAATCCTACGGCGTCTGGGGCACCGGCCCGATCACCGAGCCGAAAGATTTATCGAAGGCGCTACGTGACGCGATCAAAGTCGTGAAATCGGGAAAACCGGCGTTGGTGGATGTCGTGGTGCAGATGAGGTGAGACGGGGATCGAATCCGAAAGTCTAACGTAGGGCCGGCGATAGAGCGCGCTCGGCTTTCCGAGGCAACTCCAGGGAGACGAAATAATTCGCCGGATAAAGGTAGTCCTCGCCCGATTCATCGATGACTCGGATAAGCCCATCTTTCGCGGCTCGCGCGTCGGGCAGAACGCGGTAGACTTTGCGAGGCTCCAAATCTTCGGCCCCCTCGCTCCGAACACAGATCACAAATTGTCTTTTCTGCCGCTTCATCCTCCGGCTAATGTAAGTGACGCTCGCACCTTGGTGTCAGGCGATTCGGCGGGAGCGTCGAATTCGACGGTGACCTTAAGAGGCCAATGCATCGACCACGGCCTTTGGATTTGATGCTGCCACCTTGAGCAAGGCTTGAGCAGGCCCGTCAGGACGACGTCTCCCTTGCTCCCAGTTTCGGAGCGTTGCCAGGCTCACGCCTATCATAAGGGCAAAGTCCGACTGGGAGAGGTTGAGTCTTCTGCGGATCTTTTTAACATCCAGAGGCTTCATGTCGAAAACGCGTGAGGCCTTCATCTCGGCGCGTCTGATTTTCCCGGCCTGCTTTACGCTCGCTACAAGCTTATCGAACTCTTTCCGGTTCATTAGGAAACTATGCGCCAATGGCGCACAGCAAGCAAGAGAAAGATGCCGGGTTAAAATGGCCGTCCTGCGAGGGCGAGCCGCTACTCGCTCGTGCCGCGTCCAGGGCGCCGGCCTGACCACCGAGCAGAAAGATTTCTCCATGGCGCTCCGCGACGCGATCAAAGTTGTCAAAGGGGGCAAGCCGGTGCTGGTGGATGTGGTGGTGCAGATGTGGTTAGGGGCGTGGGACCCCAAGGTCGAATGGTTTCTGGCAAGGCCCTGGCCAAGCATGGCTCGCGGCCTGAGTAGCGCGTATCAAGGAGAGGCGTCGTAATCGCTAATGAATAAACACAAGTGATAACCCAACGGAGTCAAGCGGTAATATTCCGTGTAGTTAAAGCCGCTTCCATCCGGGTGCGCGTAGCCCGCAAGCAGCTTTTTCGACATGAGGCTTTCCTCGTTGAGCTTGACCAACTCCCTGAACTTCAATCCGCTTTTTTCAAGGACCAATGTTTCCCATGTGCGTGTTGGGCCTATAGAATTACCACGGCCTTTTCTCTCGTCCCGCTCTTTTTTCCATTCGTCGCCTAAATAGATCTCGTATGTGGCGGCTAAGAGTATCAATTCACTTGAAGATAGCGCGCGAGAAATCTTCATGAGCTGAAGCGGCAGGATCTCCTCCTTGTTAGAGAATTTTTCAGTTGCAATGGTAAGGAATAATCCTTTCAGAGCCTGGAAACGCCGGTCGTCAGGAGCATCCTTATCGACAAAATCCATAAACTCTTGCAGACATGACATGCTCTGCTCCGACCTGAAATAATCAGGCTTTATCTTCCCCTTGTCTCGGTACCGCTTTATTTCGGCGAGCAGCTCTTTCAAAAAATGACCGCCGCGAACTCTTTGCAGTAGGTAACCGATAGAAAACGCCCAGTCTTTTTTTTCACTGGCCGCTAATCCGGTAAGAGCCTCAATTAAGGCTTGTAGGGTTTCCTCTAGATATCCCACGGAATCTTTCGAATCGGCGGGTTGGATGGATTTATCGGACATCCTTGCGGTCCTTGTGGCCTGACGCCAAAGCTTAACCGTGGGTTCCTATCACGGCGGCGGTTTATATCCCGCTTGAAGCCCTAGAAAATGACCTTCGCGCTGAGCATCCGTACCGTCGAGCACGCTAACTAACCGTGGCGATAACAGCACCGCAGACCAGAGTCGCCGCAGCATGTCGTTGAAACGGACGAGCATGGGAAGCCTATCGACTTGGAGAACATTCTGACTTCGCCCATGCATAATGTCGGACCGTACCGAGTAAAGGTCGGAAAACTCTCGAAAGGCTCTATCCCGCTCAGGGGCTTGTGCTTCGACAAGACATGCGTACGCGGTCGCGAGCCGGCGTGTGATACCAGACGCTTTTGAGTATGTAAGAATCGCCTCCGCGGCCGCCGCATGGCAGATTAGAGCCGGTTGCCAATTGTGTGCCCAGCATCCTGCGAGGGTTAAAAACAAGGCATCATTAAGACGGCATCGAGCGTAACACAATTTCTGCACAACACCGTAAAAGGATGTGGCTACTGCCAGATCAGCGTCGTCCAGGCTGTCGTGTATCGTGTGTTCCACCCAGGCGAACCGTTCAAACACGCGGCAAATGCGTTTTTTTCCTGAGGATGGGTCGCTGGCAAGCTCAAAGCGAAAGGTGACGTGTGTCCTTGTACGCTTGACAAGCCAGAGGGATAACAGAGCCATATTCATTGTTTCAGCCGGGGATGGTTCCGTTCCCTCATCCCACGTAAAATTGAGCCAGTGGCTCGCGGAGGACACCTCATCTTGTTCATCCTCAGAAAGCTTCGATCCAAGCCCGCGAAGGTCAGGCTTTTTGTCAAAGCGCGTTAACCAAAGCCCGGGCGCGAGGCTAAAGCTTGATCCTTGCCAATCGAAATAGATCAGTGGTGCGTAGACATCAAACTTGCACATTGGTATTGCTGGTCGCTATTAAGTGAGCCGCCGTAGACGGCGGCATTCTTGCCGGCCTATCCGGGGCAGCTCTGTACTTCGTTTAAGGCAGAACTTACGTAATATCCTTCATTTATGAAAAGCGTGTCAAGGGCCGGGTTCCCCGCCTGGGTTCCCCGCCATTGCTGTCGTAGCGGCAGGCTGGTTTCAGGACAAGTCAATGACTAAACTCCAAGAGGCTAACCATTTGCCCATCGCAGCATTTCCGCGCCTAGCATCTCCCTTTCCATGCGGCGGCGAAAGGTCGGAAAATCGGGCGGGGACTCAAAATAAAAAAGGTGGGATGCGCATCGGCAGTCGGAAGCGCCAAAGCCCCGCAGGGGTATCACAGCGCCTCGCGCGCTGCGGAAAAGATCGGCCCAAGCGTGCTCGCGGCGGACCGGATCGTGGGTGTACCACACTTGGTCGAGTTCGGTTGCCCGTCGGAGGTAGTCGATATGCCAATGAGGAGAGGGGGAGTGGGAGAGATGATGCTTGAGGCGAGCCCGGACACCGCCCGGGCCAAAGGCGCTGCCGACATAGACGTAAACGCCTGGGCGTAATCCTAGGTGTCCCAGCGCTCCGATTCGAACGCGCTGGGCCGAACGCGCGCGCAAAATCAACGCGTAGGTTCCGGTGCGCGGCTCGATGTTGTAGTCGGTCACTGCCCGGCGGCTCTCAGCGCGGCAACTTCCTAATCTCCACCTCCACGTTATAATCCGGCTCGCCGGAGACGGGGTCGGTGCGGCGGGGGATGAGGACGTTGGCTTCGGGCCAATAAGCTTGCACCGTGCCGGGTTTGAGAGGGGAGAGTTTAATTACGCCGGTCATCTCGCCGGTTTCCGATCGTACGAGAACCCCGTCGTTCTCGGATAAGCCGAATTTCTCAGCGTCTTCGGGTGAGATGAAGATCGTATCTCTCCGGTTGCTTCCCGTAAGCCGGTCCTTGGAGCCGAAGGTCATGCTGTTCAACTGCTTGCCGCGCCGAGTCGTCAAATAGAAACGATTTTCAGACGGTCGCCGATCGGGCGGCGTGAGCGCGGTGAAGAGCGCGCGGCCGTCGGGCATATTCGAAAAATTTCCGTCCTTGAACAGATAGGGCCCGCCCCATTGAATCCAGTCTCCCTCTTGCTGGAGCTTCTCTACTCCCTGATACATCGGCATCACGCGGGCCATCTCCTCGCGGATGGCCTGCGTATCGCCGTAGGGGAAGAGCGTTTCCCCGTTCTGCATCGCGTGGCGCGCGATCAGGCCGGGGATCTCCCACTCGGGGAGCGATTCGCCGACACGGTGGCCGGGAATCTCCGGCGTGAAGCGGACGCGCCTTTCCGTGCTGGTCGTGCTCCCGCCGCCGCGCTGCTCGTAGCGCGTCTGGCCGGGGAGAATCACGACCAGCTCCCTCGGATCGACCAGCATCGAGCCGCTGAGAAAAATATCCTGATGGACGCGCACGGGAATGCGCGCCAGCGCCTCCTCGACATAGTGGCGGTCGGGCATGCTTTCGCGCAGGTTGCCGCCGATCGAATAGAGAAAATCGATCTCGCCCCGGTGCGCCGCCTCGATCATCTGCGGCACCCGGAGGCCGGGCGCGGCGGAAACCGGGTAGCGCCAGAGGTTGGAGAAACGCCGGGCATTGGCATCGTTGACTTCAAAGCCGCCGGGAAAACGGTCCGGCTCGCAGCCGCATTCTCCGCCCCCCTGGACGCCGCTGTAGCCGCGAATCGGCATGATGCCGCATTTCTCCCGCCCCAACATCCCGCGGGCAAGCGCGAGATTGACGACCGCCTTGACGTTCTCCACGCCGAACTCGTGCTGCGTAAGGCCCATGCTGTAAACAAACACCGCGCTCCGCGCCCGCCCATAAATCTGCGCAAATCGCTCCATCTCGAGACGGGGAATGCCGGAGCGCTGCTCCAACATCTCCCAACTCTGTCCCTGCAAGGCGGCTTCGATCTCCTCGAAGCCGCGCGTACGGTCCGCGATAAACTTCTGGTCGACGCGTCCCAGGGCGATCAACGCTTTGAGCACGCCGTTGATAAAGGCGATGTCGCCGCCGACGCGGACCTGAAAGAAATCGTCCATCAGCTTGGTGCCGAAGAGCGCGCTGCTGAGAACCGAAGGCACCCAATAACGCTCCAGGCCGTACTCGCGCATCGGGTTGACGACGATGACGCGCGTGCCCTTTTTCTTTGCGTAGTAGAGGTATTTCGTCGTCACCGGCTGGCTGTTGGCCAGATCGGAGCCGAAGATCACCAGAAGATCGGTGCCGATGAAATCCGAGAGCGAGCAGGTCGGCGCGCCCACGCCAAGCGTGCCTTTAAGCCCGTAGAGGCTCGCGGCGTGGCAGAGGCGCGAGCAGAGATCGACGTTGTTCGTTCCGAGCGTGCGCGCGAGCTTCTGAAAGACATAGTAAACCTCGTTGGTGAGACCTCTCGACGTCGTGAAGAAGCCCATGCGCTGCGGCGAACTCTTGCGGATAGCCTGGCCCACAAGCTCCAGCGCCTCGTCCCATGAGACGCGCGTGAAGCCCTTGTCGCCTCTGCGCCGGATCAGCGGAAAGGGGAGGCGGCCGAGCGCGCGGAGTTTTTCCGAGCTGAGACGGCGGAGCCGTTCGACATCCCTCACCGCCCATCGCCGCATGGCGCCCATGGTGTTGACCCGGAGCAAGTTCAGCCGGGTCATGCAGAGATGGACGCCGTCCATCACGTTGTCGCGCAGTCCATAGGGGCCGAGCGAGCAGCCGTCGCAGACGCCGTGGCGGAGGATTTTCCACGCGTAACGGAGGTGTGTCTTGTTTTCCCAGAGGACCGCCGCCATCTCGCGGAAATGGTGCGGTTTGACCTGGCCCAGGCCGAAGGGGACGAGGCGGGCGAGCCGGGTGTCGTTCGATTTTAGTTTAGCCAAGGGCCGTCGTCCCTTCCGTCAGTAAAGGGCGGTTAAAGTCTATGGGGTTTCTCCGCCGAATTCCTTTAACGCTTGAACAAACAGCTCCGGCTCATTCTTCGTGACCGAGAGCTTGATGAGAGCGTAGCGTTGACATGGGTTCCACTCGCGCCATTCGGCAAGGGTGACCGGATGACCTACTTCCCGGCCTTTTGCCGCGACCGAGTCCGGCACGCGCCCTTGATCTTCCCAGGCGGGACTCGCCACCGGGGGAGCCAGCGCCGCCGGCTCGCCGAAGTAGCGGCGCGACAGCTGATCGGCGTAGCTCGTGAAAGCCGCTCTCTCCTCATCGGTCTCGACCGGCAGATCGCACAACACGTTGCGCTCTTTCAGGCTGAAGGCCAGCCAGGTCTTGAGCGACATCTTCACGCCGGTCAGATCGAGCTTCATCCGCACGTGCAGCGGAATGCGGCTCATCTCAGGGTAGATCTCGGATTCGAATCTATACTTGTAGAACATACGGCTCCGGTTGCTTTCAACCCCCTTGAACGGCTATTTTCGTATTGATGGGCCGTAAGGTCAACAGGGGAGGGCAAGATGACCTATAGAAAAAACGCCTGGCTGTTAAGTTTAGCTCTTTTGTTCGTCCTTTATCACTCGTTCGCGCTCGCCCAGCAGGCGCCCGTGCGGGAGATCAGCAATATCACGGGGGAGCTCTACCGCTTTCGCAATGCCGGCTACTTCTCTGTGTTTTTGGTGACCCCGGAGGGGATTATCGCCACCGATCCGATCGACGCCGACGCTGCGCGCTGGCTCAAGGGCGAGATGGCCAAGCGCTTCAACAAGCCTGTCAAATATCTTATCTACAGCCACGACCACGCCGATCACATTTCCGGCGGCGAGGTCTTCGGCGACACCGCCGTGGTGATTTCGCACGAAAAAACCAAGGCGGTGATCCTGAGAGAGAAGCGTGCGGCGTTTCTCCCGCACAGGACCTTTTCCGACCGTCTGGCGGTTGAGCTGGGCGGCAAGCGGGTCGAGCTTCTCTACGTCGGCAGAAACCATTCCGACAATTCGATCGTGATGCGATTTCCGGCGGAACGGGTTTTATTCGCCGTCGATTTTATCCCGGTGGAGAGTCTGCCGTATCGCACTTTGAACAATTCTTACATCGATGAATGGATCGAATCGCTCAAACGAGTGGAAGCCCTGGACTTCGACATTCTGGCCCCGGGCCACGGCCCGATGGGGCGCAAGGAGCACGTCCGGCCGATGCGGGAGTATCTGGAGGAGTTGAAAAGCCAGGTGGCGGCGAACCTGAAGCAGGGAAAGTCCGTCGAGGAGATCAAACAGTCGGTCAAGATGGAAAAGTACCGCAACTGGAGCAGCTACGACAGTTACCGGCCGCTCAACATCGAAGGCATGGTTCGCTATCTTCAACAGCAGAGTCCGAAATAGAGCCAAAGGAGATTTCAGCATGGCACGCTACACAAAAGTCTATCTTCCGCTCAACAAAGTCAAAGAAAAAGAGTTTCTCTCGCGTCCCATGGGCTGCAAGGGCGTCGGCTTCAGCTTTGTGCGCTACAAGCCGGGCGAGGGCGCGGGCTATGTCCACCGCCATCGCGTGCAGGAGGAGGTCTTTATCGCCGTCAAGGGCACGGGGACGATCATTCTCGACGGCCGCCGCCACTCGATGCCGGAGGGCACGATCGTTCGCGTCGCTCCGCAGGCTTATCGCGCTCTCGGCAATGACTCGAAGCGGGACGTGGTTTTTCTCGTCATGGGGGCGATCCCGCCGAAGAATTTTCCGCTGGGGGGCAGGACGCTCCTGGGCGACGGTATCCCGAATCGGAAGATCGTGCCGAAATGGAAGAATAGATGATCTCAATAAGGAGTGATTCAATGGTGACAAAAGTGGCCGTGGCTCTTTGTCTGCTTATCATGCTCATCGCCTCGCAGCCTTGCCAGGCGCAAATGCCAGCTCTCCAACGCGTCAGAATCGCCGTCTCCACGGCGACGCCGCACAACACGCCGCTATGGGTGGCCAAGGACAAGAAGATCTTCGAAAAGTACGGGGTGGACGTCCAGATGATCTTTGTGGGCGGAGGCCAGCTGGTCGCTCAGATGCTAGCCGCCGGGGAGATCCAGGTCGCGGCGAACGCCCCGGCCGCGCTGCTCGGCCTGATCGCCGGAGGCGAGAAGATCGTCGTCTTTCTGGGCGTCAGCAACACGTCGCCCTTCACTCTGGTCACGCAACCCAACATCAAGAATGCCGCCGACTTGAAGGGCAAAAGACTCGGGACGGCCCGCTTCGGCGGATCGTCGCACATCTCCGCTCTCATCGCGCTGGAGCATCTCGGTCTCAATCTCAAGCGCGACAACATCGCTCTTCTGCAAGCGGGGCTGGACCCGGAGCGGATGGCGGCGCTGGAGGCAAAGGCGCTCGATGCGGCGATGTTGCAGCGGCTGGCGACCAAAATCATGGTCGCCAAAGGCTACACGCCGTTGTTGAACCTCAATCAAGCCAAAATTCCCTATCAAAATACAGTGCTGGCGGCCAGGAGGGATTTCATCACGGGCCGGGCCAGGCTTGCCGAGAGCTTCACGCGCGCGGTCGTGGAAGGATATGGCTACGTTTTCAACAAGGAAAACAAGCAGGCGGTCAAAGAAGTGATCGCCAAAAACCTGAGGCTGCCCAAGGCGGATGCCGCGGAGGATTTTTATCTCGAGGCGCTGGAGGAGCTGGACCGCAAGCCCTATCCGACGCTGGAAGGAACGAGAACCGTCATCAAATATGTCGCCGAGCAAAACCCAAAGGTGGCCGGCGTCAAGGCCGAGGAGATGATCGACTCGACCCTGCTTAAGAATCTCGAAAACGAGGGATTTTTCGACAAGGTTTACGGCGGCAAATGACCTATTTCGCTTGAGCTTCCGATATGCAATCGGGATCCTATCGACCCGGCGATGTTCCCCCGCCGATTCAGCCCACTTCTATTTTTACCGGGCTTCAGATCCGCCCTATCGTTACCGGTGTCATCGTCGACTATGTCGCCACCTACGTGGCGATGTTTGCGTACATCGCCCTGTTTGTATCGAGGAAGCTGCTCGATGAGGGTGACTTGTCCGAAGAGGCGCTGCGGCGGTATGCCACCTCTTCCGAAGGTCTCCTCTTTGGCTTTGCGATCGGCACTCTCTGTATCGTGCTTGGGGGTTTTGTCGCGGGCAGGCTCGCCAAGGTGCTTGAAATCAAACACGGAGCGGCTGTCGGTGTTGGATCGATGATTGTCTCCACGCTGGAGCAGGCGATCGTGGAAAGCGATATTTCCTTGCCGGAGTGGTTCGTGGCGATCTCCTATCTGGTTGCGATTCCGGCGGGCGCTTTGGGTGGCTATCTGGCCGAGCGGTGGCGGGAGTTTGGCGTGAGCGATCGCCCGCCCGGCGGCCTCAGCGGCGGCGGTAGAACGACGTGAGCAGGCGGCGGTAAAAAAAAGGGGCCGCTAGGGGGCCCCTTTTCTGAGTTTGGTTGCGGGGCCGGGATTTGAACCCGGGACCTCAAGGTTATGAGCCTTGCGAGCTGCCAGACTGCTCCACCCCGCGACAAGTTCGTGAATCAATACATTTACATGCTGCTCGCAGCAGAGTCAAGCTAGGTTACGATGTCAAAGCGGGAGAGAACCAATCCGCTGGTCACGGTCGATATCGTCATCGAAATCGGCCGGGGCATCGTCTTGATCGAAAGAAAAAATCCGCCGCATGGGTGGGCATTGCCGGGCGGGTTCGTGGATTACGGCGAGTCGCTGGAGCAAGCCGCCGTAAGAGAGGCGAAAGAGGAAACGTCGCTCGACGTTGAGCTGCTGGAACAGTTCCACACCTACTCCGATCCCCGACGCGATCCGCGCCATCATACGATCTCCACCGCCTTCATCGCCCGCGCGAGCGGGACGCCCAGGGGCGCCGACGACGCCGCGCGAGCCGAACTTTTCAGCGAGGGCAATCTCCCCACGCCGATCGTCTTCGACCACGCGCAGATCCTCCGCGACTATTTTCAGTACAAGAGAACCGGCCGAAGGCCGAAAATTTGACCAATCTTGGTAAGCAAGCTATTTCACGTTGACATAAACCATCCCTATTATTATTGTCGGTGAATCGAATCAGACGAGGCGAGGGGCTAAATGGGCGGGCGGCCGAAAGCGCTTCTATCTTGGAGTAGCGGCAAGGACAGCGCGTGGTCGCTGCATGTATTGAGAACGCGGGAGGAAGTCGACGTCGCGGGGCTTTTTACCACAGTGAATGAAGCGTATTCCCGCGTGGCCATGCACGCTGTAAGAGTGGAGCTGCTTGAAGCTCAAGCCGGGGCCGTGGGACTTCCACTCTGGAAAATTCCAATTCCAAGTCCTTGCAGCAACGCGGAGTACGAGGCCGCGATGCGTGCGGCGATCGAACAGGCCAAAGCTCAGGAGATAACCGCTTTCGCCTTCGGCGATCTGTTTTTGCAAGACATTCGCCGTTATCGCGAAGAATTTCTCCGCGACACAGGCATCTCGCCAATCTTTCCTGTATGGGGTTTGTCAACAGCCGAACTCGCGCGTGAAATGGTCGATTCAGGCCTGCGGGCTCGTGTCACCTGCGTCGATCCCAAACAGTTGGCAGGCTCGTTTGCGGGGAGAGAGTTCAACGCTCAATTTCTGGCAGACCTGCCGGCGACCGTTGATCCGTGCGGCGAACGCGGCGAGTTCCACACCTTTGCCTACGACGGTCCGATGTTCCGCTATCCGGTTCCGGTGCGGCTCGGCGAGATTGTCGAAAGAGACGGCTTTGTCTTTGCGGATTTGTTGAGAGAAAGGCGGTAGGCCAGTTCCGGACTGTCGCCGCTATGGTAAGCCATCACCTCTGCCCCAGAGGGCCGAAGAGTTCGGCGAGCATGCTGATTTCTTCACCCCAGCTTCTTGATCGCCGCCTCGATCCGGTCGCAGCCTTTTTCGAGCTCGGCGAGCGACGTTGCATAGCTCAAGCGGATGTTTTCGATGGAGCCGAAATCTTCGCCCGGGACGCACAGGACGCGCGCCTCTTCGAGAAAGTATTCGACGACGTCGGCGGGCGTAGCAAGCGTCTTGCCCTTCCACTTTCGTCCGAACAGGGAGCGCACGTTCGGAAAAACGTAGAACGCGCCTTGCGGGTTATAGCAGCTCAGGCCGGGCATCGCCTTAAGGCGCGCCACGACGAAATCGCGCCTCGCTTCGAACTCGCGCACCATTGCCGTCACCTCGTCCTGGGGGCCCGTCAGCGCCTCGACGGCGGCGGCCTGGGCGATCGACGTCGCGTTCGAGGTGCTTTGGCTCTGAATCGTTCCCGCCGCCTTGATGACGGCCGCCGGTCCGATGGCGAATCCGATCCGCCATCCGGTCATCGCGTAGGTTTTCGAGACCGAGTTGAAAAGGATCGTGCGCTCCCGCAAGCCCGGCTGCAAGCTCACAAGATTATGAAAGCGAAAATCTTCGTAGACGATCTTCTCGTAGATATCGTCGGACAAAATCATGCAGTCGTGCCGTTCCAACACGCGGATGAGGGCCGCAAGCTCGCCCTGGGAATAGCCCGTCCCGGTCGGGTTCGACGGGCTGTTGAAGATGAACATGCGCGTCTGCGGCGTTAGTGCCGCCTTAAGCTGCTCGGGCGTGATGCGGAAGCCGCTCTCCTCCGTCGTCTGGACGAGCTTCGGCGCGCCGCCGGCGAGCAGGGTCATGTCGGAGTAGCTCACCCAATAAGGCGCCGGAATCACCACCTCGTCGCCGGGATCGAGCGTCGCCTGGAGCACGTTGTAGAGCGAGTGCTTGCCGCCGCAGCTCACCAGGACCTCGTCCTTGGTGTAGCTGAGGCCGTATTCCTTCGCATATTTCGCGACCACGGCCTCGCGGAGCGGCTCGATGCCGCGCACGTCGGTGTACTTGGTCATGCCTTTTTTCAGCGCCGCGATCGCGGCGTCCTTGATCCGCTGGGGCGTGTCGAAGTCGGGCTCGCCGGCGGTGAAGTTCGCCAGGTCGATGCCCTGCGCGCGCAGCGCTTGCGCCTTCGCGGCGAGGGCCAACGTGACGGCGGGTTTGACCAGTTTGCTTCTTGCGCTGAGTTTCATAGCCATACAATCCTACAACTCGAATCTTTTTCCGAGCTTTCTAAGAATGGACTTGGGTACCATAGAGGAGACGTCTCCGCCGAGGCTTGCGACCTCCTTGACCAGGCGCGAGCTGAGATAAAAGTGGGACTGGCCGGTCATCATGAACAGCGTCTCCAGATCGGGCGCCAGCTCGCGGTTCATCATCGCCATCTGGAATTCATATTCAAAGTCCGAGACCGCTCGCAGCCCCCGGATGATGACCTTCGCGCCCGTCCTTTTGGCGTATTTCACCAGGAGTCCTTCGAAGCTGTCCGCCTTGACGCGGCCGCCGAGCCCCTTGAAGACTTCGCGGATCATCTCCAGGCGCTCTTCCAGAGTAAAGAGAGAATTGTCTTTCTCCGCGTTGCGCGCGATCGCCACGACGACCCGGTCGAAAACCCTGAGCGTGCGCTTTACCAGATCGACGTGGCCGTTGGTGATCGGATCAAACGAGCCCGGGTATACCGCAATTTTCGTTCGCGCCATGCTGTCACTTCCTCCATCAAGTCGCCTGCGTCTGCTCGTAGCCGAAAAACGAAAGCTGCGTGTCGCCGTAGCGCCTGCGGTCGGAGAGGGCGAGCGCGCCGTACCGCTCTTGGACTTTTTCTCTCACGCTGTGTTCCGCGACGACCACGCCGGATTCCGCCAATATGCCTTCCGCGGCTATCGCCTTGAGAGTTTCCCCGACCAGCTCCTTATCGTAAGGCGGGTCGAGAAAAATGAGATCGAATGTTTCCTCCCTGCGCGCGAGCATGCGCACGGACTTGAAAACGGGCGCCGTCAACACGCGCGACCTCCCGGTGAGGCCGAGCCCCCGAACGTTTTCCTCGATCGCGCGCGTTGCCTCCCTTGAAACATCGACTAAAACGGCTGCTTTAGCGCCGCGGCTCAAGGCTTCGATGCTCAGATTTCCCGTGCCGGCGAAGAGATCGAGCACTTTCCGCCCCGAAAGATCGTGCGGCAGGATGTTGAACAGCGCCTCCTTGACCCTGTCGGCAGTCGGTCGCAGGGCGCGGCCTTTCGGCGCTTTAAGACGCCGTCCCTTGGCCGCTCCGGAAATAACTCTCATCCCGGCTAAAATAGTTTGTTTCTCTTGCGTTGTCCATCGTCAATCCGCGATTTGCAAGACGACTTTGCCGAACTGTTTTCCCTCTTCGAGGCGGCGCTGGGCCGCGGCGGTCTCCTTCAGCGGGAAAACCTGGTCGACGATGGGCCGCACGCCGTTCACCTGCATGAAGCTCAGCAGTTGGCGAAATTCTCCTCGGCTGCCCAGGGTTGAGCCGAAGATCTTCAGGTGGTTCCAAAAGATCCGCCGGATGTCGGTGGGAGGATTCGCCCCCGCGGTCGCGCCGCAGGTCACGAGACGGCCGCCCTTGGCCAGCGCGGCGAGACTCTTCACCCAGCTCTCGCCGCCGACCGAGTCCACCACGACGTCGACGCCGCGCTTGGCCGTCAACGCCCGGACCTCTTTGGTAAAATCGCTCTTCAGGTAATTGATCCCGTGGTCCGCGCCCCAGCTCTTGGCCATCTCCAGCTTCTCGTCGCTGCTGGAGGTGACGAAGACGTGCGCGCCCATTTGCTTGGCGAGCTGAAGAGCGGCCGTGGCGACGCCGCCGCCGATCCCGAGGATCAAAACGCGCTCGCCGGGCTTCAACTCGGCGTTGGTCACCAGCATTCTCCAGACCGTCAGAAACACGAGGGGAAACGCCGCCGCTTCTTCGAACGACAGGCCGGCTGGAATCGGGAAACAATTTGCCGCGGGCAGCTTCACATGTTCCGCGTAGGTGCCTTGGAGCCTCTCTCCCAGCACCCGCAAGTTGATGCAGAGAAACTCGCGGTCCGTAGAGCAGAACTCGCAGCGGCCGCAGCCGCTCGGCGGATAGAGGCAGACCGGATCGCCCGGTTTTACGTTGTGGACCTCTTCGCCGGTCTCGACCACAATACCCGCGCCATCCGCGCCGAGAATGTGCGGCAGTGCGATGTCCATGCCGGTCAGCCCCTGGCGGTTCCACAGGTCAATACGATTGAGCGCAGCGGTTTTAAGCTGAACGATGGCGTCGGTGGGAGAAGTCAGGCGCGGCTTTTCCACCTCTTCGTAGCGCAGCACATCCAACCCGCCATGGGCGTGAATCCGAACGGCTTTCATCGGTAATGGTTCCAAGAAAAGATCACTCTCTCGTTAACAAGTTATAGAACCAGAGTCAAAGGGAAGAGCGCGGAGTTCGCCAGCGGATTATTCCGCGCGCAACGCGGCGACGGTGCTCAGCCGGGCGGCGCGGACGGCCGGGAGAAAGCCGCCGAGAAAACCCATCGCCAGCGCGAAGCCGGCGGACGACGCCGCAATCGCGGGCGAAAGGGCGAAGGGAAAAGCGATCTCGGCGAACGAGTTGAAGTTCAAAGTTGAAATGGTGACGAACTGGAGCAGCGAGGCTAGCGCCATTCCCAGCGCCGCGCCGCAGAGCGAGAGCATGAAGGCCTCGCCGAGAAAAGCGGCCAGAATGCTCCGGCGCTGAAATCCGAGCGCTCTCAGCGTGCCGATCTCGATCGTCCGATTGGCGACCGCGCCGTACATGGTGATCATTGCGCCGATCGTCGCGCCCACGCTGAAAATGACGGTGATGAACAGCCCCAAAATCCGAATGAAGGCCGACATCATCTCAGACTGCTCTTCGAAAAACTTGCTTTCTCGTTTGGCCTCGTAGTAGAGGAGGCGGTTGTCGCCCTGAAACGCCTTCACAAAATCGGTGAAGGCTTCGGGGTCCCTGAGTCTCAACGTCAACGTCGAGTAAGAAGATCGCTTGAAGGCGTCGACGATCTGCGTCGAGTCCGCCCAGATCTCCGATTCAAAACCGCTGCCATCGGAGCCGAGAACGCCGACCACGCTCCAGAGATCGCCCGCGAACTTGATCCGCGCGCCGACCCCGGCGCCGGCAAACCGCTTGGCGATGGAGCGGCCGACGACGATCTCGCGAGCTCCCCAACGAAACATCCTCCCCTCGATGAGACCGACCTGAGGACGCAGCTCTAACGCCGCCGGCTCCACCCCACGCACGGTGACGTTGCTCATGCCTCCGCTGAGCTTCTCCATGTTGATGATGACGACGGGCTCCCTGGAACTCAGCGGGCTGCCCGCGGCGGAGCGCGCCACTTGCGGCATGCCGGCGATTAGCGTCGCGATGTTTCGATCCAAGATGCTCAGCGTCTCGCTGTTCGCCGCCTTCCTGAGCACCAGCACGTTGTCGTCGGAGCCGGTCGATCGCAGCGTCTGCCGGATCCCATGCGCCCTCATGAGAACGGCGGCGAAGACAAAGACGACCAGGCCGATGCCGAGCACGGTCATGGCCGTGGTCAGGCGGCGCGCCGCGAAACTCCGAAAAATATATAGAAACGGAATCTTCATGGCCCTCTGCTCTTCCCCAATTCCCAATCCCTAATCCCCAATTCCTACCTCAGCCCACGTGTCTCAGCCCGTCGACGATCCTGGTGATCGCGGCGCGCCGCGCTGGAATCAGAGACGCGGCGAGCCCCACGAGCAGGCCCGCGAGGCAGCCGGCGACGACGGTTTTCGGCTCGATGTAAAAGACCGGGAACCATCCCTTGGGAAGGGCGCCCTGAAACGCCTCGACCGCCGGAAAGGTGATGGCGAGCCCCAGGAGGCTCCCCAAGAGCGATAGCGCCAGCGACTCCCCGGCGATCAGGGTGAAGATATGGCGGCCGGAGAAGCCCATCGCTTTCAGCACGGCGTATTCGTGCGTTCTTTCTCGGGCCGACATGATCATCGTGTTGGCGAGGACCAGCAGGATGATGCCGATGATCACGAACGACATCACATCCATGGCGGTGATGACCGATCCCATCGACGAAAGAAAGCTCTGCTGAAACGCGCGCTCCGTTTCGGTTTTCGTTTCCGCGCGCGAGTTGGCAAACAGGCCGTCGATCGCCTGCGAGAGCGCCGCCGCGTTGTCCGGCTCGGCAATCCTGACGACGTACCAGCCCACCTGCCCGACCCTGGTGGACCTCTCCTGTCGCCCCCGTTCTTCCAGATACTTCCAGTGAAAGAGCATGCTCGCCGGGTCAGTGGTTTTATCCCGTGGGCGATAGATTCCCCGGACGACGAACAGCCATCGACCGGGAAAAATGTCGCCTTCGACCGGCATAAGGTCGCCGATTTTGAGCTTGTAGCGCTCGGCGATATCCGCGCCGATGATGCAGGCGTTGCGCTCGCGTTTGAAGGCTTCGAATTCCGCGGGCGTCAGGAGAAACTCCGGATAGACGTCGAAGAATGTGTTGGAATCAACGGCCAGCCGCGCAAAAAATTGGTTCTTGTCGATGTAGACGCCGGAAAACCAGACGGCGTAGGTGACACGTTCGACTCCGGGGACCTGCGCGATCCGGTCGCGGTAGGCGTAGGGGAGCGGGAAGACGAAGGAGACGGCGTGGCGCGTGATCAGCCGGTTGGCCGCCGAAGCTTCGATGCCGGCGTGCCAGGCGGTGACCACGGTGCGCAGCAGCACGAACGCCGTCACGGCGACGGCGATGCCCACGATCGTAAGCAGACTGCGGAGCTTATGCCTGAGCGCGTTGCGCAGGATGAGCTTGATCAGCTCCATTATTTTTCCGAAGCCAGTTCGCCTTTTTCCAGATGGCGGATGACGCCGGCCCGCTCGGCCGCGCGCGGGTCGTGCGTGACCATGAGAATGGTTTTCTTCATCTCCCGGTTCAGCCGCTCCATCAGTCCGAGCACCTCATCCGCCGAAACTTTGTCCAGGTCTCCGGTCGGCTCGTCGGCGACGAGAATCGTCGGATCGGTAACCACCGCGCGGGCGATGGCGACGCGCTGCTCCTGGCCGCCCGAGAGCTGCCGCGGGTAATGATCCATGCGGTCGGAAAGTCCGACAATCTTGAGCGCCAGCTCGGCGTGCGCGCGCCGCTCCCTTTTGGACAGCGGAGAGAGCAATAGCGGCAACTCGACGTTCTCCAGCGCCGTCAAGACGGGGATCAGATTATAAAACTGAAAGATGAATCCGACGTGGACGGCGCGCCACCTGGCGAGCTCGGTTTCGTCCAGCGCCGCGACGTCGGTTCCGGCGACGATGATTTTTCCCGAGGTCGGCTTGTCGATGCCCGCGATGAGATTCAAGAGCGTCGTCTTGCCCGAGCCCGAGGGGCCCATGAAGGCGAGGAAAGCACCCTCGGGAATCGCGAGCGAAATGTCCCGCAGCACCGGGATCTCCAGGCTGTCGCGGCGGTAGGATTTGAAGAGATTTTGAATCTCGATCAGCGGCGCGGCCACGTCGGACCTAATTCTGTTTTACGGCGAGCCTCGTTCCCGGCGAAATCTTCCGGTCCGCGCTCGCGACCACTTTGTCGCCGGCCTTGAGCCCCTGCTTGATTTCGACCTGGCTGCCGGCGCGCCGGCCCAGAACCACCGGGATCTCGGCCGCCCTGCCGTGCTCTATCTGATACACCACCGATTTGCCGTCCCGTGTCGCGACCGCGGAGGCGGGCACGGTGAGCAACGACACGGCCGGCTCGGTCGATTCTTCCGAGCCTGGCGGCAGAAAGATAATTTTGGCGCCCATCTCCGGCAAAACGCGCCGGTCGTAGGATTTGAACCTGATCTTCACCATGACCGTCGCCTTAGCGCGGTCCGCGGTCGGCACGATCTTTTCGACGTAGGCCGGGTAATGATTCTCGGGATATGCGTCGAGCGTGATTTCGCAGAGTTGGCGCGAGAAGACGCGGGTCAAGTTCGCCTCCGACACGTCCGCTTCGACTTCGAGAGAGCTCATGTCGGCGATCGTGACGACCGCGGCCCGGGAGCTGGCGGCGCCGGCGAGCGGCGCGACGATCTCTCCCACGTCGGCATTCTTGCTCAACACCGTCCCGTCGAACGGCGCGACGATGCGCGTATTTCCCACGGCCGCCTCCGCTTCCTTGACCGAGGCGCGCGCGGATTCGATGGAGGCGACGACGCGCTTGTAGCGCGCGTCGGCCGCGTCATAGTCCGCCGCGGCGACGAACTGTTTCTCCTTGAGGATTCTCTGCCGCTCCAGGGACTGTTTGGCATCGTACAAATCCGCCTCGGCCACTCGCAGCTCCTCTTTGGCGCGGTTGAGCGCGGCCGTCACGTCATTGTCTTCGAGACGCGCGATCACCTGTCCCTTTTTTACCTCGTCTCCCTCTTCGACGCCGAGATAGACGAGCTGGCCGGTTCCCTTGGAAGCGACGGCGGCTTTCCGGCGGGCCACGACGTAGCCGCTCGCCGTCAGCACCGCGTTCGCCTGCGCCGCCGAGGTGAAAGAAGCCGTCGCCAGCTGGACCTCGACGCCCGGAAAAAACACGGGCCGCAGGAGGAAAAATCCGGCTAGCAAGACGACCAGCGCCAGAGCCGCGATCGCAAGTCTGCGAAGGAGTTTTGGCTTGGGCGAAAACCGCGGACTCTCCGTCCGGTCGATCCGCAGCGAGGAAAGGTCGGTACTCTTGTCATCCATGGTCGGATTAGTTTTTTCATTAAGCCGGTTAATTCGGGTGATTTCAAGCTTGAAAACAGAGGCAGCTTTAATCTCTACGGGTTTAATTCCCCGCAGCTTGCTGCGTAGAATATATTTCCTGTACCAAGTCCGTCATTCCCGCATGCTTTTAGCGGGAATCCAGGCGAGGTTTAGGACTGGACCCCCGACCCATTCGACGTGGCTCAGGGTCGTGGTGAGCACAGTCGAACCACGATAAAAACGTTCGGGGGTGACGCCTTTGGGACAAATTCTCATTAATGTTTTGTGATACCCGCAGCTTGCTGCGGGGTAGTTCATTGGACTCAGAGGCGGCGAGAGGACGGAACGGATTGCGGCTGCCGCTATCTCTCAAACAGCGCCTCGACAAAGCGGGCCGGGTCGAAGGGCTGGAGGTCTTCGACGTCCTCGCCCACGCCGATGTATTGCACGGGGATGCCCAGCTCCTCCTGGATGCCGATGACGACGCCGCCCTTGGCCGTGCCGTCGAGCTTGGTCAAGACGATGCCCGTGATCTCCATCGCCTCTTTGAACACGCGCGCCTGTTGGAGACCGTTCTGGCCGGTCGTCGCGTCCATCACCAGCAGCGTCTCGTGCGGCGCGCCGGGCTGCTCGCGCGCGATCACCCGGCCGATCTTTTTGAGCTCTTCGACGAGATGAACTTTAGTGTGGAGCCGGCCTGCGGTGTCGATCATGACGACATCGGCGCCGCGCTGCCTGGCCGCGCGCAGCCCATCGAACACCACCGCCGAGGGATCCGCGCCCGCCTGTTGCTTGATCACTTCCGCTCCGGCTCTTTTCCCCCAAACTTCCAACTGCTCGACGGCGGCGGCGCGAAACGTGTCTCCCGCGACCAGCAGGACTTTTTTCCCCATCCCGCGGTATTGCGCCGCCAGTTTTCCGATCGTGGTGGTTTTTCCCACGCCGTTGACGCCGAGGAACAGGATCACCCATGGGGATTGGGAAAGGGGAGGGAGCGGCGGTGGCGTCGACTTTTCGCGGGCCTCGTTTAAGATGTGGACGATCTCGCGCTCCAAAAACGAAAAGAGCTCCTGCGCGCTCTGTCCCCTGACGTAGAGATTAGCGGCGTCCGCCAGCCTTTGGGTAGCCTTGACGCCCACGTCCGCCGCCAGGAGAATCTCCTCGAACTCCGCGAGGGTCGCGTCATTCCAGCTCTGCGCTTTGAACAGCCCTTCCAGGCGCTGGCCCCAACCCGTGCGGGTTTTGGCGAGGCCGGTTTTTAAGCGCTGGAACAGCGGAATGTCTTTCATGAGTGACTCACACCCGGAAAGGGCAAGGGGATCTAAAATATTATAGCAGATTCTGAATTGGTATTCAGAATCGCCAGGCGAGGCTGGTGGTGACGACCTGGCGCTCGTAATCGTAGGGCTTGAGGTTCGAGTGATTGCGGTCGAAGAGATACTCCAGCGAGATCGTGAAAGAGCACTTGGGATCTTTGGCGGCATCGCAACTCGAAATAGAAAAAGATTTTGAGAAGTCGACGACAAAGTCCTTGGCAAGGCTGAAAAGGTGGACCGGCTCATTGTCGGTGCGCCGTTTAATAAAACCGGGGACCGGGATCAGGCTATTTTTGTGCGGGTGGAATCGCCAGTCGTAGTCCAGATCGTAACGAAGTCGAGCGGCGCCCCAGGGGAGAGTATAGAGGCCGCCGACGAGGAGACGATGGCCGCGGTAGTCCCAGTTTTTTCCCTCCGCCCGATCGGTGTCGAATTGATATCCCACCTTGATGTTGTGGCGGCCCTGATCGAAGAGAAAGACGTGGAGCAGCCCGACCATATAGTTCAAAGCATCGCGAATCTCCGACCTGCCGACGGGCGATCCTCTTTGAATGACGGCCTGATCGTCGAAGAAATTCTTCGCCTGAAAGCGAAATTGCAAATTGGTCAGGTTTCCGGAGTTTTCCTGCAACGAAAAATAGGGATTGACGATCGAGCGCTCGGAGTAGCGGCGGTTCCCCAGAGTGATGAAATCGTAGGTCCACTGCATGCCGGCGAAATAAGGCATGTCGAGCATCGTGCTCTTGTAGGTCAGGCCGAGGGTCGGCGTATGGCTCTGATTGTTGAACTCCGTCAGGTGGTTGTTGTAGGTCTGGAGAAACCGGTAAGAAACCGTTCCCTCCCAATCCAGATTTCTGAGCCACATGTACGAGAGATTCACAGTGGCCAGCTCCCCTTCGCTTTTCCGCCTTCCCGAATCTCCTCTTATGGTCTGACCCACTAGATCGCTGCTGGCGTTGGGCACGACCGGAACGTTGGTATCGTAGTAGACCCCGAACCTCATCTCGCCGGAGAAAAACCGCTCGCGGTCGGCCGCGCTCTGCAAGACTTCGCCGAATCGCTGCGCCGGGGCGGTCAGTGGCGAAGCGGGTTGGAGCCGCATCGCCTCCTCGATCTCATTCCGCGCCTCCCGGGCGAAGCCCAAGTTGCCCATCGCGAGGCCTGAATAAAAGCGGCTCAACTGGGCGAAATTATCATCGCTCGGGACCGTGGCGCGGAAGAGCTCGACGGCCTCACGGTAATTCTTTTTGCGGTATTCGATCGAGCCGAGATAGTAGCCGCTGTTTTGGCGGCGCGGCTGGGCCTTGTGAACCTGGCGCAGCAGGGGCTCCGCCCTGTCGAATTGTTCCTGATTGAAATAGTGGACGCCGAGCTGGAAGGCGATATCCAGGTCTTCAGGGCGCAGCCCTCTCGCCGTCTCCAGAGAAACCTGGGCATCGGTGTTTCGGTTCAACCCGATATACACGAGCCCCTGATAATAAAGGGCATCGACATTGTTGGGATCTAAACGCAACGCCTCCTGCAGCTCTTTGAGGGCCTGCTCGTACTGCTTGTCGTCGTAGGCCAGGATGGCCCGATCGACAAAGACCGCGACCTCATGGGGAGCTTCTTGCGGACGGGCAGGCGCGGCGTGCAAGGCTATAAGGAAAGCCGTCAAACAGAGAGCGCGGATGAAAAGATCAAGTTGCCGGTTCATAGTTGTGGCGGGGATAGATTTATTTTTTCTTCGTCGGTTGAGCCTCGCGCTTGGCGGGTTGAGTCGCCGGCGGGGTCGTCGACGCGGCGGTCGGAGGAGGCGTCAGCACGATAGGCGTCCAGCCGCAGGCGGTCTTTTGCAGCTCCTGCTTGAGCAGCTGTTTTTGCTCGCCCGATAAGCTCGACTCGTCGATCTTGCGCCCTAATTGCTGTTGCGCGCCGCTGCCCCAGCTCCAGTGGAGGTTTTCAATGTCCATCTCGATAAAAGTGAGTCGCTTGGTTTCCGGGTTGGAGCCGAGCTGCCAGGCGCAGCCGCTTGCGGTGTCGACGAGAAAAACGCCTGCCTGCTGGCCTGCCGAGACTGAGACGAGTTGGAAGCGGCCCACATTGATTTGCGCCGGGGCGGTCCCGGAGGAAAACAACAGAGTTCCGCACACCATCAAACACCAGAACAACGCTCTGCTCATGTCCCAGCCTCTCCGCGCAACATTATTTTAGTTGACAAAGTGGAGTGACTATAATAACAACATGGACACTTTGCAATCATTTTCTGCGACCAAATAGCAACTTTGTGAAGAACCTCTATTGGCTTCGGGTCGTTGTCCTCCAAAGCGCGCTTTTTCTAGTCGCATCCGCGCACGTTTACGCCCAGCAGTCGCCTGCGGGAGTCGTGACCGCCCTTCAGGGCAAGGCGCAGTTGACCCGCCCCGCCGCGCCCGGCCCCGTCGCCCTGCGCTTTAAAGACGGAGTGCTTCTCCGCGACACCATCGACACCCAGGAGAAATCCCTGGTGCGCGTCCTGTTCGGCGGCAAGAGCACCGTCACGCTGCGCGAGTTGTCGCGCCTCGAAGTGCGCGAAGAGATGCTTCCGACCGGCGCTACCCGGTCCACCATGGAGTTGTCCTCGGGGGCCATGTTGGTCAATGTCGCGAAGCAGCTGATGGGTCCCGGCGACGAGGTCGTCATCCGCACGCCCAACGCCGTCGCCGCCGTGCGCGGCACCCTCGTCTTTACTCAAGTCATCCAGGCGTTCGACCAGGCGATCTTCACGGTTCTTTCCGGCCTTGTCAGCTTGCAGGGTCAGCTGATTGGCCCGAACACTCAGGCTATCGTCAGCGGAACCGGCATAAAAATTTCGACGATCAGCCAGCAGCAAGCCAACCAGATTTTGAGCCAATCGCAAATCGGAGGGAAGCCCAGCTCCGAGAATAGCCAGACGCAGACCGCCACTGCGACCGGAGTTGCCGATGT
Source organism: Binatia bacterium (assembly GCA_041483675.1). Lineage (GTDB taxonomy): Bacteria > Desulfobacterota > Binatia > UBA9968 > UBA9968 > 2-12-FULL-60-19. The sequence continues at coordinate 31,188 of JBGPGE010000007.1, forward strand.
TTTGGTGGCGCTTGCAGGCGGACCGCCGCCATCTCCGCCCTCGGCTCCGCCGCCTCCTTCTCCCCCGCCTCCTCCCCCTCCTCCTACGATACCGTCTTCGAGCTTTCCCCTTACCTTTCCCCTTGCCTCCCCGGCCCCCCCGTTTGTGGTTGCTAATGGTTCACTTAACACTGGCGCTTCCAGCCTCTTTCAGCTCTCTTCCGGCCAGACCGTTACGCAAAGCCAGCCGCTTCTGATCGCGACCAGCGCCAACATCAATATCGGCGGCAACGGCTTCAACAATTCAGGGAATTTCACGAGCACCTCTCCCGCCGCGCTCTTTCAACTCACCGATAGCGCCGCCTCCATAGGGGGAAGCCTGGTCAAGATGGACGGAGGCACACTCACCACTGCCGGATCTTTGATCGAGCTGACAAACGCCAGTCTCAATCTGGGGACCCATGCAGTGGTTCAGATTTTAAATGCGAGCCCTGGGAACACTCTCACCAATACGGTCGGACCGGTGATTAAAATCACCGGCGGGTCGTTGACGGCTGATTTTCTGGGGCTTGGCGACGGCTCGCAAACATACAATTTTCACGGCTCACTGCTGGATCTCACCAACGCTACCGTAACGCTCAGGAAATTCGGGGAGGATGACCCCCATTGCGATAATTGCGGTGACAACGCGATCTTTACGCTCGCAGCCAATGAGCCTCTACTTAAACTAAACAATAGCACGCTAACGCTGAAGGACAACACGCATGGTGATATCGGCTTTGCGAGCAGCCTCGTTTCGCAAACCGGCGTGCTGTTGAGTGCAACGAACAGCACTATAAACGTTACCGGAGGGTTCTTTTGGCTTAACGATGTCACCCTTAGCGACACTATCCCCCAGATCCAACTCACCAACTCGACGATCACGCAAAAAAAGGGTACGGGTACGGACCCCTTTGACTCGGACAGCCTGATCAAAGTGCATGGCCTGGCTACAATCGGCGGGTCGTTAATCGCGGCCACCAACAGCATCATCAATTCAGACTCAAATTTGCTGGAGATTCAGGGTGGCGGTGGACAACTGGTCATGAACCCCGCCAACCCCGTGGCTGTATTTAGTGGCGGATCTTACACCTTCGGTGCCGATACCACCCCCCAACTCGACCCCGGTAGCAACACCTCCAATAGCCTCTTTAATCTCCAAGGCAGCAATACAAATACAGATGGGACTACCGGCTTGGGAACCGACCAGCCGATCAAAGGCAACGGGGGCGCGCCGGTTGGCACGCTTCTCGAAGCCACCGGAGGAGCAACCATCGAAGTCAAGGCGGGACCAGGGGACTCACTGGCGCCGGGGCTCCCTGTTACTGATCCCGGTTACGCCGGTACTGCCGGTAACGCGATCCGGATTGACACCGCGCTTCTCGAAGCGGCGTTGCCCCTCATTCACTTAGTCGGCACCGGAACCACGGCCACGACGTTAACCACGGCCGGCGACACCATCAACATTTTCAAGAGCAACGTGGTGAGCACGGGGCCGGTCATCAGCCTGGACAACGGGCTGATCCATGTGACGAGCGGCGCTCTTATCACTTTGACCAACGGGAGCAACATGAACGTGACGGGAGACCTGCTGAAGCTCATCAGCGGGAGCCAGATTAACGTGCATACCGGCCCGCTGATCCTGGTTACCGGAACGAGCGGCGGCGGAAGCAGCCCGGCTTCCAGCACTCTCAACGTCAGCGGCGCTTTGTTCGACTTCGGTAATACCAGCGGGAACAACATTATCGTTAATAACCCTCAGGCGGGCAATGCATCGCGGGGCGGCCCAGCGAACAATCAATTCTCCGTTTATATATCGGGGGTCGGATCGGCGGTCACGATAGGTACCAACCCGGTAAAGAACGATCCCGGAGGGAATTCCATCAGCATCACCGGCGCGCTCATTGAGGCGCGAAACGGTGGCAAAGTCACAATCACCGCCCCGTAATCATTCAAGCTAGGCCGCAAACCGATCAGCTCATTCTCACCGACACAACCTTCGACACGCCCGGCTCCTGCATGGTGATGCCGTAGAGCACCTCGGCGGCCTGCATGGTCCGCTTGTTGTGCGTGATGAGGATGAATTGCGAGAAGCTGCTCATCTCGTGAATCATCTCGTTGAAGCGGTCGAGATTGGCGTCGTCGAGCGGCGCGTCCACCTCGTCGAGGAAACAGAACGGGCTGGGCTTGGTGAGAAAGATGGCGAAGAGCAGGCTCACGGCGGTCAGCGCCTTCTCGCCGCCTGAGAGCAGCGTGATCGACTGCAACTTTTTGCCGGGCGGCTGGGCCACGATCTCGATGCCGGTTTCGAGGACATCGTTTTCGTCGGTCAACACGAGACGCGCCTTGCCGCCGCGGAACAGGCGGGGGAAAATCTCCTCGAACTTCTGGCTGATCTCGTCGAAGCTTTCTTTGAAGCGCAGCCGGCAGACGCGATTTAGCTTGGCGATGGTCTGCTGGAGATCGGCGATCGACGCTTCGAGATCCTGCTTCTGCTTGCTCAAAAACTGGTAGCGGCCGTTCAGTTCCTCGAACTCGCCGATGGCGGCCAGGTTCACTTCTCCCATGCGCTCCAGCCGCCCCCGCAGCTCGTCTATCTCCAGGTGGAGATCCTCTGCGGAGATTTCCACGGGCGCGGCTTCGGCCCTTCGACGTTGCTCAGGACCGGCCGGCAGTTCGCTCGGGTTAATGTCGTATTTCTCCCGCATACCGTCCAGGAGATGCTGCAAATTAAGTCTCTGCTCCGAGAGAGCGATCTGGATTTGATTCTTCTCTTCCTGGCAGGCCTGTCCCAAGGGGCGCAGCTCTTTGACAGCTTCGTCGAGCTCGGCAAGAGCGCGCGAAATCTCGCGGTAGCTCTGACGTTCGCTCTCCAGCGCCGCCTCCAACTCCGCCAACGCGACTTTCGCTTCAGCGAGCGCGATCTCGGCCGCGCCGATCTCGCCGCCCAGTCGATCTTTCCTGCGCTGCGCTTCGATCGAGTCGCTGTCCGCAGCCTCTATCCGGCGGGAGATATCCTCATGCAGGCTGCGCCGGTTCTCCAGATCGACGTTGGCGTGGTCCTTTTTCTCGCTCAGGGTTGCGCCGCGAATTCTCGACTGCGTCGCCTCGCCTTCGAGCTGTTTGAGCGCGGTCTCGAGCCGCGGGAGAATCTCCTGCCGCTCTTCCAGCGATTTTTCCGCCAGCAACTTGCCGCCGGCGCAGAGGTCGATCTCAACGCGACATTTTTCGATCGCTTCCTCGAGCGAGCGCAAGACGCCGGCCAAATGGCCCTGCTCCTCGGCGAGCGCCTGCCGCGTCTGCTCGAGCCGCTTGACCTCCTGATCCGCGTCCGCCACGTCGCGCTCGAACCCGACGCGCTCCAGATCGAGCCGGTGGTTTTCCGCGACAAAGCCGGCCCGGCTCTCTTCGGCCTTGGCGAGATCGGCCTTGAGTCCGCTCAGCGCCTGCTCCTCGGCTCGCAGCTTTACCTGAAGCTCCGACAGCAGCTCCGCCATCTCGCGCATGCGGCGGCGCTGGGAGAGCAGGTTGCCTTCCAGGCCGTCGAGGCTGCCGCCGGTCACCACGCCCATCGGGTCGATCACTTCTCCCTCGGGCGTGACCAGCGTGCAGCTAAATCCGTTGCGGTTCCACAGGCTCAGGCCGGACTTGATGTCGCGCACCATGACGACGTTGGCCAGCAGGTATTCGGCGATTTCCTTGTAGCCGTCTTTAACGGAGACGAGACTCAGCATCGGCGCCACGACTTCCGGCTCGGACAGCGGAAGCTCTTTAAACTCGCGCCGGGAAAGCTCGCGCGGGATGAAGCTGCCGCGCCCGGACGATTCGCGCTTGAGATAGTCGATCGCTTCGAGACCCGCGTCGTGGCTGCGGACGATGACGTACTGGAGGCGGTCTCCCAGGACGGCGGTGAGCGCCTTCTCGTAAGTTTGCGGCGCTTCGATCACTTCCGCTACCAGGCCGTAGACCCCGTCGAAGGCCGCCTCTGTCTGCCGCTTGACCATGATGCTGCGTACGCCCTGCTGGTAGCCTTCGTAGTTTTTTTGCAGCGCTTCGAGGGAGACGAGCTGGGAGCGGGTCTCGTGGAGCTGCGCTCTGAGCGCGTCGATCTTTCGCTCCTGCTCTTCCCTGGCCGCGCTCCAGCGCTCGATCGCGCTTTCGGTATCGTGCATTCGCCGCGCGATCTCTGCCGCCCGCGCGAGAGTTTTTTCCAGAGCCTCGTGTCTTTCGCGCCGCGTCATCGACTGCGATTCCAGCGCGCCAGACGCCGCGTCGCCTTCCGAGCGGTTTCGCGCGAGGTCGTTTTCAACCTCGCGGCGCTCCTTTTCTTTGGCCGCGAGATCGTTGCGCGCGTGGGCCGCGCGATTGGCGAGCTCGATCAGCGAAGATTTTTCCTGCTCCAGCTCCATCTGAAGGGTGCGAATCTCGAGCCTGAGCTTTTCCAACTCGGTTTCTTTATCGCGCAGGTAGGATTCCTCGAACAGCGAGAGTTGGACGAAGTGCTCCTGGGCCTTCTCCAGCTCCTCGATCTCGCGGGCGAGGCCGTGGACCTTGCCCCGTAGCTCGTGGAGCTGCGCCGCCGCTTTCTTCTCCGCCTCTTCGGCGGCGGTCCGGTCACGCTTCAGAAATTCGATTCTCTGATCGTCTCCCTGGAGGCGCACCTTGTGCTGATAAACCGTCTCCTGCTTGGCCGAGATCGACCGGTCCGCTTCCATGAGAGACAGGCGAACGGCTTCTCCCTCGGACTCTTTGGCGTGGAGGGACGCCGAGATTTCGGTGAAGCGGTCTTCGACGGCTTTTAGACTCGACTCCTCGCGCGCAATCTCCTGCTCCAACCGGCTCTTTTGCCGGCCGGCCCAGGCAAGCTCTTTCTCTTTCAACTCCTGGCGCAGCGCCTTAAAGCGCTCCGCCTTCTTGGCCTGGAGCTCCATGCTGCGGATCTGCCGCTCGATCTCGCGCACGATGTCGCTCACGCGCAAGAGATTCTGCTGCGTCCGTTCGAGCTTGCGCTCGGCGATGAGCTTGCGCCCTTTGTATTTGCTCGTGCCGGCGGCCTCCTCGATGATCAGCCGCCGCTCCTCGGGCTTGGCGTTGACCAGCTCGTCGACGCGTCCCTGCTCGACGATCGAGTAGGCCTTGTTGCCGACGCCGGTGCCGAGGAAAAACTCGATGATGTCTTTCAGGCGGCAGGGAACTTTGTTGAGTTCGTACTCCGACTCGCCCGAGCGGAAAAGCCGTCGCGTGATCATGATTTCGGTAAAGCCGCTGTACTCAGCCGGCCCGCGGCCGTCCTCGTTGTCGAGCACCAGCGAGACTTCCGCCATGCCGGTCTGCGCGAGGCTCTCGCTGCCGTTGAAGATCACGTCTTCCATCATGTGGCCGCGCAGGTGGCGGGCGCTCTGCTCGCCCATCACCCAGCGCAGCGCGTCGACGATATTGGATTTGCCGCAGCCGTTCGGCCCCACGACTCCGGTGATACCCGCCGGAAACTGGATGAGGGTCTTCTGGGCGAAGGATTTGAAACCGACTGCTTCGAGACTTTTAAGGCGCATAATTAAAGCTTGCGTCTCAGCCCGGGCTGAAAATCGCTTGAGATAACTATTTCACAAGCGAAAAAGTGTGTCAAGACAGAATTACAATATGCAGGGCAGAAAGGCGGGGAGACCACAAGATATTGCGTAAAAAGCCAATCCTTGCGGGGCCTGAAACGGCCCAAATAGGGCGAAACTACCTCTCCAGCAACTCGGTATTCCAGTAGGAGACGTCGGCCATGTTCAGGAACGGGAGCCACTCGCGGTAGCTGGAGAGGCTGAAAGTCTCCTGCATAAAAGGGGTCCACTTCGGCCTGAGCGGCTTGCGCGCCAGCCCCATCCCGGCCTCTTGCGGAGTGCGGCCGCCCTTGCGCCGGTTGCAGTCCAGGCACGAGCAGACCACGTTTTCCCAGGTGGAACTCCCGCCGCGCGAGCGGGGGATGACGTGATCGAGATTCAACTCCTGGCGGGGCCGCCTCTCGCCGCAATACTGGCAGGTGCAGTTGTCCCTGGCGTAGATGTTATAGCGGCTGAAGCGCACCTGCCGCTTGGGCACGCGGTCGTAGCCGACGAGCAGGATCACTCGCGGGACGCGAATCAGCCGGTTGACCAGCCCCACGGATTCCTCGCGCACCGAGACCGACAGCTGGCTCCAGCTTTGGAAATCGAAGGTCTGGTACTGTTCGTTTACCACCCGGGCGACGTCCTGATAGACGAGTGAGAACGCCCGCTTGACCGAGGTGACGTGGATCGGCAGATACGAACGGTTAAGGATCAAAACCTTCGTGTTGAGGATCGAATAAGTCGGGATGGTCGCAACGTGATCCATGACAAAACCGCCTGAGCAGTTAGTTCTCCTTACGCGCACGCTTGAGGTAGCCTTACCAAAATATCGGCGCAGGAGACCAAAGTCAACCAACGGAAGGAGGGATCAACCACGATCACCGGCGGCTGGCAATCTCTCTCCGGGCCGATGCGATACGTCGATATTACGCTGCTCCCAGGAAAGGGGAGTAGCTCTCAGCCACGCTTGATTCTCTTCGTCCCACGCATAGGCCCTCCGAGAGACCGCCATCCGCCGGAAGGTGATTCCGACGGTCTGTTGAACTTCCGCCTGCTTTGGACTATAAATAACCTTAATAAAGCGCAAATCGATGGATCCCCGAGTGGTGAGGAGTGCTCCTCCCATTTATCTTCCCTCCTTGCAGACAGCTTCCCAACGAAACGAGAGTGCATGAAACAGGACATTTACATTAATTCCACACCCCAGGAGAGCCGCATCGCCCTGATGGAAGACGGCGAGTTGACCGACCTGCTCATCGAGCGCCGGCAGGAACGGGGCATCGTCGGCAACGTCTACAAGGGCAAGGTCGGCCGCGTGCTGCCCGGAATGCAGGCCGCCTTTGTCGAGATCGGCATGGAAAAGGCGGGCTTTCTCCATGTCTCGGACTTCTTTCCCGTGGAGGACAGCGGCTCCGCCTTGCTCGCCGGCACTGACAACGAGATCGTGGTCGAGGCTCCCAAGCCGGTCTCCCACAACCGCCGTCTGCCGATCGAAAAACAGCTCTCCCACGGACGGGAGATTCTTGTCCAAGTTGCCAAGGATCCGCTCGGCACCAAAGGGGCGCGGATCACTTCCCATATCTCGCTGCCGGGCCGCTATATGGTTTACATGCCGACCGTGAACCACGTCGGCATCTCGCGGCGGATCGACGACGACAAGGAGCGAAAGCGTCTCAAAGAGATCGCAGTGTCGTTGTCGAAAAGCGAAGGCGGCTTCATCCTCAGGACCGCCTCCGAGGGGCAGAGCAAGAGGGAGCTTCAGCGGGACCTCGCGTTTCTCCACAAGCTCTGGCGCAAATGCCTCCAGAAGGCCGAGTCCGCGCCGGCGCCGTCGCTGATCCATCAAGACCTGGATCTCATCTCCAGGACAATCCGCGATTCCTTTACCACAGAGACCCACTCGGTGGTCGTCGATCAGGTGAAGGAGTATCGCCGGATTCTCGAGTTCGTCGGCCAATTCATGCCGCGGCTCAAGCCGAAGATCACGCTCTACACCGAGACCGAGCCGATCATGGACCGCTACGGCGTCGAAGCGAAGATCACCAAGGCGCTCGAACGGAAAGTGTGGCTCCGCTCCGGAGGCTATCTCATCATCGAGCGGACCGAGGCGCTGACCGCGATCGACGTGAACACCGGGCGCTTCGTCGGCAAGCGGAGCCAGGAAGAGACGATCCTCAGGACCAACACGGAAGCGGTGCAGGAGATCGTCCGCCAGTTGCGCCTCAGAAATATCGGCGGGATCATCATCCTGGACTTCATCGACATGGAGAAAGAGGGCAATCGGAAGCGGATCTACGAGGCGCTCAGAGAGGCGATCAAGGGGGACAAGGCGCGCACCAATATCCTCAAGATCTCCGAGCTGGGGCTGGTCGAGATGACGCGCCAGCGCACGCGCGAGAGCCTCGAGAACACGCTGCTGAGCCTCTGCCCGCACTGCGAGGGGCGCGGCCGGATCAAGTCCAACGTGACGGTCGCCTATGAGATTTTACGGGCGATCAAGAAGCAGAAGACCCAACTGGCGGAGGGCAAGAGGATCGTCGTTCGTCTCCATCCCGACATCGCCAACTTCCTCTACGACGAAGAGAGCCACGGCCTCGACTTCCTCGAACGCGAGATCAACCACAAAATCATCCTCAAGGCCGCCGAGAACCTGCGCCACGACCAGTACGAGGTCTCGGCGGTGTGAACGTTATTTTTTTCCTTTTGGAACAGCCTGATTTATCCAGGGTAGAAAAGCGAGAATGATTTCACGCCTTGCGCGCGCGCCTTTCGCTGTTCGTTCGACGAGTCCGAGCTCTTCAAGCGTGCTGATGTCGCGCTGCATCGTCTTGCTTGTTTTTGCGGCATAAGCTTTGGCCAGGCGCGGAGTTAGTTCGGCAATTTTTCCAGCCGGCATGGGTTCGGGCGCGTCGCCCAGGTCCAAAGCAAGCCAGCGTTGACGGGTCTCCGCAGGGCTGTTCTTGTTCTGGAACAAATCATGAACGTAGTTCTCCCAAGTCACATCCCATTGCTGCTTGCGAATGACTTCCAACTGCTCGCGTAGGCCTTCGACAAATCCGCCTATTGCGTATTCAAGGAAGTGCAGCAAGTCGCCCCTCGATTTGCTAGTGCGGTCGAGCTGCCGGTAGTACTCGGCCCTCGTTTGATTGTAGTGATTGCTGAATAGGTGCGCCGCAGGCGTCGGCACGCCGGCAGCCAGAAGGATTTGGAATTCCATGAGCCTTGCCGCGCGGCCATTGCCGTCCCCAAAAGGATGAATCCAGGCAAGGTAAACGTGCGCCACCACGGCCTTGATGATCGCATACACGACTTCCAAGCCGGCAGGAGCCTGAAAGTCCGAGCCGGCGAGCCACTCGCACAACCGCTCCAGCAGGTACTCGCAATCCTCGGCAGGGGCGCCGCGATAGACGTTGCCGACGACCACGGAATGTTCTCGCAGGCGGCCCGGCACAACGCCTTCGCCGACTTCCAGCTTCTCTAAGACCTGTCGGTTAAACTCACAAACACGTTTCGCGGTGAGCGCGTCACCGCTGTCGCGGAGACGCTTGCTGATTTCGTTGCAGGCAGCCACGATGTTGCTTACTTCTTGGCCCAGGTACTCCTTGGAGGGGGGCAGTTTGAGTTTGCCTTGTAGATGCTGGAGAACCTCCCGCTCGGTAAGCGAATTCCCTTCGATGGCCGTCGTCGCGGCCACTCCCTTTGCGAGATAGAGCAGGTGTAGGTGTTCTGCCGTACCGGGCCGCAACGGCACGCCGGCGATATGCTCGGATTTCGAAGCCGCCTCACCAAGCGACATCCAAAGCGCGGGTTTGGCTTGCCGCAGGTCGATTCTGAACGATATCCACGGATGTGTCTGCTCGTATGTCCGCATCGATGTCCACTAGACTACACCGCTAAGTAGCTGTTTGTCAAAGGAATATCGCTGAGACGAGGTATATTTGTCCAACAAAATGTCCAGCAACTTGTCCGATAAAAAGCGCACCGGATCAACCACAAGACGGTGATCGAGACAGCTGAGCACACGCGCCACGACCAGTACGAGATCTCGGCGGTCTGAAACCACGGGAAGCTGAGATGAGAGTAGGGGTAAAAGGAAAAATGAATATCGACTTTGCTGAGACCTACGATCAGGAAGACGATATTTATTACGTCACCTTCAAAACCGGCGAACCGTCTTACTGCGTCGAGGTCAACGATAATGTTCTTCTCGAAGTCGGAATGTTTACAAGATTGCCGACCGGTTTCAGGATTTTGAACTTCCAAAAAAGCAAGATAAAAACGGTCGAAGTTGACGTTTTGATCAGAAAGATCAAGAAGGCCCTCTCAAAGGCGGCCTTACAACCTACATTCCGAGAACGCGAACGCGCCGTCGAACGCGCCCTGGAAACGGTCCTCGCGTAGCAGACACCCCGTCCAGATAGCTACAAGCTACTCGGCAAAGTCTCACCCAGCAAATCTTTAGCAAACCCGATCGATTCTTCGATTACCTGAGCCTCGATTTCCTCGAGCGCGAGATCAACCACAAGATCATCATCAAAGCCGCAGAGAGATTGCGGCACCACGAGTACGAGATCTCTACGATCTAATCTTTAGGTGTGTCTTAGCGATCGCCAACACGGCCCGCGTGTTGGTGTCGGATTTCTTTATGGGAGTGTCTGTAAAGTTGATGAATGAAGTCGGACGCTGCGCGGCGTAGGGTCGTGCTAAAACGGCCGACGCAGCACTTCAAAAATGGTCTTTGTTTGAAGATTGGGTACACCGTTTAACTGGGCCTCTGTTCTAGCTTGATTCACCTGAGGGTGAGAAGCAGTGCTCCAGAGCGGATGAACAATCAGCTCGCCGCGTGATCCAGAACGGGCACCGGGCAGTCCTGCACACGGAAAAGGTATCCAACCGAGCGCAGCACAGTATGAATCTCCGGCTGTGGCTGGTAAGCCGTGCCAGTGTGAGGCGGTGAAGTCCACCGCAACGCTCGGGTCCAACGCAAGCCGTGCCACGTCAAGGCCCATGCGCCAATCGAGTATGTTATGCCACGCCATATTGCTGTAGTCGCGCAGACAGTAGGGGCAGGACGTCTGGCAGCGGTCGGCATGACCGGGGTCGAGCCAGCGCTCCAAAAATGAGCCGTTGGGGTCGGTCACAAAATGGAGCAGATCTTCTGCCTCGGCTGGGCTGCCAAACTGTGAACAGTAGCCAGCGCCGTTTTCCAAACTATCGGAAAGAAAAAGTTGGCCCACGACGCTACCTTGCAGGTCGCGTACGACTCGGAGGCCTACGCGCAGCTCCAACTCGTTGATGTCCAGCAGCACTGCGGCAGCGCGGCGCAACATAAAACCAAAAGAATAAAGCCCAGCGCGACCTTCGACACGCAGGGGCGAGAAGTCGAGGTTAGCAGGCACAGACCGGATGCCGAGAACAAGCAGGTCTGTCCGTTTTATTGAACCGAGAGCACGATCGTCGGGTGGTACAGCCTGGGCATAGCGGACAGGAACTGGTGGTAGTCTCAAATCATCTCGTTGTTGGTTCACTTGGTCAACTGCATCACGCGTTACCCATGTTTCGCCGTCCGCCAACCTCTCAAAATGGAATAATTGACCCGCGTTGTCGTTCACGACGCAGACCTCGCGCTCGCCAGACCAGAACTCAAAGTTAAGACACGCCGTCATTTGCAAAGGTTCTGCGTCGGTCTTTGCACGTGAAGCGCGCGGTGTCCACTCAAAGACGCCATCAAAATCTCGCCCGCCGTCATAAAGCGTGCGGAAGCCGCGCGGCTGCGCGAGTTGGATAACGCGAAAATCCGGCGCGCCCTGTCCGCAGACCGGACAAGTGGTTACGCTAGGGGCAGGCCTCATGTCCACTGCCTGGCAGTGGCGGCAAAGCCCTAATGGTATTGGCGGCCCGAGAGGATTCGCCGCTGGTATAACTTGGATGCCAGAGCGACGGTAGTGCACGATACCGACGGCAGTGTGAACTACACCGTCCTTAACCGTTTCTGCGCCTGGAGCAAACTGGCTGATAGCGATGTCGAGGTCGCGGTCAACGCCGTTCTCTGAAGGCAGCTCACGCGGTCGCTCGTGGAAGAGAACTCGCGTCCTCGTGGGGAAACCGAACATAGGTAGCAGACCGGCGTTGGCCAGCCGTTCGCTCAACGAGTCTTGCGTGTAACGGTCGTCGTTTGCGACGGCAGTGACCTGATTCACCAAGTCTTCGCGGACGAAGCGGAGAAGGTCAGAGCGCTCGTTCCGTAGTTCTGTTGATGCAAACGCGAGCAGCACGTCACAACTGCCTTCGATGGCTGTCGGGTTCCGTTGAATCCAGTCGCTGACCAACTCCGCGACGGTCAGCCCGGCAATGGCATTTGGCGGTGGCTGATTCCAATTTCCAAAGTCGCCGAATTCCCCATGCACGTTGTCACCGCCCTCGCGGACGAAGAGGTTGAGGCTCACAAAGGCCTGGCGCAGCACTTCCTTGTTGAGGACGCGTAGCAGAATGGCGCGGCGGCGCATATCGACATACGGTTGGGGTGGTCGCTCTGACGTGATGCGATCGGGTCGCTGGAAGTAATAGTCGTCATGGCTGCGATCGCGACAAAGGGTAAGCGCGACAGAAAGACCGCTGCCCCGGCGCCCTGCACGCCCGACGCGCTGCTGGTAGTTAAATCGCATCGGCGGCATGTTCGCCATCATGACTCCGAGTAGCGAGCCGATGTCTACGCCGGCTTCCATCGTCGTTGTAACGCTGAGGAGATCGAGTTCATCGACGAGTCTTTCTTCCACTGGACGCGGCAAGCAGACACCTTGAAAAAGTCGCTGACGTGCGCGCGCGTCGCTCTTGTTTGTCTGTCCTGTGAGTTCTTCACAGTTCAAACGGAAAAGGTCTCCGGCTTGGGTCGCGAGATAGAAGTAGTAGTCGTCCGTGTTTGGTGCATCCGCCGTAGGCAGCGGCCCATCAAGTTGGACAAGGCAATCGATGCAAATCCCGCCAGCATGATGTAGGTGTACCCGCCGACACTGTGGGCACCGGAAGAAGGTTTCGCTCGGGCGAATAAGGCAAAGCCGTTCCCCGAACAGAACACCAGCTTGTGCCGGCGAGAGAATCCCAGCACGCTCCAGATGGTCGAGCACTTGTGCCTCCAGTGCGTTCGGGTCCTCTCCATTCTGTCGGGCGGCCTCGTGAATGTAGCTCACGACGTAACGCGGAATGTTGGCAAGCGCGTTGGCGTCATGCGTCGAAAGCCGGCTCCGTCGCGAACCCAGCACCTGAATGACGCCATCCGCCGTCTCCTGCACGAGCGGCGTGGGCGCGGTTACGCGGATGCGGTCCGTTGTCGCCAGTCCGATGCGAAGGGCTTCAAGGCTGCGGCGACCGGAAGCAAAGACAATGTCCATTACCTCAGTGATGGCGTACCTCTGGATACGCTCCAGATGATTGCGTTGCTGTTGAGTTAGCAATGAGTCGCTTTTAGTTGCTGGCTGCCCACCGGTAGTCCACACAAAAAGTTCTCGCCAGTGATCTTCTGGACCACGTCGCGTCGAGTCGGTCCAGAGCGCGTCCTGTGCATAACCGCCTGGATTTATGCCACGCGCAAGGAGGCGTGCTGCAATATCAACGGTGAATTGTGGAATTGGAAAAGGGCCGTGTTCGGCTTGCTGGAGGATTTGCTGCGCTGCTTGACGGTAAGTGAGGTTCGGGAACGCAGGCGCGGGCAGGTTCGCGAGTGCGGTCATACGTGCCCCGGAGAGAACTGCCGCCTCGGGTGGATGGGTTGCCGCGAACTCAGCAGCAAGCTGACGCTGTCCGTCGTCGAGCGGACGATCCGCCAGTTGGTCAGCAAACGCCAGTGTGCCTCGGCCTGCCGTGCGAATCGTCTCTGCGAGTGATTGGCGCAGAGCGTCTTGATAATGTAAACGGCGCATTCCCGCTGAAAGTTTGGCTGCATCCTGCCGGCTGTCAGAGAAAACAACAAGTTTACGGTTTGATTGCTCTGCAGCGTGTGGCATCTGCCGCAGCAGCGCATCAGACAACACCTGCGTAATCTTCGTGAATCCTGTTCGCATCGTGCGCACAGGCGAGGGGAGCCGTGTACGGCGTCGCCAGTCGGTGTCGCACCGCGGACAGATGGAGGGATAGGCTTCTACATGCGGTGCGTTAGGTACATGCAACCGGGGTACATGATAGAGAAAGCCGTTGCCTCCCCCGAGCGTAACTGAGCCGTCTACGGCCGACAGATTCGCGCGACGCCAATGACGCTGCAAGCGGGTCCCAGTTGCAAGATCGGTCTGTTGCCAAGAGGGTGTTAGCGGCTGCTGGCCCGGCGGAGATGGCCAGAACACCGCGTAATTGGCGTACTTTCGGTCAAGAAAAGCCGTTTCAGGCGAGGCCTCCAGGTCAGGATGATCGGCGCTCAGAAACCAAGAGCCGGGATTTTGTAGGTCATCACGGCGATATCCGCCGAGAAAAACATCGCCGCACGACTCACACGTCAGCAATTCCAGAACACGCGAGCCACATTCACAACTGAGCCTTGGCTGGAAGTGAAGTTTGCCGACGGGACATGGCTGAGCGCGCCCGTCAATTCGAGTGCATTGCGGATTCGTACATGCCCAGACGCCCTGCACGTTACGGAAGAAAAGGTGGGCGCGAAGAGGTAGGGGAGCGGTATCGTTGAGTGTTCGGCCGACAGTGAGACAAGTTAGCAAACCTTCTACTGCTTCTGCGCGTTCCTCCCTCGGCAGCGTTGGATCGAACAGTAAATCGGCGAGTTGAGATGGGGTATGCGGCAGGAATTCGGTTTGGGCCGGGTCAACGCAAACCGCACGCAAAGCTTCGCCGGCGCGAGTTTGTTCCGCGACTTCACACAGTAGTCGTTCAGGAGGTGTTCCTTCTAGCTGCGTATCCGTACCGACGGCTGCGTGCAATGCTCTTGCTGGAGGGGCAAGATTTTCCCCAGCCCCACGTACCGCACGCCCAAAGTCGCGAAATGCAAGCGCATGTGCTCGAAAACCAGCGATGGCGGTAGTGTCAGGCATGACAGTCGAACCCGAGATTCTGTGGAACCGATTCCGGTCACGAGCGAAGAAACCTTCCAAGTATTGTCGGCCCGCATCGCCGCCCGCTAGTGAAGCGCTGGAAGCAATGATGCGAAGCTGGGCCGAGTCGGGCGTGAGGCCAAGTCGGTCGAGCAACACGCGGAGCAGATACGCGACTTCTGTGCCTGGCGTTCCACGGTACGAATGGAGTTCGTCCACTACCAAATGAAATATGTGGCTTCGACTAGCCGCCAGCCAGTCGCGCGTCTGGTCAAAAATGTCAGCTTCGATGCCGCGCATGAGCATAATGTTCAGCATCGAGTAATTGGTAATAAGGATGTCCGGCGGGTGGTCCTGCATGTCCCATCGCGACCACATCTCTGCACCGTCTTGGTCGATGGCTTGAAAGAATTTCTTTGCGTCGGGGTCCGAAGCCACGCTCCTGGCGGCACGTTCCATATCACGTAATTCTTTCCGCAGATTGTCTCGGTTCTGTGCATTATTGACTCCAGAAATAGGCGTGCGACCGGTGTAGCGACCGAAATAAAAGCGGTTGCGATGACGGTGTACGTCGAGCCATGTACGGGCCGGACCGCTATCGAATGTCTCCCGCAAGCGAATAAGCTGGTCCTCGACCAACGCGTTTAGCGGGTAGAGGACCAACGCACGGACGGCGGCCGGGCGCGCGGCAGCTTCGTGGCTGCGTTGAGGAATGCGCGGCTGCCAGTTACGCGTGTTTCCTCGCATCGTGGAATGGTTCCACCAATCCCAGTTTGTTGGACGAGATGTTGGTGCGCCCCAAGCTGCTGACTCGCGAACAAGCGCGGCCACGATCGGCAGAAGGAAGCACTCCGTTTTGCCAGAACCAGTGCCAGTGGTAATAACTACATCGCGACCATTCGTGACCGATTCTTCGAATGCCTCGCGCTGATGCTGATAAGGGTCATTAAGCATATGGCGAGAAAAACCGCATTCTAGAAAGTCAGCCAACTCATCGACGGCAGATGCGCCCCAGGGTCTGTCGAGAAGCTCGTGCGCTACGGTACGAAAATCGTGGCCGCATGTACGATAAGCCGGTACGGGTTCGATAAGCGGTTCTCGCCAGAGAAATCCGTCGCGATCCAGCATCTCTCCGCGTTCACGTGACAGATCTTCGTAGCGAAGGTCGAACGGACTGTTGATGTAGCGGAGATACATCTGCTTCAGGTTCTCGAAGAGCGCAACCGGGTTGTTCATCCGAGATCCTGGCGGAGAAGTTGAGCGGTAAGCTGCGCGATGTCCTCTGGGACTTCAGCGTAGGTCAAGCGCGAGTCGCGCGGGTCGAACACCGGCGGGAGACCACAGCAAAGCACGAGAGCACGCTCCAGCAAAAGTGGTGGACGGCAGACTGCCGGTAGCGTGAGCGTGCGAGTCGTGCGGTCGTATCGCAGCACCTGCTTCCGGCGGCGCCGAAGCAAAACGTAAATTCCGATGGCACGTGGCAATTCATACGTGCGGCCCTCCCAGCGGATGAAATAACGCGGACGCTGGAAATAAATGGTGAACTTAAATAGTGCGTTTCTCTTGGCATTCGCCTCGTGACGTTGGACAGCATTCCAGCCAAGCGGTTCCGTCTGGAACTCGTGAATTTTCCAATCAGCGCCACTTGGGAACTCCGCGACGCGGCCGCGGTTCGAGGGCGGGTCCGTCGCAGGTAACTGCGACAGGATCGCCAACGAAGCTTCACTTTGGAAATAAATCCCGGCTTGGTCGGAAAGCTGGGCGAGGGCATGCTCGTCCTTGGCGTAGACGCGGAACACATCGGGCACTTCCTCGTTGTTGATCAACTCCGGCCGTAAAACCTCGGACGCTTTTGTAAACCTCTGCCGTAGCCCCACCGAGCGTGCGCCGCACAATACACCTAGCCAACCGCCGTCCACGCGAGAAACCGCTAGCGTCGGCGGAGCAACACGCCAGCCATCCTCGCACTCGCCCGCAAAGAATTCGACATGGGCCAAGCGCTCAAGGTTAAGACGAAGCTGTTGGTGAACTGGAAACTCATCTCCATCTACCGAGTTCTCAGACAATGCTTCCGCGTCCTCAGCCACGCACAATTCCTCCACTGCCGCCCGGAACTGCCACCACGACCCTTCGCGGCGCGCCGAGAGCCAAAGCAGGAGTTCGTTTGCCTTCATCGCATGGCCCTCCGCATGCTCCTTGAAAGTCGCTTTGCCTCTCTGCGATAGCTTTGCCACAGAGCGATAACATCTGCATCGTCTGTAGCGAGAGCCAATCTTTTTCTGCTCGCGTTGTTGATGGCAGTGGACCAAGCCGAGACAGAAGGATTGTTCGCACGGTTGGTAGTTTTCAACGTTATTCGTCGGACTGCTTCGAGTCCACCGATAAGCACGACGTGGACACTTCGCTTATCCACGTTTGTCGGGTCTACAGGCAACGCCCACACAGGCTCGAACGGAACCATAGCGAGGCAAGTGTCAGTGCGCAAGTCCGCCCGTGGACTGCAGCGGATGATTTGGCCAGGCTCCGCCCCCACCAGCACAGTATTTTGCATAGGCACGCGAATACACCGCAGCCGTGTCTGCTCGACCGGATGAACACAAGCCCCACAGATATCTGCGGCTGTGCCGAAATTATAAGCACTCCATGCAGTCCAGTTTTCCACGGCGCGTCGGAGTGAGTATTTCCGAAGTTGGCCAGCAAACCAAAGGCTGTGTCTGCCTTCGCTGTCCCAATCCGTTGCCTCGAACCCGCCATCTCCGGCCGGACAAGCGGGAAATCCATCGAGTTTTACTTCCACTCCCCTGCTTGTGTCGCCAGTCAAGCGAATGCGTGGCGGATACCCAAGGAGCCAAGAGCGGTGCTTGAGGCGAATCCCACCAACAAAGTGTGGTTCGATATCACGCTTCGGACAAAGCGCGTTCAGAATATGTGGTTGGTCTCGCTCCGGCACAGCACAGGTCGGTCGGACACGGCGGAACAGGACCCAGCCAGCAGGAACGCCTGGGACTGTCTCATCCATTATTTCCGGCTCCGAACATCCCGCCTGCGTCAGCGCAGCTAATACATCCGCCTGCAATGACGCCACCGAAAGCACAACATCCTCCTCTCCAAGAAGGAGGCGGTGTACTGAAACAAATCCGCTCAATCCAAAGTCGTCACCCGGAGCCAGCACATATAGTTCGCGCCCGCCTAGCACCCAACGCCATCGTCTGTGAGTTGCAGCTTTGCCCACCCACACCACACCATTCCGCAAAGCCGACCCAACGTCTGAGAGATGCACGTCTTGGTAACACCGTTCTTGCAACTGCGCGAGTGGGAACCCACCTTGCGTGCCCGTAACCTCTAACTCAGCGGGCATTCCTGGGCGACGGTCAGGGACAAGCGACAAACTTCGCACACTTCCGTCACGGTTGAAAACTAGACGAACGCGAAGATGCAACTCAGAATCACGATTGACAAAAGATTGCCGCTTTGGTTGCTTAGCAGTTCTCAACGGAACAACAGGCGGAGCAGGTCTAGCCGGCTGGTAAACTGGAGGTTTCTGCGGTTTGGTGAGCGGGATCTCTTCTGGTTTTTCTAGTTCCGACGGGATGGGCTGCCCTACCTCGCCTGCTATCGCGCCAGGAAAAGACGGCCCCACAGTCACGTTATCATTTTCGATGGCGGCTGCGGCCAGCTCAGTTTGCACAGGGGGCACACTGGCAATATCACGTGCTTCTTTAGGAACATCCACTTCATCAGATAGTTTGGTAGGTTCCTCCTTGTTTTCTACGACCGTTACCGATCCGGCTAGCGGGAAGTCGGCATTTAGGGCATTGTCAGGCGTGGCCACGATAGGATCAGCTTGCGCCTCGTGAATCTTCCCGGTACTACGGCCATCGGCAGCGCGCTCTCCGTTTGTCGTTACCTTGGGTAAAGCACGCCGCCTCCTCTTTGTAGACCAAAGAAAACCGATACGTAGAAGGCCAATCAATATAAGAACTACAAGAATGAAGAATAGTTTGGTCATTTCACGCGCACATCGCGGATATCGCCTTCATGGGAATGATGGCTCCTAGAACCCGTATCAACCGCGATTTCCTGGGATTTTATGTGATTGCCGGCGCGCTGACAAGCGCTTTTTGGAAGGACTATAAATGGAATAGAACCATTCTACTCACCGCGGAGTAGGGTGGCCTAGCTTTTTGGCCATGCCCGGATGTCGGAGTCGCGTCTGAGCTTCGCCGGGTCGTAGACTTCCCGGTGGGTGAAGTCTGCGATTTTCCTGCGCGGTTTGGCCTTGGGCCAGGCTTTGGCGTGGCCGATGGGGACGATCCAGAGCAGGCGCAGGGGCTGGGGGACTTTAAACAGCTCTCGCAATTCAGCTTCGACTTCTTCCCGCACGGAGACCCAGACGGTTCCCAGGTCCATGCCCGCCGCCATGAGCATCATGTGCTCGACGGAGTTGGCGACGCTTGCCTGAAAGAGTTTTTCCCGGTCGCCGGGCTGGCGCGTCGTTAGATAGACGCGCATGGTTCGCGGATCGGCGCAGACGAGCACGAGGACGCTCACGTCGCCGACGTAGTCCTTCTTCAGTCCCTTGTAATTGACCGGGTCTTCGAGCTTGCGCTGTTTCCATTCATGGTCGTAGATTTGACGGACGCGCTTCATCTTCGCGCGGTCGCGCGTGACCACGAACTCCCACGGCTGGGTGTTCGCGCCCGACGGCGCCCAGCGTGCGGCTTCCAGAATCATCTCCAACTGTTTGTCCGTGACCTTGCCCGCGCGGTAGACGCGGACGCTGCGTCGTGAGCGGACGACATCCAACAACTCTCTGCTGTTCATTCGGACCCCTATACCATTCGGACGTCAAGTTTGCGAGCAGAGCGCCAGCTTGCTATTCTAGTTCCAGGGTAGTGTTTCAGAAATCCGCCATCTAATTCCGACCGTCATTCCGGCCGAGTCGGCCTTAGGCTGACGAGAGCCGGAATCCAGGGCATTCGAAGGGATCTGGATTCCCGCTTCCGCGGGAATGACGCTGGTGGCACTGCGATTTTCTCGTCGAACTTCTGAGACAGGACACGAGCACGGTGAACCACGTCTCCCGCCAAGGAGACAGCAGAGACAAGGTTTCTCCAGGGAAAAGTAGAAATGGTAAAGGTCAAAGAAAAATTAACGCAGCTCCTCTCCGAACGGATCCTCGTCATCGACGGGGCGATGGGCACGATGATCCAGGCGCTCAAGCTCGACGAGGAGGCGTTCAGGGGAAAGCGCTTTGCGCATCATTCCCGGCCGCTCAAGGGCTGCAACGATCTCCTGTCGGTGACGCGGCCCGAGGCGATCGAAAAAATTCACCGCAGTTTTCTCGATGCCGGCGCCGACATCATCGAGACCAACAGCTTCAACGCCAACGCCATCTCCATGGCGGACTATGCGCTTGAGAGCGAGGTCTATGCGATCAATCTGGCCGCGGCCAAGATCGCCCGGAGCGCGGCGGACGCCGTGAATAAGAAAACGCCGGACAAGCCGCGCTTTGTGGCGGGCTCGATCGGTCCGACGAACCGGACCGCCTCGCTTTCACCCGACGTCAACAACCCCGCCTTTCGGGGAGTGATGTTCGATCAGTTGGTCGATGCTTACTACGAACAGGTGCGCGGTCTGGTGGACGGGGGAGTGGACCTGCTCTTGCCCGAAACGACCTTCGACACGCTCAACTTGAAAGCCTGCCTGTTTGCCATCGGCAAGTTTTTTGACGGCCGGGGATCCCGCCTGCCGGTCCTCGCGTCGGTGACGATCACGGACCGGAGCGGGCGAACTCTCTCCGGGCAGACCCTCGAAGCGTTTTTGACTTCAATTTCCCATGCCGAGCTCACCGCGGTCGGCATCAACTGCGCTCTAGGCCCAGCGCAGATGGTTCCGTTCATCGAGGAGCTTTCACGCCTCTCGCCGCTGCCGGTCTTCGCCTATCCCAACGCCGGCCTACCGAATGAGTTTGGCGGTTACGACATGGGCCCGGCGGAGTTCGCCAAATTTTTGGGAGACTGGGCCCGAGAAAAATGGCTCAACCTGGTCGGCGGCTGCTGCGGCACGACGCCGGAGCATATCGCCGCCGTCGCTGAGGCCGTGGGCGGCGTACATCCACGGCTCCCCATCGAGCGCGACAGCTTCACTCACCTGAGCGGTCTGGAGCAACTCACGATCCGCCCCGATTCCAACTTCATCATGATCGGCGAGCGGACCAACGTCGCCGGCTCGCGCAAATTCGCCCGGCTTATCCGCGAAGAGCAGTACGAGGAAGCGCTGGTCGTCGCGCGCGAGCAGGTGGAAGGCGGGGCCAACATCCTCGACGTCAACATGGACGAGGGGATGCTCGATTCCGTCAACGCGATGGCCACTTTCATGCACCACATCGCGGCCAACCCGGAGATCAGCCGGATTCCGATCATGATCGACAGCTCGAACTTCGACGTGATCGAAGCCGGGCTCAAATGCGTCCAGGGGAAGTCCGTGGTCAACTCTCTGTCGCTCAAGGAGGGCGAAGAGGAGTTCAAGCGCAGGGCGCGGCTCGTCCGGCGCTACGGCGCGGCGGCGGTCATTATGGCCTTTGACGAAACGGGCCAGGCGACGACCGTCGAACACCGGCTCCGGATCTGCGCGCGCGCACACAAAATACTGACTCAGGAGATCGGCTTCGACGAGAGCGACATTATCTTCGATACCAACATCCTCGTTGTCGCCACGGGCATGGAGGAGCACAACGACTACGCGATCGCCTTCGTCGAAGCGGCCCGGCAACTGAAGCAGCTCTACCCGCGCTGTCACATCTCCGGAGGAGTGAGCAATATCTCGTTCTCATTTCGCGGCAACGATGCGGTGCGCGAGGCGATGCACGCGGCCTTTCTCTACCACGCGATCCAGGCGGGAATGGACATGGGGATCGTCAATGCCGGGCAACTCGCGGTTTACGAGCAGATTCCGCCGGAATTGCTCGAGCGCGTCGAGGAAGTGCTGTTCAATCGCCGGCCCGATGCCACGGAGCGGCTGCTGGAGCTGGCCCAGCGCTACAAAGGGAGCGCGAAGAGCGCCGCCGCGGAGGCGGCCTGGCGCGAAGGCAGCGTGGAGCACCGCCTCTCCGAGGCGGTCATCAGAGGCGTCCTCGATTACATCGAGCAGGATCTGGAAGAAGCGCTCAAGAAATACGACCGGCCGCTGCAAATCATCGAGGGACCGCTGATGGACGGCATGAACGTGGTCGGCGATCTGTTCGGCGAGGGGAAGATGTTTCTTCCCCAGGTGGTGAAGAGCGCGCGCGTGATGAAAAAGGCCGTCGCCCGGCTCACGCCTCTCATGGAGGCGGAGAAAACGGCCGCCGATCAGGGCAAGGCCCGCGCGAAGCTTATCTTCGCGACCGTGAAAGGCGACGTGCACGACATCTGGAATATCATCGTCGGCGTGGTGCTCGGCTGCTATAACTACGAGGTCATCGACTTGGGCGTCATGGTGCCGGCGGATCGGATCATCGAAGCCGCCGTCAAAGAGAAAGCGGATATGATCGGTCTGAGCGGGCTGATTACGCCGTCGCTCGACGAGATGGTCCACGTCGCCAAGGAGATGGAGCGTTGCGGCTTGAAGCTGCCGCTCTTGATCGGCGGCGCGACGACGAGCAAGAGGCACACGGCGGTGAAAATCGCGCCGGCGTATGAGCACGAGACCGTCCATGTGATCGACGCGTCGCGGGCCGTGCCGGTGGTCGGCGCTCTCACCAACTCCAGGAGCCGAAAGGAGTTGGCGGCGAAGAACCGCGCCGAGCAGGAAGAGCTGCGCCGGCAATACGAGGCCAGGACGGCCGTTCAGTTGCTGACCTATGAGGAGGCGGGGCGAAAAAAGCTCCACATCGACTGGGAGGAATCGCACATCTACGTGCCCGAATTCACCGGCGCGAAGGTCTTGCGAGAATTTCCGCTGAGCGAGCTGGTTCCCTATATCGACTGGTCGCCTTTTTTTCACACGTGGGAGATTCGGGGCCGCTACCCGGATCTGCTGGGCGACCCGGCGCGGGGTGCCGCCGCGCGAGAGCTTTTCGCCAACGCCAAAGAGCTGTTAAAGAACATCGTCGAATGCAAGCTCCTCACGGCTCACGCCGTGTACGGCTTTTACCCGGCCAACAGCGAAGGAGACAATATTATTCTGTACGCCGACAAATCGCGGGCCCGCGAGCTGGCGCGATTTCACACGCTCCGCCAGCAGAAAGAGAGTCAGGCCGCCAAGCCGCAGTTGGCGCTGAGTGATTTTGTCGCGCCGCGGGAGAGCGGCGTGGGGGATTACCTCGGAGCGTTCGCCGTGACCGCGGGCCACGGAACGCAGGAGCTGGCGGAGCGCTTCGAGAAAGACAACGACCAGTACAATGCTATCATGGCGAAAGCGCTGGCGGATCGCCTGGCCGAGGCGTTCGCCGAATATCTTCACCAGCGGGTCCGGCGCGAGTGGGGATACGGCAGGAACGAAAACTTGACGCATGAGGATTTGATCGGCGAGAAATATCAGGGCATTCGCCCGGCGCCCGGCTATCCCGCGTGTCCGGACCACACGGAGAAGCGGACTCTGTTCAATTTGCTGGAAGTCGAAAAGACGACAGGCATCTCGCTCACGGAAAATTTCGCCATGCTGCCCGCCGCGTCGGTCTCCGGTCTCTATTTTTCCCACCGGGAATCGCGCTACTTCGCCGTAAGCGCCGTCGGCCGCGATCAAGTGGAATCCTACGCCCGGCGCAAAGGGATGACGGTCGCGGAGGTGGAGCGGTGGCTCGCGCCCGTCCTCGGCTACGATCCCTCAAGGAATCCGTAGATCGCCTCCGACGATCTGATTTTAGATTTTGGATTTTAGATTTTCGATTGATGAGTTCTCCCGCAATCTAAAATCGAAAATCGGCAATCGAAAATTATGCGTGCGTTGGACATTTGTCGCCTGCTGCGGTAAGCAGGGGCGGGGGTTGCGGCCATGAAGCGGAGTTTGCGGTTGCGCGTTTGCGAGGCGCTCGAAGAGAGCGAGACCGGCTCTTGGCTGAGAGGCCTCGTTGAGTTTTTCCTGCTCGTTGTGATTGTTTCGAGCGTGGCCGTCGCGGCGCTAGAGACGGTCCGATCGCTCGCCTCCGAGTATGCCTCCCTGTTTAAAGCCGCTGAACTGATCGCTGTCGGCGTGCTGACGATTGAATATCTGCTCCGCTGGTGGGTCGCCCCCGAGGAAGATCCATTGGGCGACGTCCACTCGTGGCGCGCTCGCTGGCGTTATGCCGTTTCGGCCCACGGACTCATCGACCTGCTCGCCATAGCGCCGTTCTATCTCAATCTTTTCGTGCCGATCCACGCGGACTGGCTCCGTGTTCTGCAACTGCTGCGTCTCCTCAAGGTCGCGCGCTACGCCTCAGGGTTGCCCCTCTTCGTTGCCGTGGTCCGCAACGAGAGCCGGCCTTTGCTCGCGGCGTTTCTCGTGATGACGGTGCTGCTCGTCGTCGAATCCGGCATCATGTTTATGATCGAGCGGGAGGCTCAGCCTCAGGTCTTCGCTAGCATTCCGCACACGATGTGGTGGGCGATCGTGACGATGGCGACCGTCGGCTACGGCGATATCGCGCCGATCACGCTGATGGGCAAAGTGTTCGGCGGCATGGTCATGATTCTCGGCATTGCAATGTTCGCGGTTCCCGCCGGCATTCTGGCCACGGGTTTTTCGGCTGAGATCCGCAAGCGCGATTTCGTCGTCACCTGGCAGAGCGTCGCCAAAGTGCCGTTTTTCGCCGGGCTGGACGCCAGCCGCATCGCCGAGATCGCCGGATTGCTCAAGCGCGAGATCGTCCCGGCCCATCACGTTGTCGTGCGGCGCGGCGAGCCGGCGGGAGCGATGTTCTTCATCCTGTCCGGCGAGGTCGAGGTGGATGTTCAGCCCAGTCCGATCCGCCTCGGTCGGGGCCAGTACTTCGGCGAGATCGCGCTGCTGCGCGACACGGTGCGCACGGCGACAGTGACCTCGCTGAGCGAGTGTCACCTGCTGGCGCTCGACGTCGCCGATTTTCGCCGCCTGCTGGACGCGCACCCCGATCTCAAAGCCGCGGTCATGGAGGTCGCCGATCGGAGGCTTGGGGCAAAACAGTAGGCAGTAAGCAGAAAGAGCAATTTTGGAAATTCGGACTTCCTGCTTACTATAGCGTCACAGCGCCCGCTCGGTTTCTTTCCACGGCGCCAGCCGTTTTTCCCAAAGCCCGACGGCGCGGGTCAGGATCACTCCCAAGACGGCGAGGAAGATCACCGGCACGAAGAACTTGTCCGTCGCCA
Source organism: Binatia bacterium (assembly GCA_041483675.1). Taxonomy (GTDB): domain Bacteria; phylum Desulfobacterota; class Binatia; order UBA9968; family UBA9968; genus 2-12-FULL-60-19. The sequence continues at coordinate 56,136 of JBGPGE010000007.1, forward strand.
GCGCGCTCGAGTAGCGGATGAGTAGCGCGCCGAGGCCCGTTACGGCGGCGAACATTTCGGCGGTGATGATGCCGATGAGCGCCCGGCCGACGGCGAGGCGGATGCCGGTCATGATAAAGGGGAGGCAAGCCGGGAGGATAATTTTAGTGAAAATTTTTCTCTCTCCGGCGCCGTAGGCGCGTCCGACCTCGACCAGCGAAGCGCTCACGGTCCTCACGCCGCTGAAAGTGTTCATCAGCACCGGAAAGAGGCCGCTCAAAAAGACAATAGCGATTTTCGACATGGGCCCCAAGCCGAACCAGAGCAGCAGCAGCGGAATCAGCGCGACGCGCGGCGTGGCGTCCAGAGCGTAAACGTAGGGGTCCAAAATATATTCCGCCAGGCGGTAGCGTCCCATGAGAAGGCCAAGGGCGATGCCGAGAACCAGCGCCGCCGAAAGGCCGATCGCATAGACCTGCAAGCTGCCCAGCGCCTGGCGTTGGAACTCGCCGGCAGCGAGCAGTTGCATCGTCGCGCGCGCGATCGCGCTCGGATAGGAAAGAAAGAGCGGGTTGACGTCCCGCCCGAAGATTTCCCACACAAGAATGACCAGGCCGACCGAGACGACGCGGACCGCGCCGAGACGATCGGCCAATTGAAAAGGCCGGGCGCGGGAGAGATCGAGATCGGTCAGGGCCTGCTGTTCAAGCGCGTTCAACGCCATATCTCCGAAAAAGTGCTGAGTGCTGAGTCCTGAGTGCTGAGCGGCGAGGCTCAGTCCTCAGCACTCATACCTCAATACTGTTAGTTACGTTGCCCGTTCGGTCTCCTTCCACCGCGCCATCCGGCTCTCGAGCGCCTGCGTGGCGCGGATGAGCCCGACGCCGAGCAGTCCGAACACACCGATGACGACGAACATCTTCGCGGTCTCGAAGAGGTTGCCGTAGAGCGTGAGCATGGCGCCGAGACCGGTGATAGCGGTGAACAGCTCCGCAACGACCATTCCCACCAGCGCGCGCCCCACCGCCAGCCGGATTCCGGCCATGATGAAAGGGAGAGCCGCGGGAAAGACGACTTTGAAAAGAATTTGCCGCTCCGAGGCGAGGTAGGCGCGCCCGACTTCGACCAGAGACGCGCTGACGTTCTTCACGCCGCTCGTGGTGTTGATGAGGATCGGGAAAAAAGCGAACAGGAAAATAATAACCACTTTCACTGCGAAGCCGAGACCGAGCCACATCATCAAGAGCGGCGTAAGCGCGACTTGAGGCGTCGCGTAGAGGGCGTTCAAGTGAGGGTCCAGAAGCGCCTCGGCGACGCGCGAGCGACCCATCAGAAGGCCCAGGCCGACGCCCAGAACGAGAGAGACGCCGAAGCCCACTCCCAGCGTAGCCAGGCTGACGGCCGCTTGGCGGAGGAGTTCTCCCGTGCGGATCAGTTGGATCGCCGCCCAGAAAACGGCCGTTGGATAAGTGAGCAGGAGAGGGTCGCTCCGCCGGCCGTAAACCTCCCACAGCGCGAGGAAGCAGAGCACGGAGGCGGCGCGGATCAGATTCGGGTGATCGTAGATCGACCGAGAGCGCTCGCGCCGCAGGCCGAGCTCGTCGATGATTTGCTCATCCGTGAGGGCCGCCATGGGATTCAACCTCTGAGCGATTCCCGGATGCGCGCGCGCAACTGGGCAAAGCGCGGATCAGCTTTGACGTCGCCTTCCCAGCGCGGGCGCGGCAGCTCCACCCGCACCTCTTCCTTGATGCGGCCGGGGCGCGACTGCATCACGATCACGCGGTCCGATAAGTAAACCGACTCGTCGATGCTGTGCGTGACGAAGATGACGGTGGTATCGGTCTTGGACCAGATCTTGAGCAATTCTTCCTGGAGCTGCTCGCGGGTTTGCGCATCCACGGCGCCGAAGGGCTCGTCCATGAGCAGGATGTCGGGCTCCTTGGAGAGGGCGCGCGCGATGCCCACGCGCTGCTGCATCCCTCCGGATATCTGGTGGGGATAGTAGTTCTCGAAGCCGTGAAGCTCTACCAGTTCCAAATACCGGCGGGAAATTTCGCGGCGCTGTTCGCGCGGGACGCCGTCGATCTCCAGGCCGAACTCGACGTTGCCGAGCACCGTGCGCCAGGGGAGCAGGCCGAACTGTTGGAAGACCATGCAGCGGTCGCGGCCGGGCGCCGTCACCGGCTTGCCGTCGACGCGTATCTCGCCTCGATCGGCCTGGATCAGCCCGGCGATGACGCGGATCAGCGTGGTCTTGCCGCAGCCGCTCGGACCGAGCAGGCAAACAAATTCGTTCTTGCGAACGGAGAAGGAGACGTCGTAGAGCGCGACCAAGCCGGGCTTGCTCGGATCGTTCTGCTCGAAGAAAACTTTGCTGAGCTGCCGAACTTCCAGCATGCCTCAAGATCTCAGGTGAGTTTGCCCGGCTTGCGGCACGCGTTACTTCCGGCCCAATTCTTTCAGCGCCTGATCGACGAAGCGCCGGTCGAAAAACTGGTTGTAGGGCACGGGCGTTTCCAGGTAGCCGACCTTCTTGAGAAATTCCACGGTGAAGTTGTACGACGCCTCCGAGATTTCGCCGTTGACGCCCCAGATGCGCGGGTCCGCCAGTTCGTAAGCCTTGCCCAGCACGTCGGCGCTCTCCTCCGGCAGAAATTTTTTGGCTACCTCGACCGTGCCGGCCTTGTTGGCGGCGATCCATCGGTTGGCTTCCATAATGGCCTTGGTGAGTTTCTGGACCGTGTCGGCGTTCTTCTGGAGGTAGTCCTCTCTCGCCATGCCGAACTCGTAGGGAATCTCCGGGATGAGCTTCGGGACGTTGACGATAGCTACGATCTCCGGAAAGGCGGCGAGCTTCGCCACCTCGGTGTTGGTGACCACGGTCGCGTCGACTTTTCCCGCGACCAGCGCTTTGAACCGGTCCGCCGGCGAGCCGACGGCGACATATTTCATTTTCTCCGGATCGATGCCGCTCCGTTCCAGAACCATGCGCGGAATGTGGTACGAGATCGCGCCGATGCCGGAGACCGCGACGCTTTTGCCCACCAGCGCCTGGAGCGTGGTGCCCGCTTCCTTGCGCGCGACGAAGTGATACGGCGTGATCGGATTGGCGACGACCCAGAGCCGGATCGGCGCCTTCTTCGAGGCGCTCACGATCCCTTCGGTAGCGCCCATGTTGATGGATAGGTCGATGTCGCCGGAAAGCAGCGCCTTGACGTGCACGGCGTCGCCACGGAACTCCGTTACTTCAACATCCAGGCCGTACTTCTTGAAGAAACCCTTTTCGATCGCTACGTACGGTGAAATGGACTCGATCGACGGCGGGCTCAGGGACGAACCCATTTTTATCTTTTGGGCGTCGGCCCGGCCGGCCGCGACGATCGAGACCAGGACGGACAAGAACAAAACGACGAGAGCGTTAACTGGCTTGCAAATCTTCATACTGTGCCTCCTCGTAAAGTGGACTTCGACGTAAGCCTGCTGAAGGTACGTAATGCTGAGCGGATACTATGGTAGGAGAAAATCGGTGTCAAGGATCACAGGGGGCTGCCGTGGTAGAGGGCGTGCATGACGATCTCAAGCACGACCATCAGCAGAGATGCGGTGGCGGAGATCAGAACAATAGCCGCGCTGCGTTTTTCCAGACGGGTCATGCCGGCCAGTCGTTCCGCGGACTCAGCGCGAATCTGCCGCGCGCGCCACAAAGTATAGAGATTGGCGAGCGCCGCGAGAACGGCGAAGATCAGCACCGGAATCCGGACCGGCCCCTGATCGAGAAAGGCGAGCGCGCCGGAGAGGCCGAAGAGCGTTCCCACGCCGAGAATGACGGCGAGCGGGCTGATCAAGGTCGTCACCGCGCAGGGCGCGCCCAGGAGGCCGAAGACGACCGCGCCCCAGCTTATGCCGCGCTGCTTTGATTCTTTCTCCGTCGCCTCGATGCGCGGCGCGCGGGCGCCGCCGTGCAGGCGATAGGTGAGCACCGTGTCCTTGAACCCTTTTAGCGCGAGCTGCTCCGGTGCGACGTCGGGAAAATCCGCCGCGACCTTGTCGTAGGTCTCCCGGCTGACGAGAATTTCTCCAGGATTGGTTTTTGCTTCGAGGCGGGCCGCAAGATTGACCACGTCGCCGATGGCGGTGAAGTCCTTGTTGTCGCTTGAGCCGACCCGCCCGACTCGGGCCCAGCCGGTGGCGATCCCGGCGGCGGTTTTCAAATCCATCTGAAAGCGCTCGCGCAGCGCCGCCATGTTCGCTTGCAGCTCAAGCGCGGCGGCCACTGCCCGGCGCGGGTGGTCTTCCAGTTTGACCGGCACGTTGAACAGCGCCATTGCCGCGTCGCCGATGTATTTGTCGATGAAGCCGCCGAATTTGGCGATGGCCGCGCTGGCGGTACGCAAGAAGGTGTCGACGATCTCGTGCGTCCGCTCCGGTCCGAGCTCCTGTGTGAGCTCGGTGAACGAGGAGAGATCGGCGAACAGGACCGTCACCTCCACCACGCGCCCTTCCTCGACGTGCGCGCCGCAGCGGTTGCAGATGTTGGGGTTGCGCGGACTGCGCTTGATGCCGACCAGGTGAAACAGGTGGCGCCATGGCCCCGTGAGCACCGTTCCGCAGATGGCGCATTGAGGAGAAAGAGGCGGACCGCTTTGCGTTTCGCTCATGTCAGCACACGTAGGGCTGCACGGGAGCTTCGTCGCGCCGGGCGCGCGCGCCCCTGCGGTAGCGCCGGCGCTCCAGCAACAACCTGGCGATTTCCTGGATCGACGTGACCACGGGGACGGCGACGATCAGGCCGATCAATCCGAAGACGTTGCCGCCGACGATGACCGATCCCATCAGCAGCGCGGGATGGAGGCGGACGCTCTTGCCGATGGTGATGGGGTGGACCAGGACCATATCGAGAAGCCTGATCGACAGAAAGAGCGTCAAAACCTTGACCAGCGGCGCGAGGCTCGCGAACTGGATCATGGCGGCGAGCGCGACCGCGCCGCCGCCTAATACCGGCCCCACGTAGGGCACGGCGCCGGCCAGGCCGCAAAACGCGCCCAGCAACAACGGATAGTCCACCCCCAGCGTCCAGAGCCCGAGAGCGGTGATCGAGCCGACGATCGCCCCGTTGATCGCCAGGCCGCGCAAGTAGCGGCCGAGGACCCGCTCGATCTCGCACCAGACGGCGACCGAAGTCTCGATGTGCGCCGGCGGGAGGGAGTTGATGAGAAGCTGGCCGATCCTGGCGCCGTCGCGCAACAGAAAATAGGAAAATGCCGGCACCAGTACGATCGCCAGGACGATCGATACCATGTGCGTCAGCAGGTTGGGAAGGTAGGCGGTCTGCCGTTCGAGAAAGGCACTCAGCCGCTCGTTGCGCGTCTCGGGGCTGCCGACCCAGCGCCGGGCGGCCGGGAATTTCACGATGATTTCCTGCTGGAGAGCGTTGATCGCTTGATCGATCCGGTCCGTGTTGGCAGAGGAGCCGGAGGCCATTTCATTCACTTCGGCGATCAAACTGGGCGAGAGGAAGATCCATGCCGCCACCAGGAAGACGGCCAGTCCGAGATAGATCGCGGCGACCGCTAGATCGCGCTTGATCGCCAGCCCCTCGGCGATTTTTACGAGCGGGTTCAGCACGTAGGCCAGCGCAGCCGCAAGGAGGAGGATGACGACAAATGCGCTGGAAATATAGACAATGAAAGCAAAGACGGCGATGCCCAGCCCCCAGACAATCGAGGGCGGGGGAAGCCAGGGGCTTGACTCGCGCCTGTCTTGATGAGTCTGCATGCGCAGCCCGTCTCAGCGTCGCCCGCGCTCCGCCGGCATCGCACTTTGCTCGGCCAGCCTGGAAGACGCGGGACGGATAGCGCCGCGGGCCTGGACCACTCTGACGTAACCCGCGAGGGCTTTGAGAAGGTCTCCCATCACGTGGATGGCGAGCGCTTTGTTGCCTTCGCTCAATTGGTCGAAATGGCTTTTGTAGAGGATCAGCAGGACGGAGTCTTCGTCGGCGCGGGCGGTCGCGAAACGGGGCTGGTCGTCGATCAGCGCCAACTCGCCGAAGTAGGCGCCGGGCGTGAGGGTCGCCAGCGGTTTTTCGACACCGTCGACGCCGTGCGTAATCGCGACTTTGCCTTCCAGCACGATGAAGAGAGCGTTGCCCGGATCGCCTTCGCGAAAGATCGCCTCGCCCGCCCCGTAGTGTTTCTCGAAGAGCTTGACATTTAACTTCCCGAGCTGCCGCCGGCTGAGACCGGCGAACAAGGGCACCGTGCCGAGCAGCTTGAGCCGCCGCAACTGCTCTCCGTCGGTGATCCATCTCCGGAAACGGGCTTTAAGCATAAGCGGGCCTTAATTCGCGCACCATAGCACGGAACGCGACGTCCATTCCACCGGGCTGAAGCCGCGCGACTAGCGAACAGCGCGACGCGCCTCTTCCAGGTAGCTGTTGTCGATGTACTTGTCATGCCGGGGCAAGGGCGGTTTCAGCGTGCCGTCTTCGATCAGGAGCTGCATGACCTTGTCCATGCCCTTGAGATTCACCCCTCCGTCCCTCGGCACGATGCTGTTTTCGGTGAAGTAGCGCCAACTCTCCTCGGAATGCCTGTCGGTGAATTTAAGCTTCTTGGCGATGATTCGCGCGGTATCTTCCCTCTGGCCGTAGATCCAGCGCTCGGCCTTTACCAGCGCCCGCATGAAGCGCACGAGCACGGCCCTTTTCTCGTTGGCCCAGGCCGCGCGCACGTTGACGACGGTTTGAGTGAAGTCGGGAAGATACTTTACCGTCGAGCCGAGGTTGTTATAATGAGCCTCTTCGGCGGCAAAGGTGTAAGGGGGGTTGAGGATCGTCGCGGCGATGTTGCCGGTCTGGAGAGCGATCCATCGATCCGCTCCGCCGCCCATCTGGAGCATCGCGTAGTCCCTGGGGTATTCGAGGCCGTTGGCCTTGAGCATCTCTTTCATCGCAATCGTGTCGCTGGTGATGAGGCCGGTGACGCCGATCGTCGCGCCTTTGAGTTCCTTCATGGATTTGTACTTCGGCAGGGCGATGAGGTCGTATGTGGGACCATTGACCAGGCCGCCGACGATCTTCAATGCGGCGCCTTTCTCGATGGCTCTGATGGTCGTCATCGCCGACGACGCGGATATGTGAATCGACTCGCCGACCAGCGCGGGGATGGCGCGGGTGCTCGCGTTCAGGACGACCGCCTCGACGAAAAGGTTTTCTTCCGTGAAGTAGCCTTTTTCCTGCGCGACGTAGATGGGCAGGTTATTTAGCGAAAGGGTGATCGTGCCCAGAGTCACTTTCTCTTTTTCCGTTTGCGCTCGAAGCGGCTGCGGCACTCCCAACGACGTGGCCGCAAGCAGAAGAAAGACGAAGAGGCAAGGGTATTTCATAGATCCCTCCGCGCGGCTTCGGAGTCTATTAACATGCCGGTTGTTTAAGCCGGTACTGCTCGAAGATCGGGAATAAGCGTTTACCTCAAGGGGCCGAACAGCTCGGCGAGTTTTTGGCGGACGATGGTTTCCCCGCCGGGCAGGACATCGAACTTCGTCGTGCCCTCGGTTTTTTGCAGGACCTTGCGTCCTTCCTCGTCCTGATGCATGGCGAGCAGGAGGTCTTCGAGCCGGCCGATCACCGCCGGATCCAAATCTTTTCTCACCGAGAGCAAGTTGCGCGGGAAGTATTCCGTCTCTCCCAGGATCGCGATCGACTCCTTTCGCTTCTCCGGCAGCCGGTCGTAGTCCTCGTTGCTGAAGGCGCCGGCCGCGACCGTCCTGGCGAGAACGAGATCGACGATTTTGCCGGTAGAGCGGGCGAAGAAAAAACCCACCTGACCGGCGGGAACGGTGGCCTCGGGCGAAGGCTTCTCGACGAGCTTGAGCCCGCTCCTTATGAGGAAGAGCTTGGGCAGAAAATAGCCCGAGGTCGATGCCGGATCTTCAAAAGCGACCATCCTGCCCGGCAGATCCTCCAGCCGCGCGACACCGTCGCCTTTTTTTCCAAACAGCACGCTGCGGTAGTCGCCGCTGCCGCCTTTCCAGCGCCGGAGCAGCAGCACGGAGGCGTTCTGGTGGTTGATCAGATAGGTCGGATACGGGCTGTCCATGTAGAAATCGACCTGTTTTTGTTCGAGCTGCTTGACGAGCTGCCACACGGAAGGCGCGACGGCCACTCTTCCTTTAATGTTCTCGGCGGGAGAAAGCCGGCGGGCGACGTAGCCGATAAAATCCCGCAAAAGCGGCTCCATCTCCGCCTGGGAGCGCTGGGTGACGATGCCGAGCGAAATGGTTTTGATTCTGAGCTTCTCTTGCGCTTCGCCGGCGTCTGCATGAGCTGCGGCAAAGAGCAGAACGACGACTGCGAAGATCAAAGCGGTTCGGCGTTTTTGTCTCTTCATGGTTGTCTCCGTCGAGCAAGGTTCAGTTTTTATCACGGGAGCGGAATACCTCGACGAACTTTCGCCGGACCGACTCCTCCCCGCCTGGAAGGATATCGAATTTGGTTGTGTTATCGGTCTTTTCCAGGATTTTCCGGCCCTCCTCGTCTTGATGCATCGAGAGCAATACCCCTCGAAGGCGGTTCGCCGCCGCCGCAGGCAGATCTTTACGGATGGATAGAAGGTGACGGGGGAGATCCTCTGTTTCGGCGAGGATTGCGACGACGGCTCTCTTCTTCTCGTCGAGCCTGCCGTAATCGTCGTTGCTGATGGCGCCGCCGGCGACCTTGCTCGACAGAACGAGGTCGACAATTTTCTCCGCGGAGTAAGTAAAGACATAGCCAATCTCTTTCGGGGAGACCTTGGCTTCGGGCGTGGGTTTTTCCGTCAGCCTGAGTCCCTTTCTTAGGAGGAACATCTTCGGCAGAAAATATCCTGAGGTTGATCCGGGGTCCTCTAAGGCGATCATCTTGCCCCGCAAGTCTTCGAGGCGAGTCGCTCCGCCGTCTTTCTTCCGAAAAAGGACGCTATGATATACGGCCATGCCGCTTTTCCAGCGTCGGAGGAGCAGTTGCGCAGCTCCTTGTCCGTTAATGACGTAAGTCGGATAGGGACTTTCCAGGTAGAAGTCGACCTTCTTCTCTTCGAGGAGCTTTGCGAGCTGTAGCGCCGTAGGCGCCACCACCACTTTCCCTTCTATGTCGGAGGTGGACGAAAGCTTCCGCGCCACATAACGCACGAAATCCCGAAAGTGTTCTTCGATCTGCACCGGGGGTACTTCAGAGACCATTCCTAAGGAGATGGTCCTTAGTTTGACCGTTTCCGCGGCCGGCGCCGCAGCTATCGCTCCAGGAGTCAATGCGAGAAGGAGCGCGCCGATGCCGAAAAGGAAGGCCGAGAAGGAGTGCCGCTGTATCTTCATAGTCGCCTCGTTGAGGTTAAGGGTTAACACTGAAAAGCAGCGCAACGGAGATCCCGTCTGAAATACCAGTGTGACAATTACTATAACCGAAACAGCCTTGGCAAGGGGAAAGAAGTTATGAGGCGTAGGCGTTGAACCGGGTGAGACGGTCTAAGTTTTCTTTCCCTTCTTCTTCTCCTCCCAATCTTTCATCCGCTCTTTGATCGCTTTCTCGTGGCCGGAGTCGGAAGGGGCGTAGTAGCGCCGCCCCTTGAGGGCGTCGGGGAGGTGCTCCTGCTCGACGACGTGGGCGGGAAAGTTGTGAGCATATTTGTAGCCCTTGCCGTAGCCCAGTTTTTCCATCAGCTCGGTCGGCGCGTTGCGCAGATGGAGCGGAACCGGCAGCGCGCCTTTGTCCTGAACATCTTTGTTGGCCGCGAGCATCGCCTTGTACGAGGCGTTGGATTTGGGCGCGGTGGCGAGATAGGTCGTCGCCTGGGCCAGCGGGATTCTGCCTTCCGGCAGGCCGACGAAATGGACGGCGTCTTTGGCCGCCACCGCCACCTGGAGTGCTTGCGGATCGGCGTTGCCGATATCTTCCGCGGCGAAGATGACCATCCGCCGCGCGATAAACAGGGGGTCTTCGCCGGCTTCGATCATCCTCATGAGCCAGTAAAGAGCGGCGTCCGGGTCGCTGCCTCTCATGCTTTTGATAAAGGCCGAGATGACGTTGTAGTGCTCTTCCCCGGCCTTGTCGTAGAGCAGGGCCTTTTTCTGAAGCGCTTCCTGAATCGGCGCGAGGTCAATCTCAACTTTTTTGTTTTTGTCGCGGCCGACGAGCACCGCCGCGGTCTCAAGCGCGTTCAGCGCGACGCGGGCGTCGCCCTGGCTCTGGTCGACGAGAAACTCTTTCGCCCCCGGCGCGAGCCGAAGGCCCAGATCTCCCATGCCGCGCTTCGCGTCCGTGAGCGCCCGGTCGACGATCGCGCCGATCTCCTCGGGCGAGAGCGGATTTAGGACCAGCACCTGGCAGCGCGACAGCAGCGGCGCGATGACCTCGAAGGAGGGATTCTCCGTGGTCGCGCCGATCAAAACGATGACGCCACGCTCCACGTGCGGCAGAAAAGTGTCCTGCTGCGACTTATTAAAATGGTGAATCTCGTCGACGAACAGGACGGTCGGTTTTCCCAGACGATGGAGGCGCTCGGCCTCGTCGATGAGTTTTTTAAGCTCCTTGACGCCGGAGGAGACGGCGGAGAAGGGGACGCACTCGGCGCCGCCGGACCGCGCGAGGATTCGCGCGAGCGTCGTCTTGCCGCTCCCCGGCGGTCCCCAGAGAATGAGCGAGCGCAGCCCGCCCGCGCTCGCTATTTCTCTTAGCAACTTTCCCGGGCCGAGCAGGTGCTGTTGCCCGATGAATTCGTCGAGCGTCGCGGGACGCATCTTCTCCGCTAGCGGCGCTTTGTCCGCCAGCGGGGCGGGGCCGCTTCGCGCCTTGGAGAGAGGGGAGTCGAACAGCTCCATCGCCATCATGCTAGCACAGTTTTTCTCCTGAAATGTAGAAGATAATTTTTTTGTATGTGCGGCCGGTTAATGGTATAGATACTTAGCGTCACAAGCGGATTCGCATGAAACAGCGCCAAGACAGTCCTTCTTTCTTCGAGACCGTCCCGCGCACCATTCTCCCCGAAGGGGCGGTGGTGGCCGGCAAGCTCAGCTTCGACGTGCCGGTCAAGATCGACAGCCGCTTTAAAGGCGAGGTCAAGGCCAACGGGTTGCTGGTGATCGGCCCGAACGGGCAGGTTCACGCCAAAATTTCAGCCGGGGAGTTGCGCATCGAGGGAAGCCTCGTCGGCAACGTTCGCGTGGAGGGTTGGATCGAGATTCTGCCCGGAGGCCGGTTTCAGGGAAAGATCGAAGCCGGAAAACTCAAAATCCACGGTGGAGGCGTGTTCGAAGGGCAGGGCTACGTCAGCTGCGCTCAGCTTTCCTCTTCCTGAAGCCTCGCGCTCTTGCCCACTCTCTCTCTCAGATAATAGAGCTTGGCGCGGCGCACCTTGCCGCGCGAGACGACTTCCACCTTGTCGATGCGCGGCGAGTGGAGCGGAAAGATGCGCTCGACGCCCACGCCGTAGGAGATCTTGCGCACCGTAAAGTTCGTGCGGTGGCCCTTGCCGGAGATGCGGATGACGATCCCCTCGAAGACCTGCGTCCGCTCTTTTTCGCCTTCGACCACCTTCACATGGACCCGCACGGTCTGTCCGGGGCGCAGCTCGGCGGTTTCTTTGGCGCTCTGTCCGGCTTCAACTTGTTCCAATGTATTCATAAATCCCGCTCCTTGATTTAATCGCTGCGGGTTAATTCCCCGCAGCGTGCTGCGATAGGTCAATTGCGGATCCCGAAGTCCGTCATCCCCGCATGCTTTTAGCGGGAATCCAGGCGGATTCGGAACTGGACCCCCGATAGAAACATTCGGGGGTGACGCCTTTAAGACAAATCACGTTGCCCAGTTCTGATACCCCGCAGCTTGCTGCGGGGTAGTTCATTCTCTTCCCAGCAGGCGGTCGAGCATAATCGATGCCGCCGAGCGGACAGAGAGGTGGTTATAGTCGGTTCCCCCGTCGATCGGCTCCAATATATAATCGGATTGTGCCAGGACTGCGTCGGTCAAACCCCATCCCGTGCCCAGGAGGAGCAAAAAAGGCGCAGAGTCTTTTCTTAGCATTTTCCGCAGGTGAGCGAAAGAGGTACGGTTGCCGCCAGGCCGGGCCGAGCTGGCGACGATCTGGGGCTTCGCGCCGCATTCCCGTTCTACGTCGATAATCACGTCGTCCAACGTGTCCTTCACGCGCGCCAGCGCCAGGGCCTCTTTGCGGGTTTCGTTGTACTGGCTGCCGTAGCCTACTTCCCAGTGCGCGATGATTTTGAGCGTGAGCCGCTGCAGCGCCTTCACCGGCGTCACCACGTAAAATCCCCGCAAGCCGTAGGTTTTCCCGGCGCGGGCGATGTCGTGAATATCCATGTTCGTCACCGCGGTGGTGACGATCTCGCCGTTCTTGTCATAGACGGGATGGTGGAGCAGAGCGATATAGAGACGCCGGCCCGCGGCGGTCGTTTTTTTCTCCGCCGCGCTCGGTTGCGCTTTTGCCAGGAGATCCGGCCGCCGCTCGCGCGTGAGCCGGAGGCTCATCGCTTTGCGCCATTCGTTGACTTTTTCATGATCTCCCGACAGCAGGATCTCCGGCACTTTCATCCCCCGGAACTCTTCTGGCCGGGTGTACTGCGGGTATTCGAGCAGCCCCTCGGCGAACGATTCTTCCTTCGGTGAATCGAGGTTTCCCAGAACGCCGGGGATCAGACGCGCCACCGCGTCGATCACCACCATCGCCGGCAATTCGCCGCCGCTGAGGGTGTAGTCGCCGACGGAAAGCTCGTCGTCGACAAACGCCTTCACCCGCTCGTCCACGCCTTCGTAACGGCCGCAGACCAAAACCAGCTCGTGCTCCAGCGAGAGCCGCTGAGCCTCGGCCTGATCGAAGGGCTTGCCCTGCGGGCTCAGCAGAATCACGCGCGGGCGCGCCGATTTGCTCTTCACATCCTCGATCGCCGCCGCCAACGGCTCCGGCTTCATCACCATCCCCTGCCCGCCGCCGTAGGGAGCGTCGTCAACCGTCCGATGCTTGTCCGTCGTGTAGTCTCTGGGATCGACCAGGCGAACGGAGATCAATCCCTTCTCCTGCGCCTTCTTCAAAATACTGTGGCCCAACGGCGAGGCAAACATGGGGGGAAAGAGAGTTATAATTGTAAAGTTGAGCATAGATTTTTCGGAGGTAAGTCTAAACGGAAGGGACGGGGAAGTCTAACGGTGGGCGGGCGAGTTTCAGGAGATGAGGAGAGAGATCAGCTTGAGTGGCTTGTCGGGGGCACGGATGAATCACCCCGCAGCAAGCTGCGGGGTATCAAGAGGCCCTCGAATGACTTTTCCCCAAGTGGTCACCCCCGAATGTTTTAATCGGGGGTCCAGTCCGAAATTCGCCTGGATTCCCGCTAAAAGCATGCGGGAATGACGGACTTCGTAAAGGAAATAAATTCTACGCAGCAAGCAGCGCGGAATTAACCCGCAGTGATTAAACGGAAATTAGCTCTGACCGTCAGGCCGATTTGCGTTTTGAATGCATCCGTTCGAAAGCCGGGGAATGTGCCTCGATCTCCCGCATCGCGTCGCGATCGTAGACCTTCTCGCCGCAATCCGGACACTCGGAGTACTGCAAGTTCGGAACCGTGCATCTCTTACCCTTGAAGCTTCCGGTCCAGTTACGGCGAAGCTGTTTGATCTTGCCGCTGCCGCAGGAAGGACACGTTTTGATCTTCAGCGTTGACATATTTATCCTACAGCGCCTTCTTGGATGAAACGAGGAAGTAATAGCTCTCCTAGTTGGCTTCCTTTACGAGCTTGCCTCTAACGTCGCCTGGTGTCTAGTGGCCTGCAACCGTGCGCCCGCCGCGTCACTACATCCGGGATAAAATCTTGGTGCTCTACGCGGAGGTCGCCAAACTCGGGAGTCATCGTTACGGTTCGGGCACGGTCGGGTGCTTCACCGCCGGCATAGCGAAACACAACCGTGTATCCCGGCTCTTGCCAATGCCCATGATCGCAGATGCCGTACGCCTGTGGTTCCAGCGTGCCGTGGCGACTGGCCAGCATCTCACCAACGGATCTCGACCACTCTATAGACTCCGATGTGATTTGGGCCTCATCGGAGACCGGCGGTTCCTGCGTATACCCGTTGCGCGCAATGAAACGTCCAGCGCAAAGGACGGCGGCGTCCGCCGCTGGCAGTTTCGATTGTTCGATCCTGCACGTTTGGGGTGTCGGCCAAGCGAAATCGGGGCCGCGCGGCTCAGCAGCGCCCGCCAGACTTGACGTCAATGCGACGGCAAGTCCGACAATGACGGCAGCTAGTGGCGGCGGTGGCCTCATCATCCTATGCGCTCCGTATCTCCACCACTGAGTAGCATTAGTGGACCGTCATCCGCAATCGCCCTCACCGCTGCGCCACGGCGCCGAGCGTTTCGGCCATGCGGACGAGGCGGACGAATTCGGCGCGGTAGCCTTCGGGGTCGGCGCCGCGGGCGGCGTTGGCGAGGTCGGCGATGGCGGCGTAGCTGAAGCCGTCGAGGGCGC